>JAJCZO010000126.1 GCA_029262355.1 Deltaproteobacteria bacterium
CGACCCACCCGGGAGAGACGATCTGGTGGCGCGCGTCGATCTCGCGCTTGCCCTTGCCCGAGACATCGCCGACCGCTGTCAGCGTGCCGTCGTTGATGGCGACGTCGCCCTCGAACCGCTCTCGGCCTGTGCCGTCGACGATGGTGCCGTTTCGAATGACCAGATCGTGCATGAAGCCCCCCTTTTCGGTGCATGAAGGCCTAGCAGAGCTGGGGGGTGGGGACCGAGCCCGAAGCGGTCAATCGGTCGGAATGGGGTGCGCTACGGTGCGGGCGCCTCATTGCCGGCAGCGGTGTTGTTCGCTGAGATCCCGAGCGCCTTGCCGGTTTCGTGGAACCAGCGAATCGTTGCCAACTCGTCCTCCAGGATGCCGGCGAGGAGGGCGCAGCTCTCGACGTCGTCTTCGACCTGGCCGATGACCTCGCGGATCGGGGCGACGGCGGCCTCCGCGTCGGGGATCTGCTTCAGAAAATCCGAGACCTTGTCGGCATCCGAGACGTGGGCCGAGCCGAGGCGCGCACGGGCTTTCTCGCGAAAGCTCTCGGGAAGAGTCGCGCTGGGCTGTGCGCCGATCTCACTGAGGCGGGCGGCCAGGACACGGCCGTGCATCGCCTCGCGCTCGCAGACCGCGCGCAGTCCACCTCGGATCGCAGGGTTCTTTGCCACCTCGGCCCACAGAGAGAAGACCACTCCACCGAAGGCTTCCCCGGCCCGAAACTCGTCGAGGAAGCAGACGAGCATGTCGCGCTCGCTCGTGAACGTCTTGTCGCGCACATGGTACGTGCGGGCCGGCGGGGGAGGAGGCGCGAACTCGGCTGCAGGGGGGCTCCCTCCCAGCTGAATCTCCCGCATCTGATCCTCGAAGACTTCGTCCGAGATCAGCCCCTTCCGATACGCCTTGAGAAGCTGGCGGAGTTCGAACTGCTTGTCGATGTCGGCCATCGTGCTGTCCCCCTACGCGGCCGTCGCGGCCCCGGAATTCAACGGGGTCGATCGGTCGCCGCTCTCCATTTCTTTATCCGGGTGTCGTTGCTCAGACCAGCTTCGATTATGGCCTGAGTGCCGTTCGTGTATGCCCGGGCCGCTGCCGGTCGTGGCGGCGCAGCGCTCCGCCTGCCTCTGTCGCCCAGATCACAGACGACACGGGCGTCGACTGACCTCGGCCATGGTCACCGACCTCGCTACGGGGAAGGACTCCCGGAGGTACGTCCACGCCCGGAACTTCGATCGTATCGTGGGTGGGCTCGGGCTGGCGGTACATCTCGAAAGTAAGGTGGCTCTTGCCTAGGAAGCTTCCTTGTAGGTCAGCGTGAGCTCGTCGTCCTTTAGGTCGGCGGTCACGTGGCCGCCGTTGCGGAGTCGGCCGAAGAGGATCTCCTCGGCGAGCGGCTTCTTGATTTCCTTTTCGATGAGACGGGCCATCGGGCGGGCTCCGAAGAGTCGGTCGAAGCCCTTCTCGGCGAGGTGCTTCGTAGCGGCTGCGGTAAGCTCCAGAGTGACGCTCTTCTCCTCGAGCTGCTGGCGGACCTCGATCAGGTTCTTGTCGACGACCTTCGCGATCGCTTCGGGCTCGAGCATGTCGAAGATCACGATCTGATCGAGTCGATTGCGGAACTCAGGAGAGAAGGTGCGATCGATCGCGGCCTTCGCGTTGCCCGCAGACTCCTTGCCCGTGAAACCGATGGACTTGGCGTTGATCTCTCGTGCGCCGGCGTTCGTGGTGAGGATCAAGACTACGTTGCGGAAATCCGCCTTGATCCCGTTGTTGTCCGTCAGCGTCGCGTGATCCATCACCTGGAGCAGAACGTTGAACAGGTCCGGGTGTGCCTTCTCGATCTCGTCGAGAACGATGACCGCGTACGGATTCTTGCGGACGCCGTCGGTGAGCAACCCGCCCTGGTCGAAGCCGACGTAGCCGGGAGGGGCGCCGATCAGCCGCGAGACCGTATGCTTCTCCATGTACTCGCTCATGTCGAAGCGGAGCAGCTCGACGCCGAGGATTATCGCCAGCTGCCTGGCCAGTTCGGTCTTGCCGACCCCGGTTGGGCCCGCGAACAAGAACGAGCCGATCGGACGTTGTTCGTGGCCGAGGCCGGAGCGCTGCATCTTGATGACGGATGCGAGCTGGTCGATCGCGGGGTCCTGCCCGAAGATGACCTTCTTGAGTTCGGGCTCGAGGTTCCCAAGTTGCTCGCGGTCGCTGGTTGAGACGTTCTTCTCGGGGATCCGCGCAATACGGGCGACCATCGCCTCGATTTGCGGCGCACCGACCTTCTTTGTGCGCTTGTCTTCTTCGAGGATGCGATCCGCCGCACCGGCTTCGTCGATCACGTCGATCGCCTTGTCCGGCAAGTGGCGATCGTTGATGTGCTTGGCCGACAGCTCCGAGGCGGCCTCGAGTGCATCGTCGGTGTATTTCACGTCGTGGTGCTCTTCGTAGCTCGCGCGGAGACCCTTCAGGATCTCGAACGTCTCCTCGATGGACGGCTCTCGGATGTCGATCTTCTGGAAACGTCGTTCGAGCGCGCGATCGCGTCCGAAGCTCGCCTTGTACTCGCCGTACGTGGTGGCACCGATGCAGCGGAGCTCGCCGCTCGCGAGAGCAGGCTTCAGGAGGTTCGACGCGTCGATCGTACCGCCGCTCGTAGCGCCTGCGCCGACGATGGTGTGGATCTCGTCGATGAACAGGATGGCGCCGGGCTTCTCTTCGAGTGCCTTGATGACGGCCTTGATGCGTTCTTCGAACTGACCCCGAAACTTCGTGCCCGCGATGAGTGCGCCCATGTCGAGCGCGTAGATCGTCGCGTCCTTCAGGGCCGAGGGCACTCTGCCCTCGTGGATTTGTCGCGCGAGCCCCTCGACGATCGCGGTCTTGCCGACACCGGGCTCGCCGACGAAGACTGGGTTGTTCTTTCGCCGACGTGCGAGAATGTGGATCGTCCGATCGAGTTCTTCCTCGCGCCCGACGAGCGGGTCGATCTGGCCGGCCTCCGCCTTGGCGAGGAGGTCCGTCGTATAGTTCTCGAGGGGGTCTCGAACCGGCGCTTCGTCGTCGTCGCCGAGCGACAACTCTTCCGGCGTGCCCGAGAGGGCGTCGTCGGACCGGTCGGAGCCCGCGCCTCCGAGGCCATCGGGGTCGGCTCCGTGCGACACCCAACGCAGTACCTCGAGCCGCGTAAGGCCCTGCTGCTCGAGAACGTACAGCGCGTGGCAGCTCGGCTCGCGAAAGAAGGCCACGAGAACGGCGGGACCGTCGATCTCGCTGCGCTCGGCGTTGAGCGCGTGGACGGCAGCCCGCTGGAGAACACGCTGAATGCCTGGCGTCTCTTGCGGCGTGTAGTCGATCGTCGGTGGAATCGTCTCGAGGCTCTCTTGAAGGAATTTCTCGAGGTCTTTGCGCACTTCCTCGCTGTCGACCTCGAGCGATCCGAACATCTTCTTCACCTGGGGATTGTCGACGAGTGCGAGAAGGAGATGCTCGAGCGTGAGGTATTCGTGACGCCGCTTGCGGGCATCTTCGATCGCCTGGCGCAGGGAGGCCTGCAGCTCGGTCGTGATGGAGGGAGGCGTCATTCCTCTGGCTCCATCGTCGTCAGCAGTGGGAACTCGTTCTGCTCCGCCAGTTCGGTCACTCGGCGCACCTTGGCTTCGGCCACGTCATGCGGGTAGATGCCCGCGACGCCGACTCCCTTGTTGTGCACGTGAAGCATGATCTGAACGGCCTCGGTATCGCCTCGGTGGAAGACGATCTCCAGGATCCACACGACGAACTCTCTCGTCGTGTAATCGTCGTTATGTAGGAGGACCTTGTAGAGCTTGGGACGCTCGACCTTCTTCTCTGTCGTGGTCCGAGTGACGACAGCGGTATCATCGCCTTTTTCGGGACTCGCCATTGGACTTCGTTGAAAGCCTAACCGTCCTCCACGATTGCTGCTAGGCCCGATCTCGTGCTCAGAGGGAACCTTCTTCCGCCATGTGTTCGGCGGCGAGGACGGCGCCCTTGGCTGCTCCCATTTTCGTATTGTGGGACACCAGAATGTAGCGCAGCCCTTGGTCATCGAGCCGAATTCGCCCCACCGAGGTGGTCATGCCACCCCCGGCATTGCGGTCGAGGCGCGGCTGCGGCCGGTAGGGGTCGTCGTGGACCTGGATCAAGCGGTCCGGTGCCGACGGAAGCCCTCGGCCGCAAATGTCGCGTCCGTACTCGTCGAACGCTGCACGCACCGCGTCCGCCGACGTGTCGCGTTCGAGCTCGACCTGAACGGCCTCGGTGTGTCCTTCGAGGATGTTGGCCCGCGTGCACGTTGCCCGCACGGGGACCGAGTGGGGCTCGAACGCGCCGTTCACGATGCTCCCGAGAATCTTTCCGGTCTCCTTTGCGACCTTCTCTTCTTCACCGGGGATGAACGGGACGATGTTGTCGAGCACGTCCATCGCCGGGACGCCGGGGGAACGGCCGGCCCCGGAGAGCCCCTGCATGGAGGTCATGAAGACGCGACGCAGACCGAACGCGTGCAGGAGCGGCTTCAGTGTCACAACGAGCCCTACGGTCGTGCAGTTTGGCAGCGGCACGACGAAACCTTTCCATCCCCGAGCGCGCCTCTGCTCGGCAATGATCTCGAGGTGTTCGAGGTTCACGCCCGGCACGATGATGGGGACGTCGGGCTCGTATCGGAACGCGGACGCGGTCGAGAAGACGGGGCGGTGGAGCGCAAGGCGCGGCTCGAGCTCCTTTGCCGCATCACTCTCGATCGCCGTGAAGACGACGTCGACACTCTCGGGATCGAACTCGGCCGCATCCTCGACGGTGAGGCGGAGGACGTCTTCGTCGGGCGGTTGATCGCAATACCAGCGGCTCGAGCCGCTGGGGTCGCGCAAGGCGTCCGCGAAGCTCTTGCCCGCGGAGCGGGGTGACGCTGCGACGGCCGTGATCCGGAACCAGGGGTGGCCCCGCAGGGCCTCCACGAATTGCTGCCCGGCCACACCGGTGGCGCCGATCACAGCGACACTGAACTCTCGATTTACCGCCAAGTGCTTCTCCTTGCGGGCGTGAGAACGCCCAATTCTCGACAGATGCTCGGTTTCGGCCTGCGCATTGTCAACGCCCCTGTTCTTTTGCGTCTCCACGACCATCGACTTGCAAGCCGGAAGGAGACGGGGTGGATTGGCCCATGGCCACTTCTCCGAATCGGCCGCGCTTTGGCGTGTTCCTGCCCCTCGTGGGGCTCACCTGGGAGGATCTGCTCGGGCGGGTCCGGTTGGCCGAGGCCGAGGGCTTCGATTCCTGTTGGGTCGACGACCACTTCTGGTTCCCGGGCGCGCCCGACCGCGACCATCTGGAGGCCTGGACGGCCCTGACGGCCTTGGCGACCTCGACGGAGCGGATTGGGCTTGGGCCTCTGGTCATGTGCCACTCCTACCGGCCGCCGGGGCTGCTTGCGAAAATGGCAGCGACATTGGCGGAGATCGCCGTCGGCCGGGTCGTCCTCGGTCTTGGGGCGGGCTACATGGACGAGGAGTATCGCGCCTACGGATACACGGTCCCGACGGCCCGGGAGCGGCTGGAGCAGCTGGAGGAGACCCTGGAGATCCTCAGGGGCATGTGGACGGAGGAGCGGACCACGTTCGAGGGCAAGCACCACACCGTTCGGGATGCGCCGCATTTGCCCAAGCCCGAGCGGCTTCCGATTCTCCTCGGTGGGTCGAGCGATCGGTTCCTCCGCTTGGTGGCGCGCTTTGCGGACGTCTGGAACTGCCCGAACCCTGCCTGGCGTGACCTGGCCACGAAGCGCGCCACGCTCGTGTCGGAGTGCGAGCGGATTGGTCGGGATCCGTCGGCGATCGTAGTCTCCGAGCAGGTCGTGGCCGTCGTAGGGCGAAGCGAGGAGGAGATCCGTCGGGAAGTCGAGCGCGCCCGCGCTTCGCTCGGGGGGTTCGCGCAATTCGACGGCGACGTCCACGTGGGATCGCCCGAGAAGGTCGCAGACGGCTTGCGTGCGCGGCGTGCGATCGGGGTCGACGAGTTCGTCGTCATGTTCGGAGACTGGGGGAGCCGCGAGCAGATCGAGCTCTTTGGGACCGAAGTTCTGCCTCTTCTGACATAGATCCACCCCTCTTGGGTTGCCGTGGAGAGCATCGCGCATCAGGCTCGCGCGATGGGGCTCAAACACGTCGCGTTGGCCGTCATCGCGGATGCGCAGGCGCATGGATACGAGATTCATGCTCGCGTTGCGCAGGTCTTGCCGACGGCCCGGCAATGCTCGAGCTCGCGCATCTACGCCGTCCTCGCGGGGCTCGAGCGAGGGGGCTGGGTTCGGGCCTTGAAGGAGGACGCCGGACGCGGGCGTACGCGCAAGCTCTATCGACTCACACCGGAAGGCTCGCGCGAGTTGCTTCGCTGGCTCTCGCATCCCCGCCCGGGCGGGGGGCTGCTGCGGCGCAGCCTTCTGATCCGGCTGGCGCTCGGCGCGAACGTGTCTTCGGCGACGGAGCCACCGACGGCTCGCGGCGGGTGGCGAGAAGCTCTGGGGCGCCGGACACGTCGTCGCGAGGCGCTCCTGTGGGCCCCAGCGGACGAAGGGCGGATGGCGCGCCTGCTTCGACTTCGCGAGCTCGTGCACCTGGATGCCGAGCTAGGGGTGCTCCGGGGCTTGGGGGGCCCTCAGGCGACGCGGGTCAACTTTGCTCCCCGGCCTTCGTCGCCCCGTCGGGTTCGGTCGTCAGCATCTCGATGAACTTCTCGGCGGCAGGTGAGAAGTGCCTGCCCTCCTTGTGGATGATGCCGAGTTGGCGCACGAACGTCTCGTCGTTGAATGGAACCGCGACGAGAGACTTGTTGCGCACCTCGGGGCGCACCGCCGGCTCGGGGGCGATGGAAATGCCCGTCCCGACCTCGACGATCCGTTTGATCACTTCGATGTTGTCGACCTCGGCTACGTAGTGGACGCGAAGGTTGTGCTTCTGGAACGCGCGCTCGATTGCCTTGTGGGTCGGGATGTCCTTCTCGAAGCCCACGAAGTTCTGCCCGTCGAGTTTTCGGATCGATACGGAGCGTAGCTTGGCCAGTGCGTGCGAAGGGTTGCAGATCATCACGAGCCGATCCTCTCGGAACGGGATCAGCTTCACCTGAGGGCGCTTGCTCGGGTACGCGATGACACCCACGTCGAGCGTCCCGGCGAGAACATCTTCATAGATCTGATTCGACTTCTTGTACTCGAGTCGAACGTTCACGTTCGGGTACGCTTTGACGTAACGCTTGAGCTCCTCGGAGAACTCGTAGAGGCCCACGGAGTGCACCGTCGCGACGCGCACGGTGCCGGCTACGATGTTCGCGAACGCCTGCAGCCGCCCCTCGAGATCGTGGTAGCGCGAGACGATGTCCTTGCTGATCTCGTAGAAGATCTCGCCCGCCGGAGTGGGCCGGACCCGCCGTTTCGCTCGCTCTACGAGCTTGCGTCCGTAGCGCGTCTCCAGCGTTCGAATCTGCTGACTCACGGCGGACTGCGTGACGAAATTCTGCGCCGCGGCCACCGAGAAGCTCCCGGTGTCTACGAGGTCGCAAAAGACCTTCAGGGTCTCGATGTGCATATCTAATACTTCGGAGGGATTACCGGAATGGCTAATACGTGAGGGGCTCTAATCGTCCGGCGGCGCGTCATTAGCGTTAGCACGCCTTTGACTGCTCGCAACGCGGAGAATGGGGTGACGTTGGTGCGAAACCGGGCTCTCCAGGTGCGCTCTGGCGATGAAACCGCCGGCGATGGGGAGAGAGGGGGGTGGGCCCTGCCGATGGGAGGGGGGAGACCGGCAGGGCCCGAGGGGTGTCGGGGGACGAGGCGAGTACATTGCATCGCTCGTGCCAGCTCAGCCGGTCGGAAAACCGCCAGGTTTCCCGTGTTTCCCCAAAGGGAGTGCGCCACGTGTGCCATGAAGGCGTGTCTCGGGTGGCACAGAAGGTCGCCTACTGAGTCGTTTTCGACTCAGTAGGCGATGTCGGCCCGGTTACGACGGCGCTCGTTCGCCCACGAGGAGGAACGGGTTCCGCTCGCGGTCGCGAGCAGATCGGATCAGCGGCGTAGGCCTAGAAAGTGTCGGTTGGTGCGCCAGAACTCGGTGCTGGCGGCAATCTTGCCGCCGGGTGGATCTCAGGACGGCAGCGGTCGTCGCGCTTTGCTCACGACGACGACTTCTTGTCCGTTCACCCGCACGCGGCGGCCGCCTTTGTTGAAGGACGGGACCTGCGGGAGTGCGAAGAGCTGTTCGCGTGAGGTGGCCATCGCATCCATCTCGCGGCCCCGGTTCTCACGCCACTCTCTAAGGTCCTTCTCCAGACTGCTCTCCATGGGACACCTCCTGCCACCACCACACAACATCCACGTCCGACCCCATCGGTCGGGCGCCCTGGGAGATCACGCCAAAAACCTACTTCCAGATATGCGCTATCCAGCGAAGGTTTCAAGCGATCGGGCCCTGGCCGGGTTGCGGAGTTTTCGCAGGGCCTTGGCTTCGATCTGCCTGATTCGTTCGCGGGTCACCGCAAAGCGCTGGCCGACTTCCTCCAGAGTGAAGTCCGACCGCTCGCCGATTCCGAATCGCATGCGGAGGATCTGCTCCTCCCGGGGCGTCAGAGTCGCGAGAACTTTGCGGGTCTGTTCTTCGAGACTGATCGCCATCGCTGCGTCCGCCGGGGACACGCTCTGGCGGTCTTCGACGAAATCGCCGAGAGCGCTCTCTTCGTCGTCGCCGATCGGGGTCTCGAGAGACACCGGCTCTTTGACGATCTTCAAGACCTTGCGGACCTTGTCGACCGGCATCTCCATCTGCGTCGCGATTTCGTCGGGCGTCGGCTCGCGGCCGAGCTGCTGGACGAGGTAGCGCGAGGTTCGGAGCACTTTGTTGATCGTTTCGATCATGTGCACCGGGATGCGGATCGTTCGTGCCTGATCCGCGATCGCGCGCGACACCGACTGCCGAATCCACCACGTCGCGTACGTCGAGAACTTGTAGCCGCGTTGGTACTCGAACTTTTCGACAGCGCGCATGAGCCCGATGTTGCCCTCCTGGATCAGGTCCAGGAAGCCGAGGCCGCGATTCGTGTAACGCTTGGCGATCGAGACCACGAGGCGAAGGTTCGCTTCGATGAGCGCACGCTTGCCTTCCGAGGCCTTCCACTCGCCGCGGCGGAAGCGGTCGACGGCTTGGCGCAGCGCCTCGCTGGACATGCCGACTTCCTTCTCGACGACCGCTGCCTGTGCCTTTCCTTCGCGGACGTTCTGCGCGAGCTCCAGCACATCGTCGGCCGAAATTCGCAGCGAGCGGCTCACTCCCGTCGCGGTAGAGCGGTCGGTCGTCTTCACCTTTCGCAGCAACTTCTGCAGATCGTCTTCGGACTTGCCAGTGCGACGGCGCACGCTACGCATGTGGTCGCGCGGACGCTCGATGAGTGCGACAGCCTCCTTGAGCTTCTCGCCGACATCTTCGATGTGCTTGCGGTTGAGCGGCATCGCGTACAGCGCGTCCTTGATCTTCTCGCCGAGCGCTTCTTGCTTCTTTTCGAGCTTCGTGACGTCGGTCGCGCTCTTGCGTCCGCGACTGGCCAGCTCGAGCCGCGCCCGCTCGGTACTGAGCTTCTTCAGGCCGGGGAGGTGCTTGAGAAAAGACTCGATGCGCTGCTGTTCGCGATCGTCGGGTTCGTCGGACTTCTCTTCGTCCGACTTCGGGTCTTCGTCGTCGCCGAACGCCTCGTTGGAGCTCAGATCGCCGTCCTTGAGCTTCTGCATGAGCATCACGACGTACTGCAGGGCGAGAGGGATCGAGAAGATGGTCTCTTTGACCTCGTTCTCGCCGGACTCGATCTGCTTGGCGATCGTGACTTCTTCCTCACGGGAGAGGAGCGGGACGCCGCCCATCTCCTGCAGGTACATCCGGACCGGGTCCGAGGTGTCGGCCGTGGTCCCGCTCGTCGCGGTGGATGCAGCCTTGGTGGTTCGCTTCGTTGGCGTCGCCGGCTCGGGGGTCTCGGGCTCCTCGGCCGTCCAGTCCCCGGAATCCTCCTTGTCGTCGGCGGCGAAGTCGACACCGGCCTCGGTCTCGGTACTTTCGACGACTTCGATGTCCATCTCACCGAGCATCGACATCACGCCGTCGATCTCCTCGGCCGAGGCGAGCTGCTTGGGCAGTCCCTGACTGAGCTCGTTCGCGGTGAGGAAGCCGCGCTCTTTGCCTAGTTCGATGAGCTTCTTCAGCTTCGGATCGTCGCGCTTGTCGACGGAGACGAGAGTGACTTCGCCGGCCTTCGCAGAAGTCCTCTTCTTCGAGGCTGTCGCCTTGCTCGTCTTGGTCGCGCTTTTCGCGGCGCTCTTACTCGCAACCTTGGCGGACGTCCGAGTGGAGGCACTCGCCTTCTTGGGCGCGGCTTTGCGCGCACTGCTCTTCTTCGCGGCGGAAGACTTGGTCTTCGCTTTCAAAGGCGCCTTCTTGGCGGCTGCCTTCTTCTTCGCCGCGCGGGCGGGGGTCTTACTGCGACGTTTTTGCACCCTGGGCAGGACCTTCAGGACACGCTCGCGGTTTGCATTCCCACTACCTCCGTAGGCACCACAGTGCCACGATGGGGCTGAGGTAATTGCCGGTGAGTGGGGAGTCAAGGTACGAGTCGCTCACTCCTGGAGTTTTCGGCCGTAAAGATGGACGGCTTGAGACGTTCAAGGGGTCATTTTGAGGCCTTGAGCCGCGAGATTCTCCTTGGGGCCCACGACGACCTGCACGAGTGCGTCTGGATGCAAATACTTGCTCGCAGCGCTCGCGACCTGGTCGGTCGTGACGGCGCGCACGCGATCTCCGTACGACTCGATGTAGTCGTTCCCGAGGCCGAAGTACTCGATCTGAGCCAGGAAGCCGGTGAGCTTTGACGTGGAGTCGAGACTGAGCGGGAAGTTGCCCGTCAGATAATCCTGTGCCGCTTCGAGCTCCTCCTGCGTCACGCCGCTCTCGTGGATCTTGGCGATCTCCGCTCGAACGAGGTCGATCGCGGCTTTCGCACTCTCCACCTTGGTCTGCAGGACGACCCGAAAGGCGCCTGGGAACCGGTTCGAGCCGAAACGGCTGTGAATCGAGTACGCCAGCCCGTTCTCGTCGCGCACGGTGTCGACCAGGCGAGACTGAAACCCACCACCTCCTAGGATGTGATTCATCAGTCGAATCGAGAAGAAGTCGGGGTTTTTCCGGTCGACACCGATCTCGCCGATCACGATGTTTGCTTGTGTCGTCTGCATGTCGACGAGCACGTCGCGCGCGGGTGGCGGGGTCGCCGGCTTGGGCTCGGGGGGCGAGTCGCCGCGCTTCCATGAGCCCAGCTTCTTTCGCGCGACCTCTTCCATTCGATTCGGCTTCACATCGCCGACGATCGCGCAGATCGTTCGCTCCGGGACGATCCAGTTGGCGTGGTACGCGATGATCTCGCTGCGCTTGATGGCCCTCACGGACTCTTCGGTGCCGTGGGCGGGGTGGCCGTAGGGCGCGTCGCCGAACAGCGCCTGGTGGAAGCCGCGGCTGGCGACGTAGCCCGGATGTTCCTCCGAGGCTTGTAGCTCTCCGAGCGTGTCGGCGCGCAAGCGCTCGACGGCTTCCTCGGGGAAGGTGGGTTCGCGCAAGCTTCGGGTGACCAGGTCGAGTCCGGTGTCGAAGTCTCGAGCGAGCACGCTTGCTCCCACGTTGACCCAGTCGCTGGCGGTTCCGGTGGAGAACGAGCCGCCGAGCGAATCGATCTGCTTGGCGATGTCCTGTCCGCTGCGGCCTTTCGTCCCCTCTTCGAGCAGCGCGCCGGTGAGGGCGGCGAGCCCCGGGAGAGACCCCGGATCCACCCGGGAGCCGCCGTCCGCCAGACAGTCGATGGCGACGATCGGAACGGCCGGCTGTTGGGAGAGAACCAGACGCAGGCCGTTGTCGAGCTGGACGCGCGTGACCTCAGGACCCGCGGCGGATGTCATCTGCGCCGCGGCGAGGGTGCAGGCGATCGTGAGACTCTGGATCGTGGTTCGGAAGTTCATGGCGCCGGGGCCTCCGCCGGCCGAGCCGCCGGAGCTTGGGGGAGAAGAGTTCCCGTGGTGCGGTTTTTCTCCGTGAGCCACGTCTGTGCGGCGCGTTGGACGTCTTCGGCCGAGACCTTGCGGACGCCGGGAAGGTAGTCGTCGGCTTTGCGCCAGTCGCCGGCCAGCTCGTAGGTTCCGAGGATGAGCCCGCGGTAGAACATCGAGT
Source organism: Deltaproteobacteria bacterium (assembly GCA_029262355.1). Lineage (GTDB taxonomy): Bacteria > Desulfobacterota > Binatia > UBA12015 > UBA12015 > VGTG01. The sequence continues at coordinate 12,253 of JAJCZO010000126.1, forward strand.
CTTGCGAGAAGATGAACGAGGACTCGATCTGGGTCTTCGCGCGCGCGAGTTCCTCGGTACTCGGCGGGGTCTTCTGGATCGCCTCGACCTGGGCCACCAGAGCCGCCTCGAGGTCGGCGGGCGCGACGCCGGGCTGTGCCTGAGCGGTGAGCGTAAACGTCTTGTCGTCGATCGCGGTGCGGGCGTAGCTGGCATTCGCGTCGAGGGCGAGGCGTCCCTCCTCGACCAGGTCTCGGTAGAGGCGAGAGCTCTTGCCGGCGCTCAAGACGACCTCGAGCACTTCGAGCGCGGAGCTGTCGGGGTGGTTCAGATTCGGGGCGCGGTGGTTGATTGCCACGAACGGTAGCTTCGCCGGTCGCCGGACGGTCACGCGCGCGGGGCCACGGGGTGTTTGTTCGTGCGCCCGCACCGTCGGTGCGGCGGGCCCCCGGGGGATCGGGCCGAACAGTTCGGCGGCGCGGTCACTCAGCTTCTTGGCGTCGAAGTCCCCGACCGCGACCAGGAAGGCGTTGTTGGGCTGGTAGAACTGGTTGTACTGACGCTGCAGGTCTTCGAGCTTCCAACCCTCGATGTCCGAGCCCCACCCGATCACCGGTTGTCGATAGGGGTGCTCGAGGAACGTGAGCGCGCCAAGAGTCTCGAAAAGGAATGAGATCGGTTGGTCGTCGACGCGCATGCGGCGTTCTTCCATCACCACCTGGCGCTCGGGCTCGAAGAGTTCCTCACTGAGGATCAGGTTGCGCATTCGGTCCGCTTCGAGCTCGAGCTCGACGTCGATTCGATCCGACGCGATCTTCGCGTAGTAGGTCGTGCCGTCGTCGGACGTGAACGCGTTCTCGTCTCCGCCGTTTCGTGAGATGATGCGGGAGTACTCGCCGGGGCCGTTCTGGCGCGTCCCCTTGAACATCATGTGCTCCAGCATGTGGGAGAGGCCCGTCGTGCCGGGGAGTTCATTGCGCGCGCCGACCCGGTACCAGACCTGCACGACGGCAACGGGAGCTTTGTGGTCTTCGAGCAGGATCATCTCGAAGCCGTTCTCGAGGGTTCGTTCCAAGACCTGCTCGCTGTACGTCATCGCCCCCAGCGCGGGAGTGGAGACGAGTAGCAGCAGGGCGGCGATTCGGATCATCGGCGTGCTCTCCCGCGACGCATGGCGTCTGCGATCTCTTCTACGATCTCACGTGCAGCGCGGACCGGGTCGTCGGCGTTTCGGATGGGCGAGCCCACCACGAGGTAGTCCGATCCCGCCCGGATGGCGTCGCCCGGTGTCGTAACTCGTTTCTGGTCTTCGACGTCGGAGCTCAGTGGGCGGATACCCGGAGTGACGATCGTCAGCCGGCGTCCGCATGCTTTGCGGATCTCCTCGACTTCGAGCGGGGAGGCGACGACGCCGTTCATGCCGGCTTCGCGGGCAAGCTTTGCGAGGCGCGTCACCTGCGGCATGATTCCAGAGCGCACTCCGACCATCTTGAGATCCTCACCGCTGAGGCTGGTGAGAACCGTTACGGCCAGGATCGTCGGTCGCTCGAGGTTCTCCCGGCGGCACGCCTGGCGGACTTGCTGGGCCGTCATCCGCATCATCTCGAACGATCCTGACGCGTGAAGTGTGAACATCTTCACTCCGAGGCGGGTGGCTTCGAGTGAAGCGCGCGCCACCGTGCGGGGAATGTCGTGGAACTTCAGGTCGAGGAAAACGTCCTCTCCACGGTCCCGGAGGTGGCGGATTACGTCTGGGCCTGCGTGCATGAAGAGCTGTTTTCCGACCTTGAACATGCCGACCTCGCCCGAGAGTGCTGTGATCAGCTCTTCGGCTTCCGCCGTGGTTGGGACGTCAAGCGGGAAGATCAGGCGCTCACGAGCGCGCTCGAGTGGGTTTAGGCGAGTCGACGAGACTTTCTTCAACCGATTTTCTCCGCGAGGCGCGCTGGGGCCTCTGCGATTGGGATCTCCTCCACGGTGCCGTCGCCACGGTGCTTCAGTTCGACGATGCCCTTCTCGAGCCCCTTTTTCCCCACGGTGACCCGAAGGGGGATGCCGATCAGGTCGGCGTCTTTGAACTTGACGCCCGCGCGCTCGTCGCGGTCGTCGACCAGAGCTTCGTGGCCCTTTTCGCGCAGCGAACTCTCGAGCTTCTCCGTGGTCTCGACGACGGCAGTGTCGGTGAGAGAGACCGGGATGATCTCGATCGGGTAAGGTGACAGGGGCTGGGGCCAAATGATGCCGTTCTCGTCGTGGCTCTGCTCGATGGCGGCTGCGATCGTGCGGGAGATCCCGATGCCGTAGCAGCCCATTTCAATGGGTCTGGTCTGTCCCTCAGCGTCGAGGAAGGTCGCTTCGAGGGCCTTCGAATACTTCGTGCCGAGGTAAAAGACCTGCCCGACTTCGATGCCCCGGCGAATCGTGTACGCGCCTTCACCGCACCGCGGACAGCGATCGCCGGCCACCGCCTCGCGTAGGTCGGCGAACGTGACGCCCGGCCCGAAGTCGCGGCCGTGCTCCACCCCGACCAGGTGTTCGTCGTCGCTATTGGCGCCGCTCGCTGCGCCCCGGATCCCGTGGAGCGATTGGTCGGCTACGATCGGCGCTTCCAGTCCGACCGGTCCTGCAAACCCGATCGCTGCGCCGGTCACCTTCTCCACGGTGTGCGAGTCGGCCAGACGCACCCAATCGCAGCCCAACGCCGCGCGGAGCTTCGCCTCCGACAGGGTTTGATCGCCGCGGACGAGCGCTGCGACGGCGGTGCCATCGTCCTTCTGGAAGATCAGCGTCTTGATGAAGCGATCGACGGGGATCTCGAGATACGAGGATACGTCCTCGACTGTGCGCTTGCTGGGCGTGGCAACGCGCCGCAGCTCGGCGCTGGCTTCCTCGGTCACCGCGTCGGCCGAAACCTCGCCGAGTGCGGCAAGCTCGACGTTTGCGGCGTAGGAGCACTTGCTGCACGCCGCGATCGCGTCCTCACCGGAATCGGCGAGGACTTGAAACTCGTGGCTCAGGCTTCCGCCAATCGCGCCAGTGTCGGCTTCGACTGCGCGAAACGCGAGCCCGCAGCGCGCGAAGATGCGCTCGTACGTCTCGTACATGTGGCGGTACTCGCGTTCGCAGTCGGCCTTGTCGGCGTGAAACGAGTACGCATCCTTCATGATGAACTCTCGGCCCCGCATCAGACCAAACCGTGGGCGGATCTCATCTCGGAACTTCGTCTGCACCTGGTAGAGGTTCAGTGGAAGGTCGCGGTATGAGCGGACGGCGCTGCGGACGACGTCGGTGATCACTTCCTCGTGTGTGGGGCCGATGCAGAACTCGCGCTCGTGGCGGTCTTTGAGGCGCAGAAGTTCCTTGCCGTAGACATCCCAGCGCCCACTCTCCTGCCAGAGTCCGGCGGGACAGACGGCCGGCAAGAGGAGCTCCTGGGCACCCGCACGGTCCATCTCTTCGCGGACGATCCTCTCCACGTTGCGCAGCACCCGGAGCCCGAGTGGGAGGTAGTCATAGATCCCACGGGCGACCTGGCGGATCATGCCGGCACGCACCAGAAGCTTGTGGCTCACGACCTCCGCATCGGTGGGGGCGTCCTTCAGCGTTGGGGCGAATAGAGACGAGAATCGCACGGCCGTCGTCTACCTCGCCGGCGCCGTCCATTCCAGCCGGCTTCGCAACACGGTCGTCGACTGCGGCGTCTCTCAGGCGAGTCTTTGGGCGCGGGAGGGAGGGTTTTGACCGGCCTGCGCCGACACCGCCGCGCGATGCGCCGACTTCTTCGACTCGATTGGCATCCGGAAGCGGAACGCAGACCCTGTTCCTGGTTTGCTCGTGGCTTCGATCGAGCCGCCCATTCGCTCGGCGAGTTGGCGGGCAATCGAGAGCCCAAGACCGGCGCCGCCGTATTCCCGCGCAGTGGACGACCGTGCCTGGGCCCAGGGCTCGAAGAGCCGGTCGAGGTGCTCGGGGTCGATGCCGATCCCGGTGTCACGGATGGAGAAGACGAGGTCGCCGTCGGGCTCCGCCAGGCTCACCGAGACCGAAATCTGCCCAGCGGTCGTGAATTTGACTGCGTTTCCAATCAGGTTCACCAAGATCTGGCGCAGCCGTGGGGCGTCACCCTGGAGAATCTCGGGCACGGCAGCGTCGACGTGCTCCACCAGCGCGAGTCCCTTTTTCCGGGTCTGCGCGCCGAAGAGCTCGACGGCCTCGTGGAGCCACGGGCGGAGCGGAAACGAGCGCGCCTCGATCTCGAGCCGACCGGCTTCGACCTTGGCCAGGTCGAGCACGTCGTTGAGCGTCGTCATGAGGTTCATCCCGGCCCGGCGGACGCGCTCAGCAAGCTCGCGCTGTGAAGTGTCGAGGTCGCTCTCGAGCAGAATGTCGGTCATCCCGAGGACCGCGTTCATGGGGGTCCGGATCTCGTGGCTCATGCTGGCCACGAACTCGGACTTGGCCCGGGTCGCTTCCTCGAGGTGTGCGACGTCTCGCTTCAAGGTCTCCTCGGAGCGCCGCGACTCGGTGACGTCCTCGAGCCACAGCAGTGTGAGTGGCTTCCCATCGTGCAGCATCTGGCGCCGGGCGATCTCGACGCGAAGCAGAGCTCCGCAGCTGCGGATCCCCCGTGCCGCCGGCTGGGCGAATCCGTCTGGAAATAGAGCCGTGGCTTGGCGGCCAACCAGACTTTCGGCGCTGTCGCCGAACAGTCCCCCAGCGGCGGGGCTCGCGAGAGCCACCCGCTCCTCGCGGTCGAGAACGAGCAGCGGTCCCGGCAATGCGGCTACCAGGCTCGAGAGGAGGGGAGGAAAGAGGTCGGGGTGTGCCTCGGCGCCGCATCCGGTCCCACGATGGGGAAAAGGAGCTCGGGCCATTGGGGAAGGTCCTATACCACTATAAGAGAACCTTTCAAATTCAGGGCTCTGGTATGCCTCCGAGCACGCCGGGTTTGGTTCGCCAGCACCAGGTGCTGCGCGCGCGCAGGAGCCGCTGCCCATCGGCCCGTTGAATGGTCTGGATGAGCGTCGGGCTCCTCGTCGTCACCGAGGGGTCGCCGGGAAGCCAGCTATGCACTTGGAGGGATTGCCCGAGGCGCGCGTCGCCCAGATACTCCAGGTCGAGGTCGCGGATGCGCAGTGCACCGCCCCGCTCCAGCATCTGCTCGATTCCGAACCCGCGACTCGAGAAGAGCGAGAAAGCGGCGTCCTCGAGGAAATCGGCCCACACGGCGTTGTTTACGTGCTGCATGTGGTCGAGGTGGCTCGGCAGGACCGCGGTCGTGAAGACTCGCGCCGGCGGGTCGTCCGGTGGAGTAACCTTTGGGGCTCGTGCGAGGACCGGACTCTCGAGGGTGCCAAACAGGGCCAGCTTCATCTCGTCGGGGACCGAGACTGGGCGCCCACTGTCCACATCGCAGTAGACCCAGTCGGTGCTTGCGGTGGCTGCGAGGGCCTCGCCGCGGCCTTCGTAGCCAGAGGTGCGGCGCACCTCATATCGCCGCAGCGATCGGGCGCGGCGGAAGTCGGCCACGTGGGTCGAGATCGCCAGAGAGTCGCCACCCCCAACGGGCACGAGCCGCTCGAGCCGGGTTCGGCGGACGAGCCACACCCGGCCGTCGGCCGTGTACCGGGCCGGGTCGAAGCCTCCATCGGCCGAAGCTTCGATCGCCGCCTGCTCCAGGCTTCCCAGGAGGCCGGAGATCTTGAACTCGCCGAGCAAGTCCACGTCGGCGTGTGAGACACGCAGGTCCTGTGCGTACGTGCGGATCTCGTCGGGAGAGCAGGCGATGGCTGAGAAAGCAAGCTCGGCGAGCTTGCGAAGCGCATCGGAACCCGGAAGGAAGAAAGACGTGATTCGATCGGTTTTGTCTCCTTGCGCGCGAATGGCTTCGGCCGTCGTACTGGCCGTGCTCCTCGCCGGATGCGGGTCGAGCGGCGACAGCTCCTCTGACGACGGCGGCGGCGGCGGTTCGGATCCTCAGCCGACTGCCGAGCCCACACCCGCGCCGACCGCGGGCCCTGTGCCGACACCCTCGGCGGAGCCCGAGCCTGAAGGCCCCCCTGCCCTGCGCCTTTCGGAGGTTGTCTCCGGTCTCTCGAGTCCGCTCTATGCGGTGTCGCCGCCGGGCGACCCACGCCTGTTCGTGCTCGAGCAGACGGGCGCCGTGCAGTTGCTCGAGGACGGGCAGCTGCAGGATGAGCCGTTCCTCGACCTCTCCGAGTTGCTCGAGGGTCGCGGCGAGCGCGGCTTGCTGGGTCTGGCGTTCCATCCGGACTACGCCTCGAACGGCCGGTTCATCGTCGACTACACCGATCTCGATGGAGATACCGTGATCGCGGAGTACGCGCGCTCCGCCGACGATCCGAACGTGGCCGCGCCGGACGAAGTTCGGCGCTTTCTGCACATCGAGCAGCCGTTCGGCAACCACAACGGCGGCATGGTGGAGTTCGGGCCCGATGAGCTCCTCTACATAGGGATGGGTGATGGCGGCGCGGCGGCCGATCCGCTCGGCTCTGGCCAGGACCCCGCCTCGAAGCTCGGCGCGATGCTTCGCATCGACGTCGATACCCACCCCGAGCCTCCTGACGGCAACCTCGCTGGGGCCGACCCCGACGTCTGGGCCACCGGGCTGCGAAATCCATGGCGCTTCAGCTTCGACCGCGACACCGGGGACCTCTACATCGGCGACGTCGGGCAGAACCTGTTCGAGGAGGTACACGTCTCGGCGGCCGGGGTGGGGGGCAGCAACTACGGCTGGAACGTCATGGAGGGGTTCCACTGCTTCGACCCAGCGGAAGACTGCGACATGACCGGTTTGCTGCTGCCGGCTGCTGAGTACGGGCGTGACCTCGGATGCTCCGTCACCGGGGGCTACGTCTACCGGGGCGAGGCGATCCCGGCTCTGCGCGGCTGGTACGTCTACGGCGACTTCTGCTCGAACCGGATTTGGGCCATGCGTTGGCAGGCGGGCGAGGTGGTCGAGCACCACGAGATCACCGAAGACATCGATCCGGACGGCTCCATTCGCGGGCTCAGCTCGTTTGGCCAGGACGCGGACGGGGAGTTGTACGTCGTCTCACTCTCTGGCGGAACCGTCCATCGGATCGAATCGGAGTGAGGTCGAGTCGGCGCCGGTGCGCAAGTTGACGCCCCGTGGACGCACCCGTATGGACCGCCCGAAATGGGGACACCTCTCATGAATCGCCTCGCGGGCTTGCTCGCGGCGGTCTCCTTCGGGGTGGCGTGTGCTCCCAGTGCGGAGCCGCCGGCACGGCCCGTAGCCGCGCCGGAGCCAGCAACCGTCGAGCTCGCACCACCGATGGATCGCGACGTCCTCGTCTCGCAGATCAGGCGCCACTTCGAGTCGAGTGGACAAGTGCCGGCCGACGTCGCCATGGAGCTGCTGGAGCTCGAAGACGCCGGAATCGGCACTCTCCAGCGCGGCGTGCTTCGCCTCTCGAAGGACGATCAGGAGCAGGAGTTCGATTTCCTCGTGTCGGTCGACGGGCGCTGGTTTCTCCGTGTCTCGCCCGTCGATCTGACGGTCGACCCGATCGCGCAGGTCATCGAGTCGATCACCGTTGGCCCGGACGACCCATACCTCGGGGGCGAGAACGCCGAGGTCACCATCGTCGAGTACTCCGACTTTCAATGCCCGTTCTGTGCCCGCGCGGAGGCGATCGTGCAGGACGAGGTGCTCAAGGAGTACGGCGAGAAGGTGAAATTCGTCTACAAGCAGATGCCGATCGTCTCGATCCACTCATGGGCGCAGCCGGCCTCTGCGATTGGTCTTTGCGTCCTGAAACAGGCGGGGAACGAGGCCTACTGGAAGTACCACCGTGAGGTCTTCGCCAGCCAGCGCGAGGTCCAGGCGGACACCGCGACGGACCAATTGCTCGCCATCGCGGGCGAAGCCGGTGGGAAGCTCGAGGAGGTGAAGGCCTGCTTCGAGGCGGAAGAGACGGCAGAGATCATCACGGCGACGCTCGAAGAGGCCGAGGATCTCGCCGTGAACTCCACGCCTACGTTCTTCATCAACGGCCGCCGGCTTTCAGGCGCGCAGCCGCTCGAGGCCTTCAAGGCGGTGATCGATCCGGCGCTCGGGAATTCCTAGCTCGAGCGGCGCAGCTCGCCGTACAGCTGGAACAGCTCCCGGAAGGCTCGCGCGATCACGCGGAGGTCACCGCCTGAGGACTGGCCGCTCTCTCTGGGGAGGTGGCGGACCGGCTGTTCGATGATCTTGGCGCCGCCGGCGACGAGCCGCGCGAGGAGCTCGGCGGAGAACATGGCACCCCCCGAGACGATCCTCAGGTCCGTCAGTGCCTCGCGGCGGAACAGCTTGAAGGCGCAATCCACGTCACGGACGGGCACGCCCAGGAGCAGGCGAATGAGCCCGTTCCACAAATGAGCGTTCAGAATTCGGATCGCGTTGTCCTGGCGATCGACCCGGTATCCGACCACCGCGTCGTACTGCGCGACGAACGGGATCAGCTCCGCCAGCTGCCGAACGTCGAACTGCCGGTCGCCGTCGGTGAAGAAGGCGAACTCCATGGTGCCGCTCGTCAGCCCGGTCCACACCGCAGCTCCGTAGCCCCGGTTGACCTCGTGGCGCACCACCCGAACGCGGGGATCGCCCGCCGCGATGGCAGAGGCTCGCTCGAATGTTCGATCTTTGGAGCCGTCGTCGACGGCGATGATCTCGAAGCGCTCGGCGAGTTCGGGTAAAGCGGCAAGGAGACTCTCGATCATCGCTTCGACGTTGTCCTCCTCGTTGTGAGCGGGGAACGACGCCGACAGGCTCGGGAGCCGGGTGGGAGGGGTGCTCATCGTATGAGCTCCGCGTAAGGATGCTGGACAGCGCCGAAGCAGGACGACACAGCCGAACGCTCGCCGATGCGGTCGTGGCGACGGTACTCGCGGTTGCCGCGTACTACGCCGCGGGCGACCGCGCGTTCATGTTCTTCAACTACCACCTGCATCTTGCGGTCTCGTTTCTCGAGGGGCGTCTCCACATCGCGAGCCCCCCATCCTGGCTGACCGAGTTCGCTTACGCGAACGGCAAGCCCTACGTCTATTTCGATCCGTTCCCCGCGGTCTTTTTGCTGCCGGCTGCGTCGATCTGGGGCCTCGACGTGAATCTAGCCAGAGTGTCGATCGGGGTAGGCGCCGTCAACGTCGGGTTGATCCGGCTTCTGCTGGGCCAGCTCGGCATCGCCCGAAGCACCGCCAACTGGGGCGCGTTGCTCTTCGGCGCGGGGACCGTCCACTTCTACGCAGCACAGTATGGCAACACGTGGATGCTGGGGCACCTCCTGGCGATCTCGGCGCTGACGTTTGCTTGGCTGGAGTCCACGCGCAGCGCGAATCCATTTCTGTTGGGGCTGTTCTGCGCCATGGCTGGCACGAGCCGGGGCCCGGCCCTGCTGGGCACCCCGGTGTTCCTGTACCTGGCGTTTCGCCGGCGGCCTCGCTTCTCGACCCTCTTCGAGTTCGGCCTGCCGCTGGGCCTCACCGCCCTGGTCCTCGCGGCATACAACTACGGCCGCTTCGGTGACGTGCTCGACAACGGGTACCTGCACGCCAATCAGGCCCTGCTGAACCCGGAGCACGGCTCGTTCAGCTGGCGATACATCGGCAGGAACCTCCACCAGTACTTCGGGCGGCTTCCCGCGGTTCAGAGCTCCTGGCCGTTCTTGACGGTCGACGACCACGGCCTCTCGCTCCTCGCGACGACCCCAGCGGTGTTGCTCTTGCTGCGCCCGGGGTGGAGCGCGCGCGCGACCGACGCCCGCCTTCTCGGCTGGCTCGCGATTCTTGGCGCGATGGTCGTCCAAGGGCTCTACATGGTCTACTTCTGGGACGGCTGGCGGCAGTTCGGGAGTCGCTACACCCTGGACTACCTACCGTTTCTGATCGTCGCGCTCGCTCTTCGGAACGATCCACGGGAGGGTTCGAACCGGTGGATCTTCCCGGCTCTGGTGTGTCTCAGCGTCGCCGTGAACGTCTGGGGCGTCTGGTTCTGGCGCACGCAGCGCGGCTGAATCGGGAATCGACCACCTGGCTGGATTGGGCTAAGGCGTCCTTCATGGACTACCTCGATGGCCCTAGGCCGCGCTTCTTCGCGCACCGTGGAGGCGCGCTCGAGGCGCCCGAGAATACACTCGAAGCTTTCGCCGCGGGACTGAAGGCGGGCGCCGACCGGCTCGAACTCGACGTCCATGCAACTTCGGACGGCGAGGTCATGGTGATTCACGACGAGACCGTCGACCGGACGACCGATGGCACGGGCCTCGTGCGGGCCAAGACGCTCGCCGAGATTCGGGAGCTCGACGCAGGTGCTCGCTTCGCTGCGGACGATGGATCGGAGCCATTCGCCGGTCGTGGGATTCGGGTGCCGACTCTCGCCGAGGTCTTCGAGGCGTTCCCCGGCGTGCCGCTCAACATCGAGATCAAACAGAGCAGCCCGCAAATCGAGACGGAGGTCCTGGCGATCATCGATCGGTTCTCGGCTCGCAAGCAGGTGCTCCTCGCGGCCGAGATCGGTGAGATCATGGAACGAATTCGGCTGGTGGCGCCCGACATCCACAGCGGCACCTCGCTGGACGACGGGGCCGAGTTCCTCGACTACTGGGCGAAGGACCGGCTCGTCGACTACCGCCGCAGAGGGGTCGCCTTCCAGGTCCCGCCCACGTTCCTCGACCAGCCCCTCGTTACGAAGGAGTTCGTGGACGTGGCCCACGACTGCGGTGTCGAGGTCCACGTGTGGACCATCGACGAGGCCTCCGAGATCGAACGCCTCCTGGGTCTCGGCGTGGATGGCATCATGACCGATCGCCCGACCGTGGCGGCCGACGTCTACCGACGCCTCGGTCTGCGCTGACCGGGGGCCACAAGTGGCGTTCGACGTCGAACGTCGCCCCGTTCTCGGGAATTGTCGTTGACAATTGGTTGGACCAATGGGACATTGGATCAATCATGGTGCTTGAGAACGACGCAGCACCGGCAAGGGTGGTTCCCTTCCGGCCCCCCGCGCGCAGGCGGCTTCACGAGGACGTTGCCGACCAGCTTCGAGATGCGATCTTTGACGGGCGGTACCTTGCGGGTGAGAAGCTACCGCCCGAGCGTGAGTTGGCGGACGAGTTCAAGGTGAACCGCACCTCGGTTCGCGAGGCGATCAAAGTGCTCGAGGGTCTTGGCCTCGTCGCGGTTCGCCACGGCGACGGCGTGACGGTGCGGCCCCGCACTGAGGCGTCCTTCGATGCCTTGCCGTCGATGATCTTCCACGGCGATCACATCCACATCACGCTCTTGAACCAGATGGTCGAGGTGATGGCGCCGTTGCTTCTCGAGATGGGCCGCCTCGCGATCGAGCGTCATACCCCGGAGCAGCTTGCTGACCTGCACCGACTTCGCGACCAGCTGGCCGGGGATGCCGAGGACCGACACTCGGTCCTACGCGAGATCGTGGTGTTGCTGTCCGACATGACCCGCAACACGATCTGGCAGATGTTGGCCCGCCGGATGCGGGCGTTCCTCGAAGCGGGTCCGATGGCTGGCGCGCGGCGCCGTTACGGGCGCGATCCCGCTCGGCTCATTCCGAAAATTGACGCGTGTCTGACCTTCATCGAGAGCGGACAGCGCGAAGCCGCCGTGCACGAGCTGCAGGGCATCATTCGACAGATCTACGAAGCCGTGTTGCACGACGCGCACAACGCCGAGAATGGAGCAGAGCCCGATGAGTGAATTTCGCGTGACGACGGAGACCCAAGAAGCCCCCTTTACGACTTCGACGGAGGTCATCTACCAGTGGAACTACGACCCCGAGGTCGAGGAGCTTCGCCGACTCTACGTGAAGGCGGCCGAAGCCCAGTGGGTGTCCGAACGCGATCTCGACTGGGAGCGCGACATCGACATGGGGCTCTTCGAGAGTACACCACTCGGTCTGGGGCTGCCGATTCAGGAGACCTCGTACTGGCGAGGTCTTCCCGCGCAAAAGCGGCTCGAGTTGACCCGCAAGACGGCCGCGTTCCGCCTAAGCAATTTTCTGCACGGTGAGCAGGGCGCGCTCATGGTGGCCTCGCAGCTCGTGAATGCCGTGCCGCACACGGATGCTAAGTTCTACGCAGCGACGCAGACGATGGATGAAGCTCGTCACGTCGAAGTCTTTGCGAAGTACATCGAGAAGCTGGACGAGATTCAGCCGATCGCGGTGCCGCTGAAGAAGGTGCTCGATGATACGCTCCAGACGGGTGATTGGCTCAAGAAGCTCGTCGGAATGCAGATCGTGGTCGAAGGCCTCGCGCTCTTCAGCTTCCGCGACATGCGAAACCTGACCGAGGAGCCGCTTCTGAAGGACCTGCTCACGTACGTCGCGCGGGACGAGTCGCGCCATCACGCGTACGGCGTGCAGTACGTGGAGCGCTGCGTGCCGCAGTTGAGCGCGTCTCACCTCGAAGAGCTCGAGGATTTCGCACTGGATGCGGCCCGCACTCTGATCGACGCGCGTCGGTCGTCGACACTCTTCAGCTCGGTGCTCGAGATCTGGACGAATGCTGGCCTCGACGCGGCTGAGCTTCTCGAATCTGCCGGCAAGGAGCTTCCGGACATCCTGGCAAAGCAGAACAAGAAGCGTCGGCTGGGCCCGGTTCAGGGTTTCGTGATCCCGACCTTGCGCCGCTGTGGACTGCTGAGCGACCGCGTCGCCACCCACTACCACGAGATGCTGGCTGCGAATCTATCGCCGAGCGTGGCCGGCGAAGATCTCGAGGACTTCCTATCGCGCATCCCCGATCTCCCCGAGGACACGGCCGCTTGGGTGTTGAGCGAGCTTCAGGAAGACGAGCTGGAGTTGCCCGCGGGGGTCTCCGCGCAGCCAACCGCGTAGATCGGGCTGCCCGCGCTCTCGGTGCCGAGGACATAGCCGCGCCCGTCGTGGGTGTAGCTGATGGCTTCGGCCTGCCGCTGCATGCGGCCGGGGACACGAATCGGCTCGGCCTCGAGCACGTCTTCGACACCCGTCGCGCCCTCGCGTCGAAGCTCCCAGACTTGGTTGTACGTACGGATGAGAATCCTCTCCCCGCCCCGATGGGTGTCTGCGCCCGTCGGCAGCCCAGCGCTCGAATCCGGTGGGTGGATTTGCTTGATGGGCACGGCACGGCCGACTCCGGTTGGACTGAGGTCATCCAGCCGATGGACGATCCCCAGTGAGCGCGGCTCCTTGGTCCATACAAACACGGCGCCGGTCCTCTGATCGACGACCATCGCCTCTGCGTTGCGTGGCTTCAGCGGCCATGAGAACCGCAGAACCTCGACGTCGCGTTCTCCGTCGCCGAGCGAGTCGGGCTCGCGGAGGCGGTAGATCTGGCCGTTGGGCCGACGGTAGAGGTTGTCACCGATGTCTCCGAGATAGACACAGCTCGCCTTGGCGCCTTCGGAACAGGGGCCGACCGCGATGTCCTCGATGTCGCGAGGCTCCGCTCCCAGGAGGCGGAAGCGCGCTCGAATCTTGCCGGTCGCGTCGATTCCAAAAAGTTCGAACGCGTTCCCCGAATCGTTGTGCGCCCAGTAGATCCCGTCGTGGATTCGGCTGGGCGCGAGCCCGGACATCTCCTCGAGGGAGTCGGGAACCTGCCCTACGTGGGTTGGCCGGGCATAGGTCGTGCACGACGCCGGGTCGGCGGAATCGACATCGGCCCAGACCGAGACGGCCATGGGGGCGGCCAGGATCAGTGCGAAGGCCCAGGCCGTCGCGCCCCCACACCGCACGAGGGGCGATTGGCTACCGGTTGGCATCCCCAAGGTGGTATCCTCTCGGTCCGACCATGGCGAAGTTCACCACGATGACGAGCGATCTGTATGCGTACATGGCTGGGCATCGCAGCGACCGCGATCCGCTCCTCGCCGAACTCGCAGAGGAGACCAAGAGCCTGGGCCCGATCTCGATGATGCAGGTGGCTCCCGATCAGGGGGCGTTCCTCACTCTGCTCGCTCGGATCTCAGGCGTGCGCAACGCGATCGAGATCGGGACCTTTACCGGCTACAGCGCTCTGTGCATTGCGCGTGGACTGCCGCAGGATGGCACCTTGCTCTGCTGCGATTCGAGCGAGGAGTGGACGGCGGTGGCGCGGAAGTACTTCGAGAGGTCTGGCCTCTCCGGCCGCATCGAGCTTCGCCTCGGACCCGCACTCGAGACCCTCGACACCCTCGATGAATCGGAGCAATTCGACTTGGCATTCATCGACGCAGACAAGACGAACTACTCCCACTACTTCGATGGGCTCTTGGCGCGCATTCGGCCCAACGGCTTGATGCTGTTCGACAATGTCCTGTGGGGTGGAAGCGTGATCGACGTGACCAACACGCAGGATGGAACGAAGGCCATTCGGGCACTGAACGACAAGGTGCGCGACGACCCGCGTGTCGAGTCGGTGATGCTGGGCGTGTCGGACGGTCTCACGATCGCCCGCAAGCGCCGAGTCGAAGAGCTCGACTGAGTCAGTCGCGCTCGTAGCGCCAACCGTCGGCTACCATCCACAGGCGGTGGCGCGAGCCCGGAGCCTCTGCGTCGGATGCCTCGTAGCCCGCGTCGCCGTGGTACAGCGCGACCGCACCCCCTTCCACGCCGGCGATGCGGGTCGCAAATCGCTCGGGTTCGTTGTCGCGTGCCCACGCGAGGGTGCTGGCGACGTCGGCAATCGGCGCGAGTTGTTCCAGCGTGATCCACGTAGGTGGGCCCATCTCGATCTCCCCCTTGTTGCGCCGCTCGAGCGCGTCCGACGGTCGGACCCAGGAGTGGTCCCGGATCTCGTGATCGTCGATCGCCACGGCCTCTGAGGTCGCCGCTGCCACGAAGAACCAGGTGAGGTATCGCTTGGGTGCGATGTCGGGTGGCGTCCAATGCGAGAAGGGAACCAGACTCTCGATATCGATGGCGAGCCCCGCTTCTTCGCGCGTTTCGCGCACCGCGGCCTTGCAGGCGGCCTCCAACTCGGTGTTCGTTCCCTTCCGATCGTCGTCGTCGACCCGTCCGCCGGGAAAGACCCAGTGCCCGCCTGCGAACGCGATGCGCGAGTCGCGGCGGACCATGAGAAGCTCGAGTCCATCTACACCGTCACGAACGAGCACCACCGTTGCCGCGTCCATCGTCTTGCCAGCCATGGGCTACCTCCTCTCGATCGGGCCGATTGCACTGGGGGAGATTTGTTCGAGCGACTGCGTGACGTGATGGGCGTGCGCGAGCAGGCCCGCATCCAGTCCCGGGTCGGGAAGGCCGACGACGAGCATCCCCGCGGCCAGGGCGGCGTCGACGCCTGCCGGCGCGTCTTCGAACACCACGCAGGTTGCCGGCTCGGCGCCCAGCTCTGCCGCTGCGAGCAGGAAGATGTCGGGCGCGGGCTTCCCTCGCTCGACCCGCGGATCATCCCCCAGAATGATCCGATCGAAGAGCGAGAACCAATCCTGGTGTCGCCGCGTCTTGAGATCGAACATGTCGCGGTGGGAGCTCGTTGCCACGGCCATTGGAACGCCCTGTTCCGAGAGGGCGCGCACGAGATCGACGGCTCCCGGCATCGGCTTGGCTTCGGGCATCCGCGTCTGGAAGACGACTTCGCGTTCCTCGAGGTACTGCTCTGGGGTGATCGGTAGCTCCAGGGTCTTGACCAGATACCGGGCCGACTCGATGGAGGGTCGGCCGACCATGTGGCTCTTGATCGACCAATCGTACGTCTTGCCCCAGCGGCCCACGATGTCCTGGGTGACTTCGGTGTAGATCAGCTCGGTGTCGAGCAGAACCCCGTCCATGTCGAAGATCACATGCATGGGCCTGTGAGGGAGCCTCATCTCAAGCTCCGCACCTCCGTGGCGAGGGAGTCTCATGTCGGGCTCCGAACCCCTGTTGCGGGGGAGCCACATGTCGGGCTCCGCACCTCTGTTGCCGGGAGCATCATGGCAGTGGCTTCGCACGCTGCCACCGGCCTCGCCACTCCGAATGGCCAGGCGGGGGTCTTTCCAGTACAGAGAAGAGGGATGACTCGTGCCTCCACGCTTGGGATCGTGCTTGCGGTCTGCCTCGTCACGGGGGGGCTCGTGCCCAACGCTCGTGCCGTCGTCGTGGACCGGATCGTAGCTACGGTGGATGGCGCGCCCATTACCCTGTTCGAGCTGGAGCGGTTCATCCGACTGAACGGTGGCGTCGACCCCAACTCCGTCACCAAGGAAGACCGGGCCAAAGCGCTCGAATTGCTGATCGGCGAGACATTGGTTCGTCTCGAGAGCCGCCGACTGGGCCTAGCGGTGTCGAAGCAGGACGTCGACCTCTACATCGAAGAGATCAAGCGCGGAAACGAGCTCGATGACTCGACTCTGGCCGCGGCGTTGGCGCAACAGGGCTTCACGGTCGAGACGTACAAGGTCCAGGTCGCCAAGGAGCTTCTGAAAAACCAGCTCGTCATGCGGCAGATCCGCCAGCAGGTGAACGTGAACTCGGCAGACGTTCAGAAGTTCTACGACGACAACAAGGATCTGTTTGCCAAGACCGGGTCAGTGCACATTCGGCAGATCTTCTTCGTGATGCCTCCCGACGCATCGGAGCAGCAGCAACAACAGGTGGCCATCGTCGCTCAGCGCGCCGTGCAGGACCTGCAGGCTGGCCAGCCCTTTGCATCCGTTGCGAAGAAGTACTCGCAAGGGCCCGAGGCCGCCGACGGCGGCAGCCTTGGCTGGATGGAGAAGGGGCAGATGATCCCTCAGCTCGAGCAGATCGCGTTCGGGCTGCGGAAGGGCGAAGTGGGCCCGCCCGTGCGCACCGGCGCGGGCGTTCACATCCTGACCGTCGACGACACGAAGGCGACTGCCTACGTGCCGCTCGCGGAAGTCGAGCCACAGATCACCGAGCGTCTGTACGCCGAGGCTGTCGAGGAGCGCTTTCAAGACTACGTCGAGAGCGACCTGACGGGGGGGCATGCGATCGTTCGTCGGCTGGAACCGGTCGGCAGCGTTGCGGGCGCGAGCACGACGACGGTCGAAGACCCGTCGGAAGCGAATGGCGGCGAAGAGCAAGCGTCCGGTTCTAGCGATCACGCTGGGTGATCCGTCCGGGGTTGGCCCCGAGGTCGCCCTGCAGGCGCTGCGGTCGCCGCGGGGGCTGCCTTGCCGACCCCTGCTCGTCGGCGATCTAGGAGCCACGCGCGCGAGTGCACGCCGTCTGCGGCTCGACGTCGCGATCGAGCCGATCTCAGTCGAAGAGATCGAGCGGGACGGGGTTCCCGCTGGGCGGTCGATCGCGTTGGTTTCTCCGCCCAGCGTCGCGCCGCTGACTGCGGCCGAGCGTCGGCCCGGCAAGCCAGGGCTCGCCGGGGCTCGTGTGGCATTCGAGGCGATTGCCACCGCCGTGGATCTGACCAAGCGCGGTGCCGTCGACGCTCTCTGCACCGCACCCATCAGCAAGGAGTGGTTCGCACGGGCGGGAGTCGCGCGCACCGGTCACACCGAGATTCTCGGGAAGCTCTGCGGTGCATCCGACGTCCGCATGATGATGGCCGTGGACGATCTGCGCGTCGTCTTGGCTACGATTCACCTTCCCCTGCGGCGTGTCGCTGGTTCACTCGATGTCGATGGGATCGCGGATACGATCGAGATGACGGCCGAGTCCTTGCGGCGATGGTGGCGCATTCGCCGGCCACGAATCGCCGTCGCGGCTCTGAATCCTCACGCGGGCGACGGCGGGATCTACGGGGACGAAGAGGCACGCGTGATTGCACCGGCGCTTCGCCGCGCGCGCCGCCGCGGGATCGCCGTGACGGGCCCCTATCCCGCCGACACGCTGTTCTCCGCGCTGGGGCCGCCGGCCGACGCGATCGTCGCGATGTACCACGACCAGGGGTTGGTTCCGATCAAGCAGCGCGACGTTCACCGGGCCGTGAACATCACGCTGGGCCTGCCGTTCGTGCGGACGTCTCCCGATCACGGAACTGCTTACGACCTGGCGGGCAAGGGGCGGGCGGATCCCAGCAGCATGCGCGCCGCTCTCGAGCTGGCGTTGGAGCTCGCACCGGTCCATGGAGCTCCCTCGAAGCCGGCTCGAGGGAGCTCCGGCCGCTCGGCGAGGGTACGCACTCGGTGAAAAGAACCCCATTGTGCCCGGCGAATCCCGGGGCTCTGATCCGAGCCGCCGAGATCGAGACGGCCTAAGCTAAGGCATGATCGGGCCGCATCCCCTCATGGGGGGATGCCTTCGAGTTGGCGATGGCCGTATGTTCCCAGGCGAGGTTGAGCAATGACGGCCGGCGAATCGAAGACACCGCGATACTCCGTCCTCTTGGTGGAGGACGATGCACCGACCAGAGCCCATCTCGCTCGCGCGATCGCCGCGCATCCCCGTCTCGATCTGATCGCGGCCCGCGGCACCCTGAGTGAGGCGCGCGATGACCTGTCGGAAAGAGCGCCGGATGCCCTACTCACGGACCTCGGGCTGCCCGATGGTAGTGGAATCGATCTGATCCGGTTTGCGCGCGAGGTTGCGCCGAAGGCGCAGATCATGGTCGTCACCGTGTTCGGAGATGAGAAGAACGTCATCAGCTCCATCGAAGCCGGGGCGAGCGGCTACCTCTTGAAGGACGGAACGTCGGAGGCGATCGGCGAATCCGTGATGCAGCTGATGCTGGGCGGCTCGCCCATGAGTGCCCCCATCGCGCGCCGATTGCTCGAACGATTTCGTAGTGAATCGCCTGGGGATGCCTCCGTGCCTGAGGGTCCGCCCGAGCCGCCCCGTGCTCGTGCGACCTTGACGGGGCGCGAGGCCGAGATTCTCCGCTTGATCACCAAGGGCTTCAGCTTCCCCGAGATCGCGTCGTTGCTTTCGATCTCCGCGCATACCGTCACCTCGCACGTGCGGCACATCTACGAGAAGCTCGAAGTGAACTCGCGCGGGGAGGCTGTGTACGAGGCGGTTCAGCAGGGCCTCATCCGGATGGACGAGTAGGCTTGGGCTCCCCGAGCACACGGTCGCGGATCGTGGACCAGGGCCGGGTGATGGACGGCCCCGGCCGGCTTCGTTAGCTACCGCGACAGACGCTGCTGGGAAAAGGGAGACCCGCCATGGAAGAAGTCTACATCGTCGAAGCCGTCCGTAGCCCGATCGGCCGCCGCAAAGGGGCGTTCGCCGGGATCATGCCCGCCGATTTACTCGGTGCGGTCCAGAAGGCAGCGATCGATCGATCGGGAATCGACCCTGCTCAGGTTGGTCAGGTCATCGGCGGGTGCGTGTCTCAGGTGGGTGAGCAGTCGTTCAACATCGCGCGCGTCGCGTGGCTTGCGGCCGGATTGCCGCTCGAGGTGGCGTCGACCACCGTCGACAGTCAGTGCGGCTCGTCTCAGCAGGCCACGTCGGTGGCGGCTGGTTTGATCGGAGCGGGTATCGAGGATCTCGTGCTGGCCTGCGGGGTCGAAATGATGACACGGGTTCCGCTCGGCGCTAACATGAAGGGTGGGTTTCCCATGACGCCGGCGTACATGGAGCACTACGCGCCGACCTCCCAGTTCCAGGGCGCGGAGATGATCGCCAAGGAATACGGGGTCACGAGAGAAGACACCGATCGGTTCGGTCTCCTGAGCCAAGAGCGAGCGGCGAAAGCATGGGCATCGGGCCACTTCGATCGCGAGATCGCCACGATCACTGCCCCGGTTCTCGATGACGAGGGAAAGCCGACGGGGGAGACGCGCGAGGTTTCGCGTGACGAGGGACTTCGCGAGACCTCACTCGAGAAGCTGGCGTCGCTCAAGGCAGTCGAGGAGGGTGGAATTCACACGGCGGGTTCTTCCTCACAGATATCCGACGGCGCATCGGCAATCCTGCTCGCGTCGCCCGCGAAGGCGAAGGAACTCGGCCTGAAGCCCCGTGCGCGGATCGCCGCGACCACCTTGGTCGGTTGCGACCCGGTGACGATGCTGAAAGGCCCGATCCCAGCCTCTCGTAAGGTGCTGTCCCAGACGGGCCTTAGCATTGATCAGATCGACACCTTCGAAGTGAACGAAGCATTCGCCACCGTGGTGCTGGCCTGGGAGAAGGAGCTGCAGCCAAACCCGGAGCGGGTAAACCCCAACGGTGGCGCCATTGCCCTGGGCCACCCTACGGGTTGCACGGGCGCGCGGCTTCTCACGACGGCTCTGCACGAACTCGAGCGGACCGGGGGCAAGTACGGTCTCGTGTCCATGTGCTGTGGCGGTGGTCTCGGCACGGGCACGATCATCGAGCGTCTCTGATCCAGGCGTCTGAGGAGAAGCGCTTCAGAGAACACGCCGTGCTCCGATTCGTTGCTCTCGCGGTCGCTCTTGTGGCGGTGGTCCTCGCCGTGGCGGCGCCGCCGCGCGAGTCGGAGATCCCACTGCGTCTCGCGAATGGTGCGCTGCCCAACATCCTCCTTCTGACGATAGACACACTGCGCGCGGATCATCTCGGGTACGTCGAGTCAGGGCCGAACGATCTGACGCCGTCGCTCGATCGACTCGCGGACGGAGGCACGGCGTTCGTGGCCGCGAGCACGCCCGCGCCCACCACGCGCGCCGCCACGGCCGCTCTGCTGACGGGGGCCTACCGGGGGGCCCACGGCGTGCGTGGGAATGGTTGGATGCTTGGCAAGCGCGCGCCCGTGCTGGCCGAGGTTCTCGGCCACGCGGGGTACGCGACGGCCGGGTTCTTCGGGAACGGAATCTTGGATGCAGAATTCGGGTTCGGTCGCGGGTTCGATCGCTACGAATCGTTCGCGAAGTTCCGCGGGCGTGGCTTCTCGAAGGACGAGGTCGGGGTGCAACGCGCCAAGAAGTGGCTCGAGGGCCGCCCGGCGGAGCCGTGGTTCCTGTGGGTCCATCTCATGGACCCGCATGGCCCCTATGACTCCGCGCCGCCTTCGGTGCGCGAAGAGATCCCACGCGACGAATCCCGCCCCGAACGAGTGCTCACGAAGGCTCGGCGGAACACCGGGCTGGGGGTTCTCCCGAAGTACCAGGCCATCCCGGGCGTTCGTCGAGCGTCGGTGTATCGACACCGCTATCGCGCCGAGGTCCACCATTGCGACGAGCAGGCCGGGAAGCTTCTGGCGGCGTTGGCGAATCTCGGGCTCGCCGACAGCACTCTGGTCGTCCTCACCGCAGATCACGGCGAAGGGTTAGGCGACCACGAGTACTTTTTTCAGCATGGGTGGTTCTCTGATGAAGGTTCGATTGCCGTCCCTCTGGCCTTCCGGCTCCCGGGCCGGGTTCGGTCTGGCGTGCGGCTGGATTC
Source organism: Deltaproteobacteria bacterium (assembly GCA_029262355.1). Classification (GTDB taxonomy): domain Bacteria; phylum Desulfobacterota; class Binatia; order UBA12015; family UBA12015; genus VGTG01. The sequence continues at coordinate 33,506 of JAJCZO010000126.1, forward strand.
TCCCGTGAGTCTGGTGGATGTGGCGCCGACGCTCATCGGAGGGTTGGGCTTGACGGTGCCGGCGGAGATGCAGGGGCGCGACCTCTCCGCCGCCCTTTCTGCCGAGCGGCCCGCACCGGTGATCGCGGGGCCGGTATTCTCGGCGTCGACCCTGCCGAGCGGAATCGCCTCGGTCCGGCTCGGTTCCTGGAAGCTCGTCCACACGCCTGGCCCACCTGCACCGGGGGCTCGCCCCGATGATCCCTGGGTCGCGGACTATGGACCCGAGGGCTTCCGGCTCTTCGACCTCCGCTCGGACCCCGGCGAAACTGCCGACGTCTCGGCGGACCACGCCGAGCGGGCGAGCCGCATGCGGGCTCTCCTCGAGCGCTGGGAAGCGGGCCAAGACCTCAATCCTACCGCGCGCGCGGGTGCTCCCGAGCAGGAGCTGAGCCCTCGGGTGCAAGAGATGCTCCGCTCGCTCGGTTACGTGGACTGAAACGGGCCCTTTCGGAGGCGAAGGAAACGCGAATTCCGATTCAACGCTCTTGCGTACGAAACCGTTGACGTCGAAGCGCATCGTTCGCTACGCGTAAGGCCTACCCCCCTGGGGACCTTATGAAATTAGGTAATGGCACCGGAAACGCGCTCGATGCGATCGATTTGAAGATCCTCGACACGTTACAGCGGGACTGCAAGATCCCACTTGCTCGTGTCGGCGAGCAGGTCGGTCTGTCCGCGCCGTCGGTCATCGACCGAATCAAGAAGCTCGAGAACGCGGGCGTCATCACCGGGTATCACGCCGCGCTCGACTCGCAGGAATTGGGGCTCGATGTCACGGCGTTCATCGGCGTGGAGCACGGTCAACTCGCCGACGTCACCGACTTCGAAGACTACGTGAGCAAACTCGAAGACATCCTCGAGTGTCACCACGTCACCGGACAGCACACGTTCTTGCTCAAGGCCAAGACGAAGAACACGTCTGCCCTCGAGAGCCTGATCAGCCAGATCCGGAAGATTCCCGGCGTGGCTCGGACCGAGACCATGGTGGTTCTGTCCACGCATGTCGAGCGGTCACAGGTTCCGCTTCCGGGGGAGTCCTCCCTGGAACAGAGCCAGTCGCCGCGGCGGCGCTCGCGCGGCGCGGGGAGCAAGTCCGTCGCCGCCGCTTCCTGAACGTTCCGGACGCCACACCTACCGAGAGGCCCGAATGAAGAACGAAACAGATTTCGCCGAGCTGCGGCGCCTCCAAAACGAGGCCGAGAGCGGGGGCCTATATCGCTCTGCTCACGAGCACGACGCGTGTGGCGTCGGCTTCGTCGTCAACATGCACGGCCGCCGCAGCCACGGCATCATCGAGAAGGGTCTGAAGATTCTCGAGAACCTCACCCACCGCGGGGCGTGCGGCTGTGACCCCCTCACGGGCGATGGCGCGGGCATGCTCATGCAGATCCCGCACGACTTCATGGTCGGTGCGTGCCGCGAGATCGGCTTCGAGCTGCCGGACGAGGGGCGCTACGGCGTTGGGACGGTCTTCCTTCCGCGCAACGTCTTCGAGCGCAACGTGTGTCTCGAGCTGTTCGAAAAGGTCATTCACGAAGAGGGCCAGAAATTCCTCGGCTGGCGCGTGGTGCCCGTCGACGAGAGCCAGGCGGGGCCGCTGGCACGCTCGTCGATGCCCGAGATCAGGCAGGTCTTCATCGGAGCGGGCCGAGGGGCCGACGACTCGGCGGCACTCGAGCGCAAGCTGTACGTCATTCGCAAGCGCATCGAAGCGGAAGTTCGCAATTCGGACCTGAAGGACTCCGAGTCCTTCTACGTGCCGAGCCTCTCGTCGCGGACCCTAGTCTACAAGGGTCTTCTCCTCCCCGAGCAGATTCCGGCCTTCTTCAAGGATCTTCGCGATCCCGCGCTCACCAGTGCGATCGCGCTGGTTCACCAGCGGTTCAGCACGAACACCCTGCCCTCCTGGGATCGTGCACACCCGTATCGGATCGTGGCGCACAACGGCGAGATCAACACCCTGCGCGGCAACATCAATTGGATGCGTGCGCGTCAGAAGATGTTCGTCTCCGAGGCGTTCGGCGAGGATGTCGACAAGATTCTTCCGGTGATTCAGCCCGATGGAAGTGACTCCGCTGGATTCGACAACGCTCTCGAGCTGCTCTCGCACACCGGCCGGTCGCTTCCGCACGCCGTCATGATGATGATCCCCGAGGCGTGGCAGAAGCACGAAGCCATGAGCCAGGCGAAGCGCGACTTCTATGAGTACCACGCGTGCCTGATGGAGCCGTGGGACGGTCCGGCGTCGATCGCGTTCACCGATGGATCGATGATCGGGGCGGTTCTCGACCGCAACGGGCTGAGGCCGTCACGGTACGTGGTCACCAAGGACGGTCTCGTGGTCATGGCCTCGGAGGTTGGTGTGCTCGACATCCCGGATGAGGATGTCGTCGCGAAGAACCGCCTCCAGCCGGGACGCATGTTTCTCGTCGATACCACTGAGGGTCGAATCATCGACGACGAAGAGATCAAGAACCAGATGGCCCAGCGCCAGCCCTGGGGCGACTGGATCTCGCAGAACCTGATCCGATTCGACGAGCTTCCCGCGACCGAGTCGAGCGCGGTCGTCCCCGACCTGGGCGACGAGCAGCTCCTCACGCTCCAGAAGGCCTTCGGCTACACCCGCGAGGACGTCCGGATTCTGATGACGCCGATGGCTCAGAACGCCATGGAGGCGATCGGGTCGATGGGGAACGATACGCCGCTCGCGGCGCTGTCGGACAAGCCCCAGCTTCTGTTCAACTACTTCAAGCAGCTGTTCGCACAGGTCACGAACCCGCCGATCGACCCGATCCGCGAGGAGCTCGTGATGTCGCTCAAGACCACGCTGGGCTCCGAGGAGAATCTCTTCGACGAAGGGCCCATGCACTGTCGTCAGCTCGAGCTCGAGCAGCCCATTCTGACCACCGAGGCACTCGCCCGCATCAAGGGGTTGTCGAAGCCTGGATTCAGGGCGGCGACGCTGTCGACGGTCTACCGTGTGGCGGGTGGAGAGGCAGGCCTGTCGGGCGCGCTCGACGCGCTCCGCAAACAGGCTTCCGCTGCCGTTGCCGATGGAGTCACGATTCTGGTCCTTTGCGACCGCGCGATAGACGAGGAGCACACGGCAATCCCGAGTCTTCTCGCGACTGCGGCTGTTCATCACCACCTGATCCGTGAGGGAACACGAACCCGGTGCGGGATTGTCGTCGAGTCGGGCGAGCCGCGGGAGGTCCAGCACTTCGCGCTCCTCTCCGGGTACGGGGCGGGGGCGGTCAATCCGTACGTTGCGATCGAGACGCTACGCCAGCAGATCCGCGAAGGCGTGCTGAAGGACATCGACCCCGACACGGCCATCGCCCAATACATCAAGGCGGTCGGTAAGGGCCTCTTCAAGGTCATGAGCAAGATGGGCATCTCGACCCTGCAGAGTTACCGGGGTGCGCAAATCTACGAAGCGGTCGGCCTGAGCCAGTCGGTGATTTCGAACTACTTCACCTGGACCGCGTCGCAAGTGGAGGGCGTGGGTCTCGACGTCATTGCTCGCGAATCCGAGATGCGCCACCAGGCGGCATTCGAGGCGATTACCGCCACAGACGACGAGCTCGATCCGGGGGGCCATTACCAGTGGCGGCGTCGCGGGGAACACCACGCGTACAACCCCGAGACCATCGCGCGTTTGCAGCACTCTGTTCGCAACGGCAGCTACAAGCAGTTCAAGGAATACACGCAGCTCGTGAACGACGAGAGCACGCAGCGCTGCACGCTGCGGGGCTTGCTCGAGTTCAAGAAGGGGCGAGCGATTCCGATCGACGAAGTCGAGCCTACTTCCGAGATCGTGAAGCGCTTCAAGACGGGTGCGATGTCGCTCGGCTCCATCAGTCGCGAGGCGCACGAGAATCTCGCGATTGCGATGAATCGCCTGGGCGGCAAGTCGAACACGGGCGAAGGGGGCGAAGACCCGGTTCGCTACACGCCTGATGAAAACGGGGACTCGCGCCGTAGCGCGATCAAGCAGGTGGCGTCGGGCCGTTTCGGTGTGACGAGCCATTATCTGGTCAACGCGGATGAGCTGCAGATCAAGATGGCTCAGGGTGCGAAGCCTGGCGAAGGGGGGCAACTGCCTGGCCACAAGGTCGACGAGTACATCGCTAAGATTCGCTACTCGACGCCGGGTGTCGGGCTCATCTCGCCGCCGCCCCATCACGACATCTACTCGATCGAGGACCTCGCGCAGCTGATCCACGATCTAAAGAACTCGAACGACCAGGCACGGGTCTGTGTGAAGCTGGTGTCGGAGGTTGGCGTCGGTACGGTCGCGGCGGGCGTGTCGAAGGGCAAGGCCGACGTCGTGTTGATCAGTGGTTACGAGGGCGGCACCGGGGCGTCGCCGCTGACTTCGATCAAGCATGCGGGACTTCCGTGGGAGCTTGGCCTTGCCGAGACCCAGCAGGTTCTCGTGATGAACGATCTGCGCGGGCGCATCAAGGTCGAGACGGATGGTCAGCTCAAGACCGGACGAGACGTCGCTGTTGCGACGATGCTGGGCGCGGAGGAGTATGGGTTTGCGAGCTCTGCGCTGATCGCGTCGGGCTGCATCATGATGCGGGTGTGTCACCTGAACACCTGCCCGGTGGGCATCGCGACGCAAGATCCGGTTCTGCGCGAGCGCTTCACGGGCAAGCCGGAGCACGTCGTGAATTACCTCACATTCATTGCCGAGGAAGTCCGCGAGATCATGGCTGAGCTGGGCTTCCGGACGATCGAAGACATGGTCGGTCGGGTGGACATGCTCGATGCGGCCGATGCGGTGGATCACTGGAAGGCAAAAGGGATCGATCTCACCCAGATTCTTCACAAGCCGGAAGTACCGTCCGACGTCGCGATCCACTGGGTCGAGTCGCAGGACCACGGGCTCGAGAAGGCTCTAGACAACCAGATCATCGAGCTCGCGCGGGACGCGCTGGAGCACAAGACGCCTGTCGAGTTCGCATTGCCGATCAAGAACGTGAACCGGACGGTCTGTACGATGCTTTCGGCCGAGATCTCACGTCGGCACGGTGAGCCCGGCCTGCCGGACGACACGATCAAGATCCACTTCCGCGGTTCGGCCGGCAACAGCTTCGGCGCGTTCCTGGCGCAGGGGATTTCGATTCGCCTCGAGGGCGATGCGAATGACTACTTCGGAAAGGGCATGTCATCGGGCCGGATGGTGATATATCCGCCTGAGGTCTCGACCTTCGTTCCCGAGGACAACATCATCGTCGGGAATGTGTCGCTCTATGGCGCGACGGGCGGGGAGGTCTTCCTGCGCGGGATGGCGGGCGAGCGATTCTGTGTGCGCAACAGTGGAGTGTCTGCGGTCGTCGAGGGTGTGGGCGACCACGGGTGCGAGTACATGACCGGCGGGACGGTGGTGGTGCTCGGTGAGACGGGACGAAACTTCGCCGCCGGAATGAGCGGCGGCATTGCGTACGTCTACGACCCGGAGAGCACGTTCCAGCAGCATCTGAACACGGGAATGGTGGAGCTCGAGCCGCTCTCTGCAGAGGACGACGCGGCGGTGCATGACCTCGTGCGTCGCCATTACGACTACACGCAAAGCCAGGTCGCTTGGCGGATCCTTTCGGGCTGGAAGCAGCTCGTCGGGAACTTCCGCAAGGTGATGCCGGTCGAGTACCGGCGGGTGCTCGCGCAGCGCGCAGCCGCAAGCCGATAGTCCAAGCGAGTCAGCCGACCCGCACAGGAGACGTACCGTGGGAAAGATCACAGGATTCTTGGAGTTCGAACGCAAGCTGCCGGCGCGCAGGCCGGTCGAGGAACGCTTGCACGATTGGAACGAGCTGGAAGGGAAGTTCTCCAGCGAAGCCCTCGCCGAGCAAGGTGCTCGATGCATGGACTGCGGAATCCCCTTCTGCCACAAGGGCTGCCCACTGGGGAACATCATTCCCGACTGGAATGATTTCATCTATCGAGACCGTTGGGAGGATGCGATCGAGCGCCTGCATTCGACCAACAACTTCCCAGAGTTCACCGGTCGCGTTTGTCCCGCCCCGTGCGAAGAGGCCTGCGTTCTCAATATCAACGAGAGCCCGGTCACCATCAAGCAGATCGAGAAGCAGATCATCGATCGGGCTTTCGAACAGGGGTGGGTAACGCCACAGGTCGCGGACGAGAAGACGGGCAAGAAGGTCGCCGTCATCGGGTCGGGGCCAGCGGGCATGGCCTGTGCGCAACAGCTGGCACGGGCTGGTCATGACGTCACGTTGTTCGAGCGCGCGGACCGCATCGGGGGACTGCTCCGCTACGGCATTCCCGATTTCAAGATGGAAAAGCATCTCATCGATCGGCGTATGGAGCAGATGGCGGCCGAGGGAGTGACGTTCCGAACCAGTGTGAACGTCGGTGTCGACGTCACGGTGGAGGAGTTGAAGAGCGATTTCGACGCTGTCGTCCTGTCCACCGGCGCGACGCAGGCCCGGGATCTTCCGGTTCCGGGACGTGATCTCGAGGGCGTTCACCTCGCGATGGATTTCCTGCCCCAACAGAACAAGGTCGTGGCCGGCGACGCGGTCGAGGGCCAGATCACGGCTACCGGGAAGAACGTCGTCATCCTCGGCGGTGGCGATACCGGGTCCGATTGCCTCGGCACGTCGAATCGCCAGGGCGCCGCGTCCGTGCATCAGTTCGAGCTTCTTCCGAAGCCGCCTGAGGAGCGCAAGGCCGAAGACGTGGCGCCGTGGCCCCAGTGGCCCATGATCCTCCGTACCTCGTCGTCGCACGAGGAAGGCGTTACGCGCGACTGGTGTATCAACACCAAGAGCTTCAGCGGAGATCCGAGCGGCCACGTTCGGAAGCTCCACGGCGTTCGGCTGGAGTGGGAGAAAGTCGAAGATGGCGGGCGGCCGAAGATGATCGAGGTTCCGGGCAGTGAGTTCGAAATCGACGCGGACCTCGTGCTCTTCGCCTTAGGCTTCGTCGGGCCGGAGAAGCCGCTGCTCGAGGGGCTCGGCACGGAGTTCGACGGCCGGGGAAACGTCGTGGCGGATGCTCGTTACGCGACTAGTGTGCCTGGGGTCTTCGCCTGCGGAGACGCCCGCCGAGGGCAGTCGTTGGTCGTGTGGGCCATCTGGGAGGGCCGTGAGGCGGCCCGCGGCGTAGACGAGTTTCTCATGGGCCAGACGTCTCTCCCCGCGAGCCCGATGCTCTAGCCGTCAGCCCTCGGACACCTCCCAGCCGGCGCATTGCCGAACGGGTATGGGGGGGTACCGGGCGTAGTCGGGGTCGTCTTGGGCGCGTCGGCACAGCCAGAACACGCTGCCGCGCCCGGATTCGACGCGGCGCACGTGCCTACACGACGCGCAGAGTCCGGCCGTTTCTTCGTCTTCCGACAGCACGGAAGCCAGCTTCGCATGTGAATTGTGCTCACCGAAGCGGCGTGCGGCATGGCGCTCCATCGGGGCCCGTGGTACCTCGCACTGTGACCACCCGCAGCCTGGGGTGGCTCCCTCGGGGGGAATCACGAGCGACAGGCGACCGACAAGTCCGACCCTCCTAAAGCCGGCATCGGTGCGTCCGACGCGCGTACCCGACGACCGCGACTTTGATCTGCTCCTGGGAGATCTGCGTCGCGACCGCGACCGGATCGACGAGGAGCGTATCCGCCTCGAGCAACAGTGCCGTGAGCTGCGAGATCGCCTCGACGAGGCGACCGCGCGCGCGCAGCGCGATGAAGCGCTGATCCTCGTGCAACACCGCGAGTTTCAAGTTCTGAGTGAGACCTTGCACAAGGTCTTCAACTCCCGCACCTGGCAGTTGGGTGCGCCGCTTCGGGTCGTTGCGCAGGGCATCCGCCGAGTCCTCGGCCTCCCCGACCCCGGCAGGATCGGTCCCGGCGCCAAGCGGCAGCTCGCCGGCGTCGTGTCCAAGGCGGTCCTGCTTCTCTCCGGCTGTCCCGGGGATGCCAAGCGGTATCGTTGCGACCACTTCTCGGAGCAGCTCGAGTCGTTGGGAGTCAGTACCGAATCGGCGACCCAGGGCGAGATCGACCTCACCGAAGCACTCGAGTGTTTCTCGGTCTTCATTCTGCACCGCGTCGCGTACGACCGAAACGTCGATTGGTTCCTTCGCAAGGCTCGAGAGCGCGGAGCGCTCGTGCTCTTCGACACCGACGACTGGGTGTTCGACCCTGAGGCTCACCGCTTCATCGACACCGCCGGGATGAGTGAGCGTGACCAGAAGCTGTATCGATCGGGCCTCGACCGGTACCGCGAGACGATCGCTCGCGCGCACGGGATGATCGTTTCGACGAGCGCGCTGCTCGATCTCTCCTCGGGCCTGCAGAAGGACGTACGGATTCTCCCGAATGTGGTGAGTTCCCAGATGGTGGAGCTCGCGACCTCGGCACGCGCCGGTACGAGCTTCCGTCGGCTGGGTGGTCGGTATGGTACGAGCGTGACGCTGGGGTACCTGAGCGGTACGGCGACACACCGGAAGGACTTCGCAGTGATCGAGGATGCAGTCGAGTGGGCACTCGAGACCTATCCCGAGGCTCGGCTTCTCACGGTCGGCCACATCGACGTGTCACAGAAGTTCGGTCGATTTGGCGACCGGTTTCAGCACCTACCTCTCATGCCGTGGCAGCGGCTGGCCGACACGCTTGGGCGAATTGACATCAACCTGGCGCCACTCGAGGCGGACAATCCTTTCACCGCGTCGAAGAGCGCGCTGAAGTTCTTTGAAGCGGGCTTGGTCGGTGTGCCTACCATCGCCACGCCGACACCGGACTTTCGTCGGGCCATCGCGCACGGTGACACGGGATGGTTGGCCGAGACGGATTCGGAGTGGCGTGAGGGGCTGCGCCGTTTGATCGAGGCGCCGGATGTGGCGCGCGAGATTGGCGAGAACGCTCGCGACGCGGTGCTCAGCCAGCACACGACGACGAGCCAAGCAGGGAGGGCGCTCGAGACGATTCGCGCGTTTCGTGCTCCGGCCGAGGAGACACCCCTCACGATCAATTGGATCCTCCGAGCTCCGATCGCGGGGACCGGTGGGGGGTACTGGACGATCTTTCGATTGGCGAACTTTCTGGGAGCCGCCGGCCATCGGGTGCGCGTGTACATCGAGCCGATCGCGCACTTGGAGGGCAAGTCTCATCAGGAGATCGAGGAGTTCCTCGAGCAGAACTTCGGCCCACTGCTCGTGCAGACGGTCGTGGGGCATGATCGGATCCTTCCCGCCGACGCGACCATCGCAACGAATTGGCCCACGGCGTACACAGTAGCCAACCAGCAAGACAGCCTCTTCCGGTTCTACTTCGTCCAGGACTTCGAGCCGGAGTTCTACTCGGATCGCGATCCGTTGTATCGCGAAGCGGAACGAACGTACGACCTGCCGTTGCAGCACGTCTGCATCGGACGCTCTCTGGCCGCCCGCCTTGGTCGGATGACGGGCCGCCCGACAGAGTGCATCGACTTCGCGGTGGACACCGAGATTTTCCGCACGCATGTGCGTGCCACGGACCGGCCCGGGCCGACGCGAGTCCTGTTTTTCGCGAGACCTGGCATCAAGCGGCGCGGTTTCGATCTGGGAGTCGAGGCGCTCGAGCGCCTCGCGCGAGCCCGACCGGATGTCGAGATCTGCATGTTCGGCGCCGAAGATCACGAGCTTCGCGGAGTCCGATTCCCGTTTACCAACCTCGGGGTGCTCGGCCACCACGAGCTTTCGCGGGCGATGAACGACGCGCACATTCTCCTGTGCTTCTCGCTCTCCGCAAACGTCTCGTGGGTGCCGTTGCAGGCGATGGCGTGCGGCTGTGCAGTCGTCGAGGCGGACGTTCCGGGCGTGCGTGAAATGGTCCAAAAAGATACGTGCCTGCTCGCGGAGCCGGTACCAGACCGGGTGCTCGAGGGATTGTTGCAGGTGGTCGACGACGAGGGCCTTCGCTGCCGATTGGCGGAGAACGCAGCCTCTGCGCTCGCGGAACGGTCGTGGGGAAGTTCTGCGAGGCAGTTCGAGAAGATCCTGCAGGAGCGTTGCTTCGTGCGGGCCCCTGGCGTCACGGCTCCGGAGGAGTCCGGCGAGGTGGGGACCGACATCAAGGCCCGTGCGGCGATCGCGGGCTAGACGGCCGGCAGAGCTACGAAAGCGACCAGCGATCCGAGTCGAGTGTCGCCCGGTTCTCGCGTTCGAGCTTCCGGAGATGAGACCGCACCGATGTGCCGGCCGCGGGATGTAGAAACTTCGGTACGTCGGCGTACATCATCTCGACCATTTGGGTCACGTCGGACACACCTCGTTGCAGGAGGTCGACGATCTGGTCTTCGCGCAACTCGCGGTGTGCGATGTACTCGCGGATCCTCCCCGAGGCGTCGCGAATGGCGGGCCCGTGCGCGGGGTAGAGCACCTCGGGTTCGAGCCCCAGGAGGTGGCGCAGCGAGTCCATGTAATCGAGCAAATCTCCACCGTGCTCTGGGATGACAGTCGTTCCGGCCCCGAGGACGACGTCGCCCGTGAAGATCGCGCGTTCCTCACGCAGGAGATAGCAGAGGTGGTCTTCCGCGTGGCCGGGGGTGTGGATCGCTTCGAGGGTGGCCCCTTCGGTTCGGATCACGTCGCCGTGATCGATCGGGGCGATGTGGTCGCCCGCCTTGTCGTCCATCCCGGTCCATGGGCGCTTGCGGATGGGAAGCGCTCCGAACTCCGAGCAGAGCTGTGGGCACCCTCCAATGTGATCGGGGTGGGCGTGGGTGAGGACGATTTCGGAGAGTGTCCGGCCGCCGAGGGCCTTCTTGAGAAGCGGCAGGTAGGCCTCGAGCCCCTGGGCCGTATCGAGGAGGAGCGGGTTGCTCGAGGTGCCAACGATGTACGTGTTCGTGCCGGGGCCCGTGAACGGGCCGGGATTCTGGCCCAAGACGGTTTCTACGCGGTCACTCCATCTATCGATGTCCGGCATCGACAGCCCGATCATGTTGCCCTGGACGATTCGGCCGGGGCGATCGGTCATTGTGGAGACGCGCTCTTGGCGGCGGCCGACACGCGACCGATCCAGTCGTGGTAGTTCCCGTCGTACTCAGCGGCCGCTTGTTGCTCGCGGACGTGAGCCATCAGCGACTCGAGGTCGGCGCGTGGACTTGCGTCTTCGCCAAGAAGCTCGGCAAGGAACTCGGCGACCTGTCGGCTGTGCTTGCGCGAGGCCACCAGATTGCCCTTGCCGGTGACGACGTTGCCGCAGCCGAAAACGTTGTCGAATGTGGTGACGCGGCCGTGCTCTTTGTCATCGAGCCGAATGAACTCGCCGTCCATCGGGAGACCCTTGATGGGCATCGGGATCGAGCCGATCGAGGAGATCACCATGGGCGCCTCGACGTTCTGAATCTCTCCGGGGACCACGACGGCATGGCCGTCCTCGCCGATCTTGGTGCGCGCGAAGCGCAGACCGTCCAACATGTCGCCGTGTGTGAGAAGGCCGATGGGACTCCAGAGTTGATCGACCGAGAAGAGGTACTTTCGTTGTGCCTTCTCGAGAATGCGTCGTCGGACCGATTCGACTTTTGCGATCTGCTCTGGTGTGGCACCCGGGGGTGCTTCTGCCAGCGGCATGTCCTCGATCCGGCGGCGGTAGTACAGCGTGCAGCCCTTGAGGCCGAGATCTTCCCACTTCAGCCCGTGCTTTTGCAGAGTGGTCGGAATTCCGTCGACCTCCATCTCGAAGAGGTCTTGCTCGATGCCGCGTTCCGTCAGCTTTTGACAGGTTGTCTTGAGCTGCAGGACCTTCGCAACATCGATGGAAGCGAGGCCGCCACCGACCACGGCCGTTCCGTCGTGGATGGGGTAGGAGGGGCCGTCGTAGGTGGCCTCGGTGTGGTGGTTGAACCAGTAGATGAACGGGTTCTGGTACACGAGGCCGCGGTTGATGTAGGCATCCGCGCCAGAGACGGGGAGCGCCCGGTCGCGCCACGCGCCATTGGCGAGGATGACCAAGTCGAAGCCCCATTCGTTCAGGAGCTGATCGAAAGAGACCTCGCGACCGATGCCGGTGCGCGGGATGAAGTGCACGCCTTCTCGCGTGAGCTTCGAGTCGATTAGGCCGTATTCCTTCTCGCGAAGCGCTTCATGCCACGCGGGGAGCCCGTCTTCGACCTTCCCGTAGGGGCGGTCGTTTTGCTCGAAGACGACGCACAGGGCGCCTTCTGCGGCGAGGCGATCAGCCGCCTCCGCGCCGGCCGTCGCGCCGCCGATGATGGCGATATGGGCGCGGTATGCTGCACCTTCGGACATGATGAAAAGTGGGCTGCGCACGGGGCCGCGCGCCCCATTCGCCTAGCGGGTGAGGCCCGGATTCGCAAGGAAAGCTCGATCCATCGGGCTCGGAGCCTGTGGGAAGTCGGGTGCCCGAAGGATTTGTCTCCCGGCGCTACGTCTGCTCTGGCCTGGACATGGCCGTGAACGTCTTGCGTGCGTCGGAGCGGCTCGGGGCACCCGTCTTTTGGGCGGCAGCTCTCGTTGTAGTGTTCGTCGGGCTGGGTACGCCGAGCTTGCGCGGCTCGGAGGATCGTTTCGCCGAGATCGCTCGCGAGATGACCCTCCACCGAGATTACTTCCATCCGACGCTGAATGGCGAGTCGCACTTTCACAAACCATTGCTCAGCTATTGGTCGATCGTCGCGTCACGGTGGCTTGAGCGTGGCTCGAGTGAGATGTCGGCGCGGCTACCGAGTGCGATCGCTGCCTTGATCGCACTGGCCGCGACCGTTCGACTTGGCACAACCGTGTGGAGTCCGGCTGTCGGGCGGCTTGCGGGATGGGTTCTTCTCTCGAGTTACGGATTTCTTCTGTGGTCGCGCACGGCTGCGGCCGACATGGAGAATCTCGCGGCGGTGGTCCTCGCGGTGGCGTGGTTTCGGTCCCGTGAGGATCGACCGGGCTGGTTGCTGTACTCCGTCTTCGCGTTGATCTGCGCGGTCGGCGCGCAAGCCAAGGGCCTCGCGCCCATCGCGATCCCGGCTCTCGTTCTGGTGGCGCACTTGTGGCGCTACGAACGATGGCGCGACCACTTGCGCGGCGGCCCGTTGGTGGCCGCTGCTCTCTTGGGCCTCGCTGCGTATCTGGCTCCTCTCGTGTGGGCGGAAGCGAGTCGCGGCGTGGATCGCTCGGTGATCGACTCGGTGTTTTCCGGGGATCCGGAGAGCGGTCTCTACATGGTGTTTCAAGAGAACCTCAGGCGCTTCTACGCACCCCACGACCATCGGGGGCCGGTGTACACCTACGTGCTCGCCCTTCCCGTGTTGCTCCTTCCGTGGGCGCTGGTATTCGTCGCTGCGCTGGTCGATTGCGTGCGTGATCGGGTTCGGCTGGATCCCGAAACCCGGTGGCTCCTCTGGTCCATCGCGCTGATTTTCGCGGTGTTCACCGTGTCGGGATCGCGCCGGTCGTACTACGTCCTGCCGATCCT
>JAJCZO010000127.1 GCA_029262355.1 Deltaproteobacteria bacterium
TGTTCTGGCAGTAGAATGGGTGGCACTCGCCCTCCATGCAGGTCCCGGGTGCGTCCTGGCCGAACAGGTCGAAGGTGCAGTCCGTCAACCAGGGTTGCTTCTCATCGGGTCCGCAGTCGGGGTAGTCGTCGAAGTCGTATCGACCGTTGCTGGGAACAATCGAAGGATCCCCGCAGAAGTCGGCAACGTCGCACTCGTCTGCTGCCTCGCGACAGCGGGCGGACGGGCTTCGCGGTACGTTCTGGCTTACGCAGTTTCCGCTCGCGTCACAGCTGGACCTCTCGCACGCAAGGTCGCCGATGCAGTCGGCGCCCTCCGGAAGGAATCCGTTGGACTCACAGCTACCCGAGGGCGTACACGTCCACGGCTCCTCGCACATCGTTCCTGGCACACATACCGTTCTCACACAGGTGCCACCGGTACCGCATTGAGGCTGTCCGAGTTCGACCTCCGCAAAGTGGTCGCACCACTCTCCCTCGCGGGGCCCACCTTCGCACGTCGCGTCGACTTGCTGATTGGGGGGGCATACTCCGTAGCCAGAGCAATACTCGGGCGGATCGCAGATCGGATCACTGCCGAAGCGGGTCTCGCGACACGGGATCGTGTTGTCGAATACCTGGATCTCGCCGATCGGGCACCCCGAGGCTGTACCCGTACAGTAAGAAACTTCGGTGCAGGCGTAGTTGCCCGTCACGGGATCTCGCTCGAGACTACAAGCATGCGTCGACGGCCTGAATGCGTCGATGCACGCGCCGCTCGCGTCGCAGCGGTCGGCGGCGTCGTCATCGCACAGGCCACCGTTTGCGGCACCCGTACATGGCGTGTCCACCGCCGCGGCCGGATGCGTACAGCTCCCGCCGGCGCAGACGTCGTTGGTGCAGGCGATGCCGTCCGACGCGCAGGTCGTGCCGTCCGCACTGTTGTTCTCTAGGCAGGTGCCCGTCGAGTTGCAGGTGTTCGGGGCGTCGCAGTCGGTGTCGCTCTGGCTGCCGCAAGCGGTATTCACGGCCTCGAACCCGCCGCTCTGGTCGCACGCGCCGGCGTTGCAGGCCGCCGCAAAGCAGTCGTTCGTGTTCGTGTCGGTGCAAGGCGAGGTGTTGTTGTCGTTCACACAACCCGTTGCGGAGCTGCAGCTGTCATCGGTGCATTCGTTGCTGTCGTCGCAGTTCGGCGGCGGACCACCGGCACAAGAGCCTGCCGCGCAGCGGTCGTCGGTCGTGCATGCATCCGCGTCGTCGCATGTGCCGCCATCGGTGACCGAGGGGTCGCAGGTCTGTGTCACGCCACCGACGCAGCTGTCGATCGTGTTCGCGCAGGCGCCGATGCCGCAGGATGTTTGCCCCAGATCTTCGTCTACGGAGCCGTCGCAATCGTTGTCGAGGCCGTCGCAGACCTCGGCGGTACAAGCGATGCTCTCGCCCCTGCAGACGAGCTTCGAGTTGAAGAGACGGCATGGCCCGTTCTTCGATGCTGCCCGCAAGGTGCCGTCGTACACGAACTCGATCGTGACCGGCGGTACTTGCGGCCGGGTGATGTCCCGGCCTCGGTAGTCCAGCCTGTAGCGATAGAGGTCCGGGTCCGTGGGGTCTGGGATGAAGCGGAGGCGTGAGGTGCGGTCGTCGTTCTGGCACCGGACCGTGCCCGACGGGAACTCCCGACACGACGTGAACGTCCCCGGCTCGTTCAGGTCTCGAGCGTCGCTGACGGTGGCCACGATCTTGGTCATGTCGAACGGGCCGCCCACCCCACGGAAGGTGCCGTCGGCCCGGATGCGAGTGCGCCAGGCCGTCGCCCGGTCCAGGGTGACGTCGATCGAGCTCAGGGTCGCCGCCGCGGGGAGCGGTGCCAGTGCAGAAGCCCCGAGCAGTACGAGAAGGAAAACTATCGAGGTTCTCACGGGCTCCGCCTTTTGGCCTCGGAGAGGCTTACTCTAGGGTTGGCTTGCTGAAGCGTCTTTCTGGATCTGGGCTCTCTCGCGCCGTTGGCCCCGGGACGTTCCCAAGGGCGGCGCGGCTCTGTCTGACTATCCCGGCTGCCTACCCGTAGTCTAGGCCTCGTCCTGTCCGGAAACTCGGCCGGCGCGGCCTCCTCTTGACAGAGCGCCAGCCGGTTAGCCCACCGGCGAGGGCTCGGCCCGCCGATACCGCCCGCGAGTCCGAGGCCGGAGGTCGTTCCCTCCGGTGTCGCTGGCCCGCCCATACGATTCCTCGCGCCAGTGTCCGCGGTGTACGGCTAACCCATGAGCGCGAGGAATCCGCGCGGCGCTGCAGCCTCGATCGTGATCTGGGCATCCGCGAACGGGGACGGGATCGTCAGGCGAAGCGCATGCAACCCCATCGTGCGACCCCGCGTCCCGTAGCGCTCGTCGCCAGTGACCGGATGGCCAAGCCACGCCAAGTGAGCTCTGATCTGGTGCTGCCTCCCCGTCTCGGGTCGAACCTCGAGCAGCGTTCTCCCATTCCTCGTGCGTAGCTGCCTGTAGTGCGTCACGGCGTCTTTCGACTCAGTCCCGCCTCTGGCGCGCCGCCGGCCAACGATCGCGCGAAAACCCTTGGCGTCCATCCGTAGCGGCTGATCGATGGTACCACTCGCCTGCGTTGGCGTACCGTCGACGACGGCGAGGTAGACCTTCGTGGCCTCCGACCAGCGCCGAGTCACAGCGTCCCGCGTCTCACGCGATCGGCAAAAGAGCATGACCCCAGAGGTGTCGCGATCAATGCGGTGTGCTGGCCAGAGCATGGTCGGGCTGGAGGGCAGGTCGAGCTGACGCCGCAGTATCCCCAGGGCGTGAGACTGTCCCCCGCCGTTGGTGCCGACCGCGAGCAGTCGGGCCGGCTTGTCGATAGCGATGAGGTCTCCTTCGGAATAGAGCACCTCGAGTCGGCGTTCTGGGCCATTCACGTTCTTAGCGATCGCAAGGACGGTGACGATGTCTCCTGCCGCGACCACGTGGCTGTGCTTCGTGGTGCTCTCGCCATTGACGAGGATACGGCCCGTCTTCAAGCGCTCTTTGACGCTCTTGCGAGACCAGCCGCGAAGACGGCTCGTGAGAAACTCCAGAAGCCCGGAGCTTTCGTCGACGCGAATCTGCTCAGACACCGCAGAATGCTCCTGTGATGTAATTTGGCTGATCCATCTGCAACGGTGGGCACGTCCCGAGAAGTCCCACGGTGGTATCACGCCTTCCGCGTGAGTGCCGCGCGGCGCAGACCCGACCAGAGTTCGCGGTGCTCACGGAGGTTCGCAGCTAGGAGACCGGGTGGAGCCGGCGTCCGGCCGTGGGCTGTCCGTCTGGCGCTGCTGCGTGGCGCGTCTCTCGCTCCAGACGTGCGGATTCGACAGCGTTGTCTGCGCGCTGTTACGGGACGCACGTGAGGATCTTCATCGATGCAGACGCCTGCCCCGTGAAGGAGGAGACGTACAAGGTTGCCCTCCGCTACGGCGTACCGGTGGCCGTCGTCGCGAACTCGCGCATGCGTGTACCCGATCTCGCCGGCATTGAACTGGTCGTAGTGGCGCAGGGACCCGACGTTGCGGACGATTGGATTGTCGAGAGCCTGCGACCGGGCGACGTGGTCGTCACGGCAGATATCCCGCTCGCGGCGCGGTGCATCGATGGCGCAGCTTTCGTCATCGGGACTACGGGGCGAGTCTTTACCGAAGACTCCATCGGTGGCTCGCTCGCCACGCGAGATCTGATGCAGCATCTTCGCGAGTCAGGTGTTCAAACGCCGGGCCCGCCGCCGATCTCCAAGAAAGATCGATCCCGCTTCGCATCCAAGCTCAATGAGCTGGTCGAGCGAGGGAGCGGCGGCGTGCGTCCTCCGCCCTGAACTCGAGGTCGGGCGCGGCCTTCTACGGCGGCTACCGCCAATGCGATCGAGCTGATGCGGGCAGTAGGGTTGCCTGTTTGAGACGTGCTCGCGCGGTCAGCCGAGCGGGGTGCGGCTGCGACGCCGTACGATCGCTGCGGCACCGAGGAGTAGCAGCGCGCACAGAACGGCAGCGGCTGCCGGGCTCGTCGCCGGGACGGCCTGCGGGGCGACGCTCGCCACGTGGTCGAAGAGGAATAGAACGGTGCGATCCCAGGGAGTCTGGCCGGGCAAGACTTCGGTGGTGAAGTAGCCGGTCGCGCCGAAGCCGTGACCCGCGCCGGCGACCTCGTGGTACTCGTTCGGGATTCCGGCCGCATTCAGATCGGCGACCAGCGCCTGGCTGAAGGCGACGGAAACCGTTCCATCGGCGTCGCCGTGAACGGTGATGGCCGGAGGTTCACCCTCTTGGATGCTGCCCGGCTGGAACTGGATGCTTCCCCAGAGATTGACGACGGCCCGTAGCCCCGGCAGCGCGCCGAAGCCGATGTCGTTCAAGGGGTAGGCCGCATTGACGCTGGTGATGCCGCCGGCCGAGCTGCCACCGATCGCCATC
>JAJCZO010000128.1 GCA_029262355.1 Deltaproteobacteria bacterium
GATCGTGCGACCGCTCGCCAACGCAGTCTGGATCAACCCGCCACAGCCGCGGCACGAGGAAGGAGATGTTGCTCACTAATTGACGAACTCAGGTGTCTCATCGTCGTTGACACGTTCCGTGGCGGAACGTACTGCAGCGCCGACATCGCCATCGTGTCGAACAGGAGAAGGTAGGTGAGCGTGATCGAGAGGACGCGAAGGGAACGGCTGCGGTGAAGCATGACGAATTCTCTTTTCTGGAGAGGGGGCCTACGGCACGAGTCGCCGAACCGCGCTACGGGCGCCGACCCTGATCGCGCAACCACCTGTCTCGGATTCTTTCACGGCGGTGCAGCCCACATTCCGTCAGACTGCTGTGCCCCAGGATAGTTCTCGGTATCTCCGCACGGGCCCCCTATTTCGTCGCCTTATGGCCCGAATACAGCACGCCGGACGACGGACCGAGAAGGGGTCATCACGGGCCTCACGCAAAACTCACGCAAACCTCCGCTCGTTTAGATTCGCGCGCGACGGAGGCCGTAGTCTTGTTGAGAGCCTTCTCCGGCCCCCCGCTGGCCCTCAACGCTTCCATGAGAGGGCACTTCCCTGTCAAGCCGTCGGTAAGAATGATCCGCCATCCTTCCATCCGCACTCTGTAATGGGGCTTCCAGCGGCCCCGGTGCACATTGGAGTCCGGCCAGGGGCGCTGCTGCATCTCGTTGGCGGGCTGCCGCGGGAAGTACGTCTTCCCGCTTGGCCCCTCGCGTTGATCGCAGTCACCCCGGACGGGGCGGTTTCCTTCTGATTGGAGGTTCTTCTTCCGGCTAGCTTGGTCGGGTGTCGTCGAGGTCTGTCTTGTCGCCCTCCTGCTCGTCCCTTTGGTTTCGATCTATGCTGCGCTGGCCAGACTCACGCCGCGTAGGGGCTGATAGTTCGCCTCGGTGATCCACAGCCGATGCAGCAGTACGCAGAGCTTGCGCGCAACGGCGATGACCGCCTTCTTGCGTGCCGCTTGGCCGCCTCGGGCGACCCTTCTCTGCCCAAAGCGGCGAAGGGCGGTGTCGGGTCCGAAGGGACCAAGGATGTATTGGGAGGCTTGGACCAGCATACGCCGCAGGAATCGGTCGCCTCGCTTGTTGATCCGCAGTTCGGCATCGCGCGCTCCGGATTGCTGCTTCTTGGGCCGTAGCCCGAGATAGGCTCCCACCTGTCGGCTGCGCGGGAAGCGTGCGGGGTCCTCGATCGTCAGGACGAAGGCCAAGGAGGTGATCGGGCCCACGCCCTGGACCTGACGAAGCCGCCGCGTCTCGGGATACTTCTCCTCACAAAGCGCCTTGATCTTCTGATCAAGAGTGCGGATCCGATTGGTTAGCTCAGCGATCGTTGCGACCAGGATTTCCATTCCGGGGAACGCGTCCTGTCCGGAAACTCGGCCCGGGCCGTCACGCTGCCTCGCGGTGCCAATGGTTCAGGATTCCGCCCAGGCACCGTCGCCGCCGGGTCCGTCCTTCGCGCCCACCGACTCTTCCGGAGCGATGTGAGAGCTACCGACCCTGATGTGGCGCTCCCGGTGGTCGTGCTCGACGTATTCCGTGGCGGCGTCCGTCCACGTTCGGAGATCGAGATATTCTCGCCACGCGCTGATGGGGTCGTCTCTGGTCTCGTAGACGCAGCAAAACATGTGGCGTTAGCCTCGGACCCACCGGCTTTCGTCGGGGTCCCATATCGCACCCTCCCCGATGTAGCCGTACTGAATCTCCAGATACTCCCTCACGCGCGCCGGGCAGGGATATCTCCTTCCCTCGAATTCGATACCCTCGAGGGGGAAGATCACTTCCTCAGGAATGAGGAACGTTTCGACCCCAAATCCCTGATATTGCTGAATATAGGTCCTGTCCCCCTCATCGTATCGGTAGAACATCACATCGCAGCAGACGAGTGGCCATTGGATCTCTCTTCCCTCGAAGGTTCCCCTGAAGGTTCCGCCGGTTTTCAGCCAGACCCGGTAGCCCTTGCAGTGGCTTGCCTTTCGCTCGCAGGCGTAGTCCCTGGGCAACTCGGATTCCAACAATTCAGAGAGCGCTTCGAAATGCTCGTCACTTCTGATGGCGATATCTACGTCGGAATCACGTGCGATGAACTTCCCGTGCCGATAGGCACCGAGAAGGGTACCTTGGTCCACCCAATATTCGATGTTGGCTGAATCCAAGATGTCGGAGAGAACCGAGAGAAGCTCCTCGATCTTCGGATGGATCTCGCGATTCGCGGCGATGACTTCGGCCTCGTTCTCCGTCGTCACCTCACCCCAGCAACTCAGTAGGGCCATATCACTCCCTCGCCTCCAAAGATGGTGTACCAACTGGCGGCTCTCACCACGCCGCACTTCTGTGCTATCGCATGAACCACTAGTAGTTGGGAATCCACCCGGGAAGATTTGACGAGGATGCGAATGACGTCGACTCCATGTGACAACGAGAACCACAAACGGCCACGAGAGAGGATTCGCGTCAGACACTGCCCGATGTGCGGTGGGGTGGTGAATCCGAACTTTGTAGGCCAGCAATGCAGCGAACCCAACCACGCAGAAATGCGACGCCAGCGCTCCGACTTCTGCATCGATTGCGGTACGCAGCTTAGGTCCGCGACTCGATGACGCTTGTCGTTCAGGCTCTGTAGCGCACGATCTCAACCTCGGCCTCGGTGAAGGGGCCACTTCAGGGCGAGGGTTTTCGAGCCACGAGGATTGCCTCCTTCGCTGAGAGAACGGCTTCGCCGTTTTGATTGTTCAGCGTGATGAGAGTTCGGACGATTCCACGGTCCGGCTTGCTCGAGGAAGGACGAGCCTCGAGGCACTCGGTGGTCAGCGACAGTCGGTCACCGGGGCGCTCAGTCGAGGTGTTCGCGCAGGGCACCCAAAACATAGTCGGGGTCCGACCTTCGCTGGTAGTTCTTCGATTGATCCATCCAGAGCACTTCGCCGTTCGCATCCACGAGCAAGGAGGTGGGGACGGGCAGGGCCTTGGCGGCGATCGGCGGGGGCGGGCCCGAGTGGATGCCCTCGTTGCGCAGCCCGAAGCGATCGGTCACGTCGAGCTCTCGGTCCGACAGCATGGTCGCGCCGATGCGGTGCTTGGAATGCCCCTTGGCGAGCTCGCCGGGAGTGTCGGTGCTGATCGTCAGGATTCTCACGTTGCGCTTGTCGAACTCCGACCGGAGTTCTTCCCATCGCCGCAGTTCGGCGACGCAGTAAGGTCACCAGTGTCCTCGGAAGAACTTGATGAGCACGAGCTGGCCGGAGAGGCTCTGGGAGTCGAACGCCTGCCCATGCTCGTCGATGGCGGTGAAGTCGGGAATTTTGGCCCCGACTCGGATGGCCTTGTCGCCGACCTTTTGGCCGCCGACGGCCACTGTCCCGAGAAAGAACAGGGACGCGAAGATGCCGAACGCCGCCGGAATGCCCCCGGCCCAGCCGGGCTCGCCGAGAAGCGCCGTCACGCCCAACGCCGCGGCGACGACCCAGGTGGCGACGAAGACGCCGCGATTCTCCGGAATCTCGACCCGTCGAACGGCCCGAATCCAACGAGCGGTCGCGATGGCGATCACCGCCAGCGAAGCGAAACCTAGAAGTGTGTCCGTCATTTCCTATTCCTCATCTTCCCTCGCCAGCGCGCCGGAGACCGGGAGGATCGCCGCTTCGAACTCTCCTCGGGCGGATACCGTCATCTAGGGGAGTAGCATGGCGGTCGGGGTGTTCATTTCGGGCCGTCTTGTGTTGAAAAGGCTACGCTTTTTCGGTGGCGGATGTGGCTGCGGATGTCTCGGCCGGGCTCCCTTGGGGCCAGAGACCGCAGTTCGAGGCCTGGCGACCATGTCGAGGCGGGGGAAGGCCACCTCTGCGCGGCGGAGCCGAGCCCGGGGCACGCCCGAGCGGCGTCAGCTGAGTGCATCGCACCGTTGACGGGCAATCCTGCGGTGGGCGACGCTCTAGTCCAAGCGCGTCGTGCGCCAGAACGCCGATAGAGCCCCAGACGGTTGCCAGATCGAACAGCCACTTCACCCGACCTCATTTCTACGACGCTTCGTCAAGCGAAGCAGGCGAATGCACGACATGATCAAGCGGCCTCATTTCGGAATGGCTCGAGGCGTCCTCACGATCGTTCTTCTCCTGTCGGCCAACGCGGCCCGCGCGACGGAGCCGGCGGACCTTTGCATCGGAGATCCGTGCGTCATCTCCCAGAACGCGACGATCGACGGCGGAAGCGACCTCGACTTCGGCACCGTCGACTTGGTCGTCGAGCAGGACGTGGTGCTTTCGATCTCGGGGGCGGGCGGTTCGCTGACGCTCACGGCCGACTCGATCGTACTGGAGCCCGGAGCCGTCATCGGGGCCGCGACGCCGGCAGACGCGGGTGTGCAGCTCGAAATGAACGCGAACGTCGGCAACATCGAGCTTCGAGCCGCCGGGACGAAGAAGGCGCGCCTCGAGCTGAGCGGAAGCGCCGATGGTCACGGAGGCGACCTCTCGCTGAACGCAGGCGGGTCTGGTGGCGACGTGTTCCTCGACGGCGTGATCGAATCCACCGGAGGGGAGGGCGGCGCGGTGGATGTTGACGCCGACGACCAGGTGCGCCTTGCCGACATCGAAACCACGGGGACCCGGGCGCAGGGTGGCGCAGGCGGCGTGATTCAGGTCTCGGCCGGCGGCGACATCGAAGTCACGGGACGACTCGCGAGCCGCGCGGTCGGCACGTCGGGAGAAAGTGCCGACCAGTACGTCAACGCCGGTGGGGGGATCCACTTTCATCCTGGCTCGATCGCCGATGTCAGCTCCAGCGGCGCCGGCAGTGTGACGGGCATTCTCCTTTGGGACACCCTCGGCGGAGACATCCTTTTCGAAGGACAGCTCATCGGAACGACTCCGCTTCCCTCGAGTCTACCGATGCGGCCTTCGTTTTCGCGAACGCCTCCGGCTCGATCACCGTTGCCGGGACGATGGACATGGGTGCCGGGAACAACGGCACCGCGTACCAGAGCAACTTCCAAGCGGACGGCGACATTTCGATTCTGCCTGGCGGCTGGATCAAGGCCGGCGCGCGAAGCGCTGGCGGCGAGGGTGGCGGGCTCGATCTGCAGGCGGGTGGTCACATCTCGATCCAGGGTGACCTCGACATCAGCGGTGGCGGTCAGGGGACGGGAGCGATCGAGATCGACGCGGGCCTCACCGTCACCGTCGACGCCAAGCTGAAGGTGACCGCGACGAACGGGGGCCAAGCCGGCGCGATCGAGATCACGGCATGTGACGTCACCATCGGCAGCGCGGCAAAGCTCGAAGCCCGGACCGCCTCGACCGGTACGACGGCGCTCTCCGGCGGACGCCGCGTGGTGGTCTTGGGCCAGATCAAAGCGGGCCTCGCGAACACGATCGAGTACGACCTCAACGCCCCGGAGCTTTTCGGTTCGATCAAGCCCGCGGCGTCGGTCTCGCAAGGCGCGGACGGCTCCGCCTGCGGGTTGCTCTCGATCTGCGGCGACGGGTTCCTCGACGTGGGTGAGCAATGCGATGACGGCAACACGACCGACGGAGACTGCTGCAGTGCGGGTTGCGCAGCCGAGACGGTCGGAAACCCATGCAGTACCGATTGGGGGCTCTGCGCGACGAACCAATGTGACGGCCTCGGGGGCTGCGGCGTCGCAACGCCGGGCACGTCGTGTTTCGAGATGGTCGGCGCTCCTTCGACCCAGCTTCAGTTCAGCGACAAGACCAACGACAAGGGCGATCTCGTCGCCTTGAAGTGGCTGAAGGGTGAAGAGGTTCCTTTCGCCGCGCTGCCGGATCCGGTTGCGGGCGACGACCTCGAGCTCTGCGTCTACGGCTCGTCCGGCCAGCCGATCTTTCGGGCGGCAGCTCCCGGCGGCGGGACGTGCGCCGGCAAGCCGTGCTGGAAAGCGTCCTCCACCGGATACTCCTACTCCGACAAGGAGCGAACCCCCGATGGTGTGTTGAAGGTCTCGCTCAAGTCGGGCGCCGAGCTCAAAGCAAAGGCTCAGCTGAAGGCGAAG
>JAJCZO010000129.1 GCA_029262355.1 Deltaproteobacteria bacterium
CAGCGGCAGGTACCGACTACTGTGATCTCACCGGCGAAGTCCACTGGATGCGTGCGATGATCACCCAGCACGAGGCGGCGGCACGTGAGAGCGGAGCACGCATCGTCCACAACTGTGGCTTCGATTGCATCCCTTCGGACCTAGGCACCTTCTTCATGCAGCAGGAGATGAAGACGCGACATGGCGTACCCGCGTCGCATATCGGCCTCGGCGTCGCTGGCTTCAGCGGGGCCGCGAGCGGCGGCACGATCGCGAGCATGCTGGCGATGCTCGAGGACGCACGACACGACCCCACGATCATGCCGGTCATGAACGAGCCCTATAGCCTGAATCCGGATGGAGCCCGTACCGGGCCGGACGCGGCCGAAGGCTTCGCGCCGCATTTCGACCCACGCTTCGACCAATGGACGGCCCCCTTCGTGATGGCCGCGATCAACACGAAGGTCGTGCGCCGCTCGAATGCTCTTCTCGGCTTCGCCTATGGCAAGGACTTTCAGTACGACGAAGCCGTACTCACCGGTCGTGGACCGCTCGCCGCCCTGAAGGCCGCGGCCACGGGCTTCGGGTCCGTCGCCACGATGGGTGTCATGGCGATCGGTCCCCTGCGCCGACTGATTTCGGGTCGCCTCCCTCAGCCTGGCGACGGACCGACCAAGAGTCAGCGCGAGAAGGGCTACTTCGATCTCGTCTTCGTCGCCGATCATCCAAGCGATCCTGCAAAGCGCTTGCGAGGGCGAGTGACGGGAGACCGCGACCCCGGGTATGGCTCGACCTCCAAGATGCTCGCCGAGAGCGCGGTCTGCCTCGCTCGGGATTCCATCGAGCAGCGAGGAGGCTTCTGGACCCCTGCGAGTGCCCTGGGGCTCGCATTGCTCGAACGGCTTCGGAAGAACGCCGGTTTGACCTTCGAGATCACGACCGCAGGAGAATGATCGGCTCTCGTCGTTCGAAGGAGCCGACACGCATGCGAGGATCAAACGACTCAGCCATCAACTCCGAACGGTGGGGAAGTTCAGCATCCTACTTGAAGAGTGTGATCTGCCGCACACGCTCCGTGCAATGGACCTCGGCCGATACGACCCCCAGCTCAACGCCGTGAACGGTACGGTGCTCGATCCGACGAAGTCGACGACCGCCATGGTCTCCGGCGGCGGCATCACGGTTCTACGGGAGGGAGATGGACCATGCCTTGCCGATTCGAGGACCGACGCTTCGACCTCATTGCCGGCGTGATGATCCCGCCGGCGAGTGACTCAAGAGGGGAACGCTCGCAGTGATTCGAACACAACGATTCCGGCCCGCGCAGGTGCCGCGTTGTGATCGGCTCCCCGTCGGTTACTCTGACCCATGTGACGGCTTCTACGGGAACGGACTTCGAGCAACAAAACCAAGCAAAAGCAGACTTTTCTGGCATTTACAACGCGACAACACCACACGCGTATCTGAGCGAGATGGCCAACCTGGGCTACCAGATTGGCGAGCAGGCCAAGCCGTACTTGACTGCCGCAGCTGATTTCCTCCGCGAACGAAACCACCGCGACGAGTCCGTCCAGATGCTGGACCTGGGCTGCTCGTACGGGGTTGCCTCGGCACTCGTCAAGTACGGATGTAGCCTCGAAGAACTGTTGGCCTTCTTCGCCAACCGGGCCCCGGAAGCGCCACAGGCATGCGTTCAGTCAACGAAGCGTTGGCTCGGGGCGGTGCCTCCTCAGCGGAACCTCGATGTGGTGGGATTCGATTCGTCCGGGCCCGCAATCGCGTTCGGCGAGGCCACGGGCCTGCTGAGTGAGGGCATCGCTTGTGACCTCGAGCAGCCCGGCGCGGCGCAGACATCCGAAGAACGCGAGCGTGTCCGGCGCTCGAACCTTCTCGTGAGCACCGGTGCCGTTGGGTACGTCACCGAACGCACGTTCGCTCCGATCCTCGCGGACCTCGGCAAGAGCCACCCAGGGGCCTTTGGCCCGGCCGCAGTCCTGACCGTGCTACGGATGTTCGACGTCGACCCAATCGAGCGCTGCTTCGCCAACGCGGGCCTGCGGTTCGAGCCGCTCCCCGGAGTACTGCTACCCCAGCGTGCATTCGCAACGGACCGGGAGAAGAGCGAGATCCTCTCGATTCTGCGCGAGCAGGGCGTCAAGACGACAGGGGCGGAGTCCGACGGCGTTCTCTTTGCGGAGGTCTGGATCGCTGCAGCGCCACGCGGGTTCGAGGACTTCCGCAGCTGTATGGCGGAAGTCGCCGAGCAAGACGACATCGAGCCACTCTTGGCGACCCACTGCGAAGTCGCCCTCGCCGGCTGCGACTGATCCTCGCGGGTCACGTAGCCAGCTGCCGATCTCGGCCGGCGAGACTTCTTGCCGCGATGACGTGCGGGGCGGAGAGCCTCACCGGGTGTACACGAGGCGAGTCGACGAGAGGTCGAGCGACTCCTCTACCACGAAGGACCGAGCGACAATCCCCATCCTGCGCAGCCGGTAGCTACCGGTCGACGTAGTAGTCGACCGACGGACCGAACATCTCGTTCTCGGTCGTAACGCCACCCATGATCTGACACGCATCGCAGAATCCGTCGCCCGCACCCGGGCTCGAGTCGCACGCGGCGTCGTCCCCCGCCTGATTCGGACGACCGTCGTCGCAGTCGACGTCGTACATCCCCTCGTTCACACACCGGGTCGGCTCGCAGAGGCCGAGACGAGACTGCCCGCATCGGGGCCACCCAACCCGTACGGAATACGCGACGCGCACGTGACCGATTCTGGATCCGGATTGCCTTCCGCATCGATCCCGTTGTTGAACAGCGAGCAGAACCGGTCGCTCCCCTAGGAGTCAGACCGACGCAACCCAACCTGGCCTCCGAACAAGACGAGTACGAGCACGCACAGCACACCGAGCACCGACAGGACGAGACCAACGCGGGCGAGGGGCGCGTCGTAGCGGAAGTCCACGGTGTGGCGACCGGCCGGAACGCGAACCGCACGGAATGCGAAGTCCGCGCGGAGAATCGGAGCCGCGGTTCCATCCAACTGCGCGGTCCATCCTGGAGCCATCGTGTCGGCGAGTACGAGATACGCGGGGCAAGGTGTCGTCACACGGGCGACCACGTGTTCCGGCGCATCTCCGATCAACTCGACGGTCGATGCGGCCACGTCCAGGCACTTGGCCATGGGCTCCGGATTCTCCTCGAGGATGACGACTTCGGGCCTTTCAGAGAACACCAACGACAGGGCCTCCTCGGGGGATGCGGCGACGCGGTAGTCGAAGGCCAGCCGCGCGCGCGGTAAGGCCTCGGGGAAAAGATAGCCAGCAGACCTTCCCCCGGAACGATGGATCCTCTCGAGGCCCTCCTTTTCGAGCGCGGGACTCCGCATCATCACCAGACAACGGAGGGCCATTCGAGCCGAGGCGTGTCGGTCCCTCACGATCAACCGAGCGGTCGACCCCGTCACGCCGCCGTTGCCGATGCCGAGCCTCTGACTCAGCTGGGCGGAACGGGCCGGGATGAGCGACTGCTCGTAGCCAGAGATCGAGCTCACTCCGGAGCGCATGGTCCCACCGCGCCATTGGCCTAGGGACCAAAAGCCGCGGTACTGGTTGTCCTCCAGTTGGCAGGCCGTCAGAACGTCGGCGGGAATCGCCAGATCCAGATCGACCTCGATCTTCTTCCAACCCGGATCGATCAGCTGCCAGTTCCAGATCAGGGTAAGACCGGCCACGACAAACGTCAGAAGTGCGGCTTGAGCCTCGGACCCGAGATGACGGCGGCGGATCGCATCGAGGCCGAGGCCCGCGCTGGTGTAGACCATGAGGGGCGCGATGTAATCCCATTCGAGGGCGAAGCGTACGAGCCCTGAGAAGGGCATGGCCTGATAGACCCGCAGCGGCAGAAGTGCGCTCAACACGAGCCCTGCCGCCCCGAGCCACACCAATGGGGAGCGCCAGCGAAGCAGGATTCCCGCGCCGACGAGCGCGAGAAGAAACGGTCCGAACCGTACCCAGAGCTGCTCGAGTGCTTCTCCCACCGTCGGCCGCGGAACGCCGATCCAGAACGCCATCTGATGACCGAGTTCGGAGAGTCTCCCCACCATGGCCGCCGTCGTCGCGGCCTCGCCCGCGCGGTCCGTCGTGAGAGCGAGTTGGATCGTTGGCAGAATCTGGACCGCGGTGATCAACGCGGTGCACGAGATCGCGATCAAAAGGAAGGTGAAGAACCGCCGGATCTCCCGAGCTTCCCCGGCCGCAGGCGCTTCGGCGAAGAGGAACGGCAGCGACACGAGGAGCAGGTAGCCGGTTGCAAGAACCATGGGTGGATACCCGCTCAGGACCTGCGACGCGGCGGTGATGGCAAGCAGGCCGGCCACCCTCGGGGACGGTCGCTTCGTCAACTCGCGCAGGAGCAAGAGCAGAATCGGAATCCAAGCCACGCCCCAGATGTAGACGGGATGATCCCAAACCCTCATCAGCCAAGTCGGCTGCACGACCCACAGGGAGGCGAGAACCGCAGGCCAGAGCCCCGCTCCAAAGGAGCGCATCATGAGCAGCGTCCCCGCGGCCGCCATCACAATGTGCAGGAAGAAGCACGCGACGTACGCCGATTCTCCGTCGAGGAGGCCGTACGCGAGCCGCAAGGGCGGATAAAACACGGCGGGCTGGATGGTTGCGATGAACGGAATCCCGCCGAACTCGTAGGGGTTCCAGTACGGGAGCTCGCCGGCGGCGAGGCGATCTGCCGCGTACTGGTACTTCGGAAGGAAGTAGGCGGCGAGATCCGATACGCCGGTTGGATACGCCGCGACTCGCCAGCCAAGGGCCACCAGGGCCAAGAAGGAGAGAGCCAGCGTTGCGACGAGAACACACCCCGCGCGGCCCAGGCCAAACTCGGAGTTCGAACTCCCGTCTGCTCTACGGACGCTTTGCATCGAGGTGCTGGCCAGAGAGCAACACGGCCCTGAGGGCGGGTCCGGAGTAACTGGTGTGTCGTGGCTCTGTCAAGCCAGGGCGGCGGAGGAGCGTCCGCTCGAACCGATCGACGCACGCTCGCGCCCCTGTCGTGCGCGCTGCTCTTTTCGCGCTCCTCGAAGCGGCCTGGTCCGAGTAAATCGGTGAAGACGGCAGCGCGCCGGAGGCGCCGTTGCGTCTTCGTCGGTGAAGAGTGGGCAGCCCTACCTCAACCCAGCTGAGATTGAGCAAACCCACCTACCGAAGCGATGGGGCCACTGGATCGCAGCCCCCCTTTGGTACGACTCGGGCTCAGCCCAGATCGTAATCCTCGAGGCGGGGCGCCGTCATCTCCTCCTGAAATCGGTCGAAGGTGAACGGCCACGCGGTCGGCAAACCCGTCGCGTCGAGGTACCAGCTCTTACACCCGGTGGCCCAAATCGTCGACTTGGCCGCTTCCTTCCGTTCGGCGTCGAAGCGGTCCATCGCAGCCTGCGACGGCGCGATCTCGCGGCACTCGCCCGAGCGGATCTTCTCGAGCATCCCCGAGATGTAGCCCACCTGGAGCTCGGCTACCTCGATGAGGGAAAAGTTGCCGACGGGACCGTTGGGTCCTTGGAGCATGAAGAAATTCGGAAATTCCGGAACGGATATCGCCATGTAAGCGAACGGCCCTTCTCTCCATACGTCGTCCAGTGCAAGACCGCCCCGCCCGATCACCGTCATGGGGCGCACGAACTGGTCGACGCGGAAGCCCGTGGCCATGACGATGACATCGAGCTCGTGCAGCTTGCCATCCTTGGTGCGGAGGCCCGTCTTCTCAGCCCGCTCGATCCCCTCCGTTACGACCTCGGCGTTGAGGTTCTGGATCGCGGCATAGAAATCGTTGGACATGATGAGGCGCTTGCAGGCCGCTTGATAGGTCGGCCGGAGCTTCTCCTTCAGCACCGGGTCCTTCACGCTGTTCTCGAGGTTGGCCTCGCAGGCTGCGTGAATCCCCTGAATGACAGGGTTCTTCGCGTCGACGAGCACGTTGGCGAAGCCATCGATGTAGGTACGTGCGATGTCGTTCCGAATGGCCAACATCGCGTCCGGGTTTCGCCGGAACTCCGCCATCTCCTCGTCGGTGAAGACGTTGTTCGCGACCGGAATGACCCACTGCGCGGTGCGCTGGAAGAGCTCGATCTTCTCGACCTGGTCGACGAGGGCGGACACGATCTGGATTGCCGACGAGCCGGTCCCAATCACGGCAACGCGCTTCGAGCTCATCTCCACGTCGTGATCCCAGCGCGCGCTGTGGAAGGCCGCGCCCTCGAATTCCTCGAGACCCGCAATGTCGGGGTAGTTGGGTTGGTGCAGGACGCCGGTCGCGGCGATGACGAAGTCTCCCACGTCGCGCGAGCCGTCGGACATCTCGAGCCGCCAACGTCCTTGCTCAAAAGCCGCGCGCTTGACCTCCTTGCCGTACTGGATCTTCTCCGCGACCCCGAAGCGTTCGGCCACGCCCTCGAAGTACGCCTGAATTTCGACCCCCGGGGAGAACTGTCGCGTCCACTCCGGGTTGAGCGCGAACGAGTAGCTGTAGAAGTGGGACGGAACGTCGCAGGCGATTCCGGGGTACGTGTTCTCGCGCCAGGTCCCGCCCAAGCGGTCCGCCTTCTCGAGGATCGCGAAATCGACCCCGGCCTCCTTCAATTTGATTCCGGCCAGGACGCCGGACATTCCCGCACCGATGACGATGACGCGAAGATGATCACGGGGCCGGGTGGAATCGGTGGGCATGGGCGCTCCCTTTGGCAGCCCAGGCTGGGGTGCCGTGGTCATTGGATCGGACGGTTGTCTGATGTATCCTACAGATGTCCGATTAGGCCTACAAGCGACCGATTCGGCACGGAAGGACCGACCCAACCATGTCGAGAGCGCCCGCAGAGCTTCTCCAGAACTATCGCCGTGACCAGATCGTCAACGCCGCGCGCGAGGTGATCGGCGACAACGGCTACGAGCAGACCTCGATGGACCAGATCGCGAGGTGCGCGGGGCTCAGTCGCAGCACGGTCTACGAGTACTTTTCTTCGAAGGAGGAGATCCTCCGGGGGAGCTTCGCGGCGCATCGCGAACAGCTAGGCCGCGAGCTCGAGCGCTGCGTTGGTGACGCCAAGACCACCCTCGAGCAGCTCACCGCATTCTTCGAGGTCTGCCTCGCCAGTGTCGACGAGCATCGAGAGTACTTCCTCGCGGTCGTGTTCCCCCTGTCTCTCGACGAACCGACACGTGCCGACGGCCCCGGCGGCGCCGACTTCGCAGGCGTCGTCAAGCATTTCTACGAGACCGTCGACCGTATCCTCGCAGACGGCGTCGCGCGGGGGGAACTGACCGGGCCGATCCGCCCGAGCGACCGCTCCTGCCTCGGCACGCTGATCGTCGGAGCCATGGGTGGCCGAGGGCGGCTGGAGTCGCCGCCGGCAGCCCACGAAGCGGCCGCGCAATTCGCACACTTCGCCCTCCACGGCCTCGGGCTGTCGCAGCTTCGCGGCGTACGCATGCCCGCTCGATAGGATGAGAATCGATGTCGCAACGCGCATACACGAATGAAGACGGGACGGTGCGGGCCGAAGTCTTGGCAGAACAAGAAGCGACCCTGGCCGCGTCTGCGCGGGCGCACGGCGTAGACGAGCATTACCTCGAATCGCTTCTCGCCACGGTGCAAGAAGACGGCTACGTGATCCTTCCGAATCTAATCTCGAAGGAAACGATCGATACCATCCGCTCCGAGGCAGAGCCCTTTCTGCAATATGACGGGCGAACCGAGTTCGAAGGATACAGGACGCGACGCATCTACTCGGTGATCGAGAAAACGCTGTCGTGCAATCCCATCATCGACCATCCCCTCGTGATGGCCTTGCTCGACCGCCTCTTCATGGCGAACTATCTCCTCTCCCAACTCCAGGTGATCAGGGTGATGCCCGGTGAGATCCGCCAACCCCTGCATCACGACGACGGGTTCTACCCCATCCCCCGGCCGAGAAAACCGATCGGTGCCGCGCTGATCTGGGCACTGGACGACTTCACGGCGGACAACGGTGCGACCTTGGTCTACCCCAAGAGCCATCTTTGGGGAGACGTGCCGTCCGGTGAGATCGACGTCGACCAGATGGTTCCCGCGGTCATGCCGGCCGGGTCCGCCGTCTTCTTCCTAGGAACGCTCTGGCACGGGGCCGGCGCCAACCAAACCCAACGGCCGCGCTTGGCTGCGACCACCCAATATTGCGAACCCTGGGCCCGCCAGCAGGAGAACTACTGCCTGGCGATCTCGAGAGAGCGGGCACGGCAATGCAGCGACAAGATTCAATCCCTACTCGGGTACAGCATGCTGTTCCCGTTCATCGGCTTCGTCGACGGGCGCGATCCAATGAGGTTGCTGCGGGAGTAGGCTGACCCCGTTGGTGGGGCGAACGACGAACGATTGCCGCGACTCCCGGCCCTACCATGGAATGCTGCGCGCGCTGCCAGGTGACGCGCGGCGCACACGCAAGCCTCGCGTATTCCGGCAAGAGCCCTTCGACGTCGCCCGACGCGTCGCCTAAGGTTGCGTTCCATGACGAACGGAATGATAGATCTCTCAGGGAAGGTTGCGATCGTGACGGGCGGCTGCAGCGGCATCGGCCGGGGAACGGTCGAGGTGCTGCTCGGCGGCGGAGCCCGCGTCGCCTGCATCGACATCCAGGATGACAAGGGCCACGCCATGGCCGAGGAACTGGGGGATGGAATCCTGTACCTCCACGCCGATGTGACCGCGGAGGACGAGGTCGCCGCCGCCTTCGGGCAAGTCACCTCGCGCTTCGGAGGCATCGACGCACTGTTCAACAATGCTGGTGCCGCCGAGCCACTCGGATCGGACCCCTTCGATCTCGAGATCTTCGCTCGGGTCGAGCGGCTCCTGGTCCATTCGGTCGTCCTCGGCACGAAGTACGCCGTACCCTCGATGATCGAGCGCGGCGGCGGCTCCATCATCAACACCGCGAGCATCGCCGGCCTGCAGGCAGGCTACGGCCCCTTCGCGTACTCGGTTGCGAAAGGCGCGGTCGTGCACCTGTCGCGCGTCGCTGCCGCGTCGCTCGCGCGGGAGGCCATCCGCGTGAACGCCATCTGCCCGGGCCTGATCCCGACCTCGATCTTTGGCCGCGCCCTCGGCGACTCGATCGAGGAGGCGGACCGGCGTGCGAAGACGATCGCCGAGCACTCGCACGGCGCCCAGCCGATCCGGATCGCAGGCTCGCCGGCGGACATCGGCCACGCGGTCGCCTACTTCGCGAGCGACCTGAGCCGCTTCGTCACCGGGCAATTTCTCGCCGTCGACGGCGGAATCACGGTTGGGCCTCGCACGGCCTGGGACGAGACCGCGGCCCTGGAGACCTGGACCCGGATGGGGCTCGACGAAGAGCAGGTCCGAACGGCACTCGGCCTGACCGAGAGCTGAACCGACCGCCTAAGGCCCGACCAGCGCGCATGTCGTGTCGGGCCGGCACGTCGCGCCGGAGGGGAACTCCGTACCGCCCGCCCGCACACAGGCAGGAAGGTTGAGGCTCGGTCCGGTGAGGCAGACACCGACCTCGGGTACGTGGCAGCACTGGCCAGGTCGAGCAGGGGGAGGAAGGCACGTCCCGGTGGCCCCGTCGCATACGGCGCCGGGTGCGCCCAACGTTCCTGCGAGCAGCTCGCAATCCCCTTCACTCTCGACGCCGTGGTAGCAGCCGTCCTGCGTCGAGCAGCAGATGGCCGTGCTCACGGGCGGTTCGATGGCGCCGGGGTCTTGCTCAGCATCGCCGCACGCGGCCGCGATCATCATCACGACGAGAATCGTACGCAGTCGCATCCGAAACCCTCCTGAGCCGTCACTAGCATGTTCGCCGTGCCAGACCGAAGCTCATCTGAGCAACGGTCCATCGCCAAGATCCGCCTGTCCGGGCCCCAACCCCACAGTCACCGCGACGACCAAGCCCAGGCGCACGCAGATTCCCCAGGATCCACAAACGTCGCTCGACACGTTTGACCGACGACGGCCACCCGTGGTCGTCTAGATCATCGGAGGTCCACTATGAAGCGCACGAATCCCGTCCAAGCCCTATTCCTTTCGATTGCGACCCTGACCGCCCTGGGCGCGGCCGGCTGCGGCGACGACGCCACGCAGGCGATCGCGCCCGACGAGGCGTTCCGCACGATCTCGCCGGTCGGCCCGATCGAGTACGAGGGCCAGCAGCTCTCCCCTCAGTGTATGGACGGCTCGCCGTATCACTTCTTCGTACGGCGTGGCTCGGTGAACAAGGTCCTCATGTACTACCAAGGTGGCGGCGCGTGCTGGGAGCAGCTCACGTGCTCGGTACCCGTCTGCGACGACAACGTGAACCCCGAGGGCGGTGACAACCCGAACAACCGCTCGAGTGGCTTCGGGGATTACAACAACCCGAACAATCCGTTCCGCGACTGGCACATCGTCTTCGTCTCCTACTGCAGCTGTGACATTCACTTCGGCGACGCGGCGCAGGACTACCCGCTACACGTCGAGCACCGCGGCTACCAGAACGCGCGCGTAGCCGAGAAATGGGCGCGAGAGAATTTCCCGAACCCAGACGAGGTCTTCGTCACCGGATCGAGCGCCGGCGCGTACGGCGCGCTCTTCCACGGCCCGCTCCTCCACAATGCGTGGCCGAACGCCAAGTTCAGCATTCTCGCCGATGCCGGCAACGGCGTCATCACCGACAGTTTCCTACAGCTGAACTTCCCGAACTGGAACTTCGTCGGGAACCTGCCGCCGGATATCCCAGAGCTCGAGCAGGTGCTCAACGACGGGGAGGGCATGGTCGGATACATGGACGTCGTCACCGACCGGTTCCCGGACACCGCCTGGGGCAATTACAGCACCGCGTTCGACGGTGGCACGGGTGGCCAGACTGGGTTCTACAACGTGATGCTGAACGACAACGACCCGCTCGACGCGGTCACCTGGTGGGAGGGCAGCTGTCAGTTCAACGACCAGATGCGCAAGCAGGCCATCGAGACGGCGCAGATCGCCCCCAGCAACTACCGCTACTACATCGGCTCCGGCAGCCGGCACACGATGTGGGGCAACAACAAGGTCTACGACGACACGACCGGCGGCGTCCCACCAATCGTCGACTGGGTCAACGCGATGAGGAGTCGGGGGTCGAGGTGGGCCAACGTGGAGTGCTCCAACTGCGGCCTCTTACTCGATGGGGATGTGCGGCCCGAACCACTGATGACGCCGTTCGAACAGGTCGGCGACGACGTCATCATCCAATGCGGCCCCTGATCGCAACGGCGATAGCGGTTCCCTCGTCATTCTCGACGTTCCGCTCGTAGGAGACCGCCTCCGTACCGGTACGCGAGCTCAGCGGCGCTTGTCGAGCTGCGCCCGAGCCGCGAGGCTCACCGTGGATCGAGCACGACGACCGGGATCGAGCGATTGGTGCGGGACTGATAGGCGGCGTACTGGCCCTGATTGACTTCGTCGGCCCGGGCCCAGAGCCGAGACCGCTCCTCGCCCTCGGCGATCCGCGCGCGCACGGGCATCCGGTCGCGACCCACCTGGATCTCTACATTGGGCTCGGCCGTGAGGTTGTGGAACCAGCCCGGGTGCTGTGGCGCGCCCCCCTTCGAGGCAATCACCACGTACCCGTCGCCATCACGCACATAGAGAAGTGCCGCCGTCCGGGGCTCGCGCGTACGTCGGCCAACGGTGCGCAACAGCAACATCGGCCGCCCACCCAGGATCGCGCCTATTCGCCCATCCGATGTCTCGTAGAGCCACTGGTGTACGGCCAGGAGTCGACTCCCGACCGCCAGGACAAGTTGATTCATGTCTGCACCCTAGTGGCTCGTCGTCGCGGACTGCAACCTCAGGCGGAACCAAGGGCCCGGCTTGCCCTGGCCGAGCCCTCGCCGCGAGCATCGGGGGAAGCGCGCGGGAGCACCCTCCCAGCGTTCCGGACGACGATACGCCTATCCATATGCAGACGAGATCCGCCGCGTCCGTGGCGCCACCGGGTCAGGCATCGCGGGGGCGAATCGCCACCGAGTAGCCACGTGCCGTACGGCATCGGCCGGTGCGGCAGTCGAACCGCCAGCCGTGCATCGTGCACACGAGCTCCTCGCCATCGGCACCGGCTTCGATCTCGCCGAAGACTAGAAGATCGGCGCGACGGTGCGGGCACCGACGCTGAACCACGTAGTCACCGAGCCCAATCTCGGCCTCCGGCTCGGTCGTCGCAGCGCGCGGATGAACCGCCTCGATCTCGGCACGGCGCATCCGCTCGACCGAAAGCGATTTGAAGAAGTTCGCGAGGTTCGGATTGAATGGACCGTCGCGCCACGCCGTCCAGCGGCAGGACAAGAACACGGAGTTCGACCAGTCGACCGTCCGATCCGCGACCGCGATCTCGACCAATCCCCTAGGCACATCGTACCGGAACGCATGCGGATCTCGCGCGGCGCGACGCACTTCGGCGTTCGGGAAATCGAGGAGCACGTCGAGGTCGCCCGCGCGCAGGACGCAGCTCGCGCCGATCGCGGCACACATCGTCGGGGCCATCCGCATCAAGGGCTCCCACCATTGCTTCAGCGTCGCGATCAGGTCGGTCCGAGGGGGGTGCCAGCCGGACTCGATCTCCTCGAGCCAAGGTCTCCAATCTGCCTGATACCGCCGAAGGTAGGCCTCCTTTTCGTCGAAGATTGCGGCGACCTGCGCCTCGGGCAACGGGTGCTCGATCCTGAGGTCGTCGGGGGTCACCTCGATCGTGGTCCCCGGAATCACGAGGATGCCAAGACGCTCTACCGCACGCAGGCGCGACAGAAAGGACCGTTGATCCGGAAAGATCGAAGGCTCGTCGCCCTCGATCACGTTCAAGTGAAAGAGGTCATCGTCGAGGAAAGCGGGCGGGCCCGCGCTAGGCACGACGGCGCGTGCGTCGATCGCATGGACGTAGCGCATCGCCCGCGCGAGCTGGCTCTCGACCTTGGCGCGACAGAGCCGGCGCTTCTCCTCCTCGTCGATGTCGTAGACCATCGGGTACCAGATCGCGCCGGAGTACTGGAGCCAGTGCAGATCGACCGGGCCGTGGCCGGCGAGAGCCTCGACGCCCCCGGTGCGACAGTCGTTTTGGTCGACCAGACGGCTCGTGCCGTCGAACACCACGAGCGCAGAGTCCCCCCCCGGGCCATCCGCGAGCGACGTCTCGATATGAATCGCGATCGTGAGTCCCGGCGCCACCTCGAGCTCTTCGCCATCCACCGTGTGAACGAACTCGGTGAAGCCGAGGTCTGCCACGCTTCGTTCCTGCTCTCGACTCGGAAAACCCGGCAGCAGGATCGGAATGTCCCGGCGCAGGTGCTCGCGCAGCCACGGTACGTCCTGGTGATCCCCGTGGAGGTGCGAAAGGTAGAGAAAGTCGGCGGACTCGATCCGCCTCAGGAGGTCCGCATCCAGCTGGTCGTTGCGAGGGAAGACGAACCACGAGCCGAAGAACGCCGGCACGAACCAGGGATCGCAAAGGATCGAGCCAGCCTCGGTCTCGATGAGGATGCCGGCGTGACCTATCGACGTCGCGCGCATGGCGGAAGCGTACAGATCGTTCGGTCGCGTGCCGAATCGCCGGAAACCGCCGTGCCGATCACCGCGCCTCACCCTCGAGTGCCTTCACGAGCTGCGAGAACAGCTCGGCATTGAACGGGTGCCATCGCTCCGGCGACGACCCCGACGGCGGGACCTCGCCGACACGGCCACCTCGACGAAGCACCTCGAGAGCGCCCCCGCCTTCAGGCACGAACACCTCCAACGCGAAGTAGGCGAGGAGGCAGGCGAGCTTCTCGGTCACCGCCGGGACCCCCTCCGCCCGCACGGGACGATCGGCCAAAATTCGAAACTCGGCCCCGACAAACAGAGCGTCGGAGACCAACTGCGCACGCAACAAGGCGGGGCGGAACGGCTCCGCCGAACCGCTGCAGACCTCCGGCTCGACCGCAACGGTTCGCCGCGGCACGAGCGGTGACCCGAGGGCGAATACTTGTCTGGTATACGGAAGAACGCGGGCGGGGAGGTCGGCCGCGTGGTCTTCGATGCGCCGAAGCATCGCGAGCCAGCCCCGATCGTCGAGAACCGCGGACGTGACGAGGCACACGACCCCGGCTTGCCAGACGATCGCTTCCAACGGGACCTGCCCATCGATGCCCCTGGCGAACGCCAGCACGGCCGTGTCGGACGGGCGCACCGTAGCGACAGGCAACGTCGGGAGGGGCGGGCTCCCCGTCTCCGCGAGCACCTTCGACGCGCATCGGTCCCGGAGAGCAAGAAGGCTGGCCGCGCGCTCGAGGAATTCCTCTCGAGACCTCGGGGGCGGGCTCCGATGCGACGGCCCGTCCTGACCGAGGAGATGGCCAGCGAGAACCCGCGCCTTCTTCTCACACGCGGCGAAGAGGACCGCATCGCAAGGCGCCCCCGGTGCCGGCAGGCCAAACCTCATCGCCGTCTCGACCCACTGGTTGTGACGCCGCCAATCGTGGGCCCGCTGCCTTTGCGGCGAGGCTGGACGAACCTCGGGAAAGGGGCGCCACCGGCGTTCGTCGCACCAGCGGTCCATCTCGAGCAAACCGCCGTGCCGCTCGAGCAACGGCCACTCCGCCTCGCCGATCAAGAACTGCCACTCGTCGCGCAAGGACGGATCTCGGCGCCGCACCGCGCGCAGACATTCCAGAAACTCGACCAAGCGCGCGAACGTTGGCTCCCCTGGGCCGTGAAGCCAGACCACGATGTCGATGTCGCTCAGGAGCGGAATGAAGCGCTCTTCCCGGTAGCTCCCTCGAATCAGAACGCGCGCGACCGCAGGATGCGCCCGCAACTGCACCAGGGTGCGTCGCAGGAACACCGAAACGACGCCGAGGCCAACGCTCTTGGCCCACTCCGATCTCGCCAGGAGGTAGAGGCCCTTTGCGGCAACGCCGTGTACTCGGCCGTAGAGGGAGAAGGGGGTTCGGCTTGCCATGAGTCGCAGGCTTTACGTATCCCTTGTCTCGGTGAACTTCACGATCGTCGTCATGGCGTACGAAAGGCCTGCGGGATTGCGACGCTGCCTGTCGGCGCTGACCCGCTTTCGGACCGATCGGGCATCGTTCCGGGTCGTCGTCGTCGACGACGGCTCGGAGGCCGACATCCGGTCGGTGGCCGAGGAGTTCGAGGACCGTCTCTCCCTTCTATACCGCCGCATCCCCCATGCTGGTGTCGCCCGCGCGCGCAACGCTGGCCTCGAGGAGTCGAGCGGAGACTTCGTAGCCTTTCTCGCCGACGATCACGAGCCCCCCCCCGACTACCTCGATCGAGCGATCGACTTCTTCGAGCGCGTCCCGGATGCCGAACTCATCACGTTCAACGTCCGGTCGAGGGGAGGAAGCATCGCGCGGCACGTCCAGCAGATGTACATGGAGCTGACCCTCGTCATGAACGCACAGGCCCGCCCCGACGAGTACGGCGTCTATGCCTCGCTCCACCTGCCCGCGTCGAGGGCTGCCGTGTTTCGGCGCTCTCTCTTCGACCGCGTGGCACCGTTCGACGAATCGTTGCTGTCCGGCGAGGACGGAGAGCTGGGTGCGCGCCTCGCGGACGCAGGCGTCCCCGTCTACTTCGATCGGGACTTCTACATCGAGCACTGGGAAGAGAAGTCCCTCCGCGACTTCCTCCAGCAACGGGTGAACTACGCGGCCTCGTTCCATGAAGTGCTCTCGCGGCGCAACCCACCCGCCCCCGGAGAGCGGCGCTGGTCACTCGCTCGGTGCGCCCGAGAGGTGTTCGGGCGAGTACCGCCCTGGGCGCGTCTCAGTCGCGAAGCCGGCTGGACCGGGAGGTTCGTCGTGACCTTGCCGGGGTTGCTTCTCTTCTTGACCGTTTTCTACGGTACAATGTGGCGACAGGACCGCGCCCAGGCCCGAGGAACACTTCGCGCGGCCGCGCGGGCCCGCAGCTAGGGCGTTCGTTTCCCGGCCCGCGCGCGAATGCGCCGCGCGAGTGCCAGCCGGCGAGCCGCGGCCTTTCGCCCAGCGCGGAATACGTAACCGAGGTTGTCGACCGTGTTCTCGCCATGAATCCGATGTCGGTAGAGCACCTGGTGGACCCGACCGACTTCGTAGCGCTCCGCCACCCGGAGGGTCATGTCGTAGTCTTCGGCGTAGTTCGCGAAGTCGACTTCGTTGAAACCATCGAGCTCCCGCAAGACGCACCGGTGCCACGTGCGTACGGCTCCCGCTCCGCCCGTACGAAGCAGGTTGTCGCGGTCGTACTCATCATGCCGAACGATCCCGAACTCCGGTCGCTGCGCGCCGTCGGCGTCGATGACATCGTAGTACGAGACCGCGACTGCCCACGTTGGGTTCGCGTCGAGGTGAGCGACCTGCCGCGTCAGAGTCGCGGGAACGTACTCGTCATCCGAGTCGAGCTGCGAAACGTATTTGCCCCGTGCTTCCGCGACACCGAGATTGAGTGCCGCAGCAATCTTGTTTCCCTTCGGATTGCACAAATATCGGACGCGCGGATCCCGATCGCCGAAGCTCTCCACCAGCTCCCTCGAACCGTCGGTGGACCCATTATCCACCACGAGCACCTCGAAGCTCTCGTAGTCGCCGTCGAGGACACTCTCGATGGCGCGGCCCAGGTATCTCGCACGGTTGTACGTCGGGATGACGACACTCACCACCGGATCGACGCCAGCATCCGGGCACGCGACGACGGACGAGGGGCCGTGGATCGCTGCTCCGCGCCGCACCAACGTTCCCCGAAACGCACGATCGATCTCCGCCTCGAGCGCCGCCTCGAAGTGGAGATACGCGAAACCGGGCCGCTCGCAGCTCTCTGACGTGAAGTACCCCCGAAACGCGTGCGGTGTTTCGCCAGGCTCGAGCCAAATCTCATAGGCCGACTCGGCAACGCGCACAAAGTCACCGATCTCGGCGAGCCGCATGCGCAAATCGTAGGCGAATGCCGTCTGGTAGGTCTCGTCCAGGCCCCCCAGACGTTCCCACGCCTTCCGTCGGATCGCCTGGACGTACGCGAGCGTCGAAAACTCGGAGAGATCGTCCCGTTCCGCGAAGCTCGGGCACCCTACCCTCTCCGCTCCGGGCCGAACGACGTCGTAGTCACCGTATGCCACCACCGCGTCCGGGTTGCGATCGAGCGCCGCCACGTAGAGATCGACGACCGTGGGGTAGAGTCGCACGAACGGACCGACGAGGAGCACGATCTCGCCCGTCGTCGCGGCCACCGCACGATTGATCGCTCTCGCGTTCGGCGACGAGACGGCCTCCGGATTCCCCCCGATCGGCTGCCCGGGGGACGAGCCCGACAAAGCGATCTCGACCTCGGACACGCCCGCCTCGCGCAGAGCACCTACCGACGCATCCACTGCGGCGGCAGGTGCCGGCCCGCAGAGAACCGCCGACACACGTATCGCTGAAGTCGCCGTCATGCCGAGCCCGTCGACGAAGAGTGGCATCTGGGAATCGCGATGCAAACGCACGCTCCGCGGCGCGCGACTTTCCGACTCGGGCGGAGAGATTCGGTGTCTACCGCGAAGACGACGCGCTCGCCCGCTCGTAGTCGCGAACGATGTCCGAAACGGGCCCCTCCGCGATCGCGCGACCGGCCTCGAGCCAGATCGCCCGATCACAGGTATCTCGGATCAGCTCCGTGGAGTGCGAGACGATGACCGTGGCACGCCCCGCCCTCCCGGCCACGGACAGCTCACGAATCGCCTGTCCACGGAAGCCGATGTCGGCGGCGGCGAACGCTTCGTCGAGCAGGAGTGCGTCGACGTCGGCGCAGATGGCCACGCCGATCATGAGACGAGCGACCTGCCCGGTGGAATAGGTGCCAAGCGGCGATCCTGCCGCGGCCCCGAGGCCAGCACGCTCCTCGATCTCGGACAGCTTGCCGCCGACCTCTCGTGAGGTGAGTCCGAGCATGTTCCCGAACAATACCGCGTTCTCGCGACCGGTGAGGGCACCGAAGAAGATTCCCCCGCCCCCGCCGAGGTACGCACAACGCCCCCAGCCGTCGACCGTGCCGGTCGTGGGGCGCGAGATCCGGGCGAGGAGCTTGAGCAGTGTGCTCTTTCCCGCGCCGTTCGCGCCAACCACGCCTACGCGCGTGCCGGGCCCGACCTCCAGCGAAACCCCATCGAGCGCTTGAACGGTCGGAGCTGGCTCCCGCCGACGTAGCTCACGAACGAGCCGCAACAGGGGCGACGTCGGCCCCTCTCGTCGATAGACCTTGCCCACATCCGACGCGCGCAGGAGTACACCCTCAGACGTGGTCATCGAGATCCTCCTCGAAGGCACGAAAGACCGCGACCCCCGCCGCGAGCACCCCAAACGAGATCGCGACAGCGCTGACGATCACGGAACCCGCCGGTCCTTCCCCCGACAAAAGCGGCGCACGGTACATCTCGAGGATGCCCGTCATCGGATTCATCAGGTACAGGGCCCGCCATTGATCCGGAACCCGATCGATCGGATAGAGGTTGGGCGAGAGGAAGAAGGCGGCCCGAACCCCCGCCGCGAGGAGATACTCCACATCGCGCAGGAAGGCGGTGGCGACCGCAGCCAGGAGCCCGGCTCCGACAACCAAAGCGATCTGGGTCACGACGGCCAAGGGGAGCCACAAGAGCCAGCCTCCGATCGACCCGCCTTGGGCGAGCGCCACCAACGCGACGAGAACGAGCCCGATACCAAGAGAAGGAAGATTCCCCAGCGTGACGGCGAATACGATCGCGGCCCGCGGCATTCGCACCTGGCCAACGAGGGCCCGGTGGCGCAAAAGCGCCGACGACGCCTGAGAAAGACTCCCCGCCAGAAACCCCCACGGCACGACCGCCGCGAGCACGAAGAGACCATAGTTCTCTACGCCGAGACGAACGACTCTCCCGAAGACGACGAAAACGACGACCGCCGTCATGGCCGGGTTCAGGGCCGACCACAACACCCCAAGGCTCGTTGCCTCGAACCGAGAGCGGAGATCTGCCCGCGCCAGATTCACGACGAGGTCGATCCGGCTTCGTCGGGAGCTTCGGTTAGACATGTCTCCGGCGACGCGTA
The DNA here is from genome assembly GCA_029262355.1 of Deltaproteobacteria bacterium. Lineage (GTDB taxonomy): Bacteria > Desulfobacterota > Binatia > UBA12015 > UBA12015 > VGTG01. The sequence goes on from JAJCZO010000129.1 coordinate 19,084, forward strand.
TACACGCTCGTTCCTTGCGCGTCGGCGCGCAGCGCTGGGCTACCAACACTGTTGTGGAAGCGCAAGAATCGCACTACCGTACGCGCCATCCCCCGTGATCATCCACGAGCCCGAGATCAAGCTGGCGAACGACCTGGTCACCGTGGCCTCCCGCATCGAGATCGGCGGCTCGACTCCGAAAGTCCCCGACGAACTCGTGTTCGAGTACCCCGCGAAGTTCGCGTCCTGGATCGGGCAACGGACCGATCCGTTCCTGACGTCGCTTCTTCTCGTGGCAATGCAGTACGGCCAGGACATCGCCGTGCGCGGCACGGTTTCGTCGCGCCTGCTCTTGGGACTCGCCGAGTACCAGCGAGCGTTCCACCGCTGGTTCCCGTGGCGATTCAGCCCGGTCGCGATTCGCGTCCATCGTGAAGCCGAATCCGATCCCGTGAGCGGCGGCGCAAGGGTCTGCGCCTTCTCGGGTGGCGTCGACTCCTTCTACAGCCTGTGGTCGCATCTCCCCGCCAACGACCCGAACCCGCACTCGCGAATATCTCACTTGCTCTTCGTGCACGGCTTCGACGTTCCGCTGGCTAACGGTACGACCTACGAGACCGCGCGAGACGCGTTTCGGCCGATGGCGGAACGGGTCGGTGTGGAGCTGATCGCCGCACGCACGAATGCACAGGAGTTCGTGCCACCTCGGAATTGGGGCGTGTTCCACGGCGCGCCGCTCGTCGGAAGCGCACAGGCACTTGGTGGCGCGGTGCGACGCTTCTACGTTCCTGCGAGCCACACGTACAGCGACCTCATCCCCTGGGGCTCGGACCCGCGCGTAGACCATCTCCTCTCCACCGAGTCGTTGGAGATCGTCCATGACGGCGCGAGCGCTACACGCATCGACAAGACGACCGCGATCGCGCCGTGGCCGGAAACCCGCGGACTTCTTCGCGTCTGTAGCCCTCAGCCAAACGGTCGGCTCGTCAACTGCTGTCGGTGCGAAAAGTGTCTGCGAACGATGCTCGCCCTCGACATGCTCGGCGAACTCGACGTCCAGCCGACGTTCCCCCTGCCAATCGACCGCCGAGCCGTTCGCGCGTGCCGCTACCGGAACGCAAGCGATTTCTGCTTCGCGTACGAGATGATCGCGTACGCACGCGAGCACAGACGCTGGGACGTGGTCCTCGATACCGCGACGGCGGTCGCAAAGAGTCGCCTCACCCTCTTCGCGCATGGGGCCAAGTCTCGGGCCATTCGTCTCTGGCATAAAGTACGGGCCCGATGGCGCTGACGAGGTGGTGGCGCTCAGGCGCAGAGGTCGTCGCGCCGCGACGCTACCGGCACATCATCTCTCTGGGCACCAGCTGCCGCTCGGCCCACCACATCCGGAGGCAGTTCGGCATCACCGAGGCCTACCCGTTCGACTGGTGGATCTTTCCGCTGACGGCGACGCTCTCCTTCCTCGAGGATCCCGACGTCGAGTGCCTGTACGACGAGCGGTGGCTCGTACTCAACCGCGAGAACGGCGAAGCGGCCGCCGTCACCAACGAGCGCTACGGCATTCGACTGTTTCACGAGTTTCCTCGCGAGAACGGCGCCGTGATCGCGAACTTCGCGGATCACGTCGGCCCGCCCAAGGAAAGGACCCGGGCATTGCTCGACCGGTTCTTGGCCCTGCCGAAAGACGATCCGATCCTCTTCGTGAAGGGGCGCGGCTATCACGACTCCACGAGGGCCCGGCCTTGGGCCTCCTGTGCTGGGAAACTCTGCGAGGTCCTGCAAACGCGGTACGGCTTTCTCGATTTCGACCTCTTGCTGGTCAACACGCCCGTGACCCGCGCCCGCGGGCGAATTCGAACGGCGAGCTTCCCCGACGTTGGACCCGACTGGCGCGGCGACGCCGACGCTTGGACCAGGGCCCTCGTCGCGCATGCCGTGTACGATCCGTAGGCCGAACGTTTTGACGGCATCCCCCTGAGCAAGCAGAGGCCGTTGCGAGCGCAGAGGTTCGAACGGCGGGCGCCAGGCTGGAGGGCGTGAGGATCGAGTGGGTGACTGAACGAGGGTCGACTCCGGGATCGACTGCAGTTCAATACCAGCGTCGACGGGCGGCTCTTCCACCCGAAAAGCCACTGGAAATACGGGCTTTCCCGACTGGTACGCGCCTTGCGATCCCTCCAGCCAACCCCTGGAGGATCACGATGCAAACGCGAACTCGAGTCCATTCCCACAGCGCCCCCCGCCGGCCCCTCGCCGCCCGCGCCGCGCTTTTTGCGACGGTGCTCGTAGCCGCGAGCCCGGCGTACGCCTTCGATTTCACCGACCTCCGAACTCCGTTCGGGCGCGACCCTCGACCCGAAGACTTCTTCCCGAAGGTCGAGCTCGTGAAGCCGGTCGAGCACGTCCCGCCCGCCTACGACGTACCGCCGATCGAGAAAGAACCGTCGGTCGAGAGATTCGAGCCGGTGCCGGCGTACAAGACCTTCGTGAAGACGAAGAATCAGCTCGCCGCGGCGGGGCTCTGGGCCGAAACACACCTGGCTGCCGAGTACCTGACGCGCCTCCACGAGGCGCTCGAAGCCGGGCTGAAGCGCAATCGCTACTGGCTGATCTTCCGGGGTGTGGACGCCCCGACCCAGGAGCACGTGATCCGGAACCGAGAGGGCGTTCAACTCACATCGGTCGTGCGGATGGACCGCTTCGGGACGAAGTGCAGCTCGATGTTCTCCGTCGACGACGAGGAGATCGGGGGTGGCTCGAGCCTCGAGAGCGCGACCCGCGGCATTTGTGGCGTGATCGCGGTGCTGCATTCGCTCGAGAAGCTGGATCTCGTGGGCCGCGACCAACTCGTCGAGGGAGACCACCTGCGCCAGAACGTCGTCGACGGCGTCAAACGGCGCTACATGAACCGTCGCACGGGCCAGATGACCAAGAAGAAGCTCCGCAAGGCGCACCAGGACTTCGGCACGGGCGCTTGCCGGGAACAGAACGACGCGTTGACCGCGAACGAGGGCGGTCTCGACAACTTCGTGAAGGCGCTCAACGGCTTCGTGAACGACCCTGAGCGCGAGTGGGACTGCACTCTCTACCTCAGTACCGGAAGCGGTCGGAACACCACACTCGCCCACTACGAGCACGTGACCGGGATGACGACCAGAGACTCCGGGCGCGGACGAGGCGGCCGCACCATCCTGAATGCCGAGATCACGACCATGAACGGCTTTGCCCAGGGCGACCAATCCAGCACCGTCCCCGCCACGCCGGGCACGAACACGTGGTCGCTCCGCCCCGGCGGCAACACGCCGATGAGCATGACCGGCGCACGCAACGCCGACGGCGGCAACGATCGGGAGACGCGCGACCGATTGGCCGCGGTGCCCTCGGTTCAGAGGGTGAGCTTCATCTGCTGTCCGGGGCCGGCACGCGACTAGCAGGTTATTGAAACGCTCCGGACCGAGCCAGGTGCGTCCATTCGACCCAAGGCCAAAGCGCGAAAACGACGCGATAGTCGGGCACTCTCGCTAGTTTTCGCAACGCGGGGATCGGGTCGAAGGGGCGTGCCTGGCGACGGGAGGAGCTTTTCAACAACCTGCTAGTGCACCCCCGGGGAAGACGCCCGGTCGATCACCGAAACGCCGGACGCCGGACGGGCCCCTCCCCCTCACTCGACGGGGCTACCTCAGCGTCCGGAGTCTCCCGGGCCGACAGAACTACCAACGACTGCCAGAACGATGTATCACCGGACGGGGTCAGGATCTCCGGACGCCCGTATCGCTTCCTCGAACACGCAGGTTCTGAAAATGACGGCATGACGAAAACCAACTATGACATCATCACGGTAGGCGGTGGACTGGGCGGTGCATCGCTCGCAATTGCGATGGCAGGTCGTGGCTATCGCGTTCTGGTCGTTGAGCGCGAAGAGCAGTTCAAGGATCGCGTTCGTGGCGAGTTCATGGCCCCGTGGGGCGTCGCGGAGGCGCAGTCTCTGGGCATCTACGACGTGCTGCTGGAGAAGTGCGGGTATCACCCGCAGTTCAACGACATTCGTGTTGGTCCGGCAAGCATCGGCCTGCGAGACCTCGCCGATTCGACACCGCAGAAGCTGCGGCCTCTGTGCTTTTACCACCCCGCGATGCAGCGACTGCTGTTGGAAGCGGCCGAAGCCGCCGGCGCGGAGGTACGGCGCCGCGTCAGGGTGTGCGACGTCACGCCTGGCCCCAAACCGACGGTCACGGTGGAATCTAGTGACGGCCGTGAGACCCTTGCGGCACGACTCGTCGTGGGTGCCGACGGACGTAGTTCGCGGGTGCGGAAGTGGGCGGGATTCGAGATTTCAGCAGATGCCAAGGGCCTGCAGCTGGCGGGAATGCTGCTCGACAACATCGAAGGGATCGATGATCGATCGGTGATGGTGTTGAACCCGTTCATACAGAGGCTCGCCCTTTTGTTCCCACAAGGCGATGGCCGGGCCCGGGCTTACTTCGGCAATCGAGAAGACGCCGAGCTTCGACTGCAAGGAGACAAGGACGTTTCGCGGTTCATCGAGGAGAGCATCAAGTCCGGTGCACCCGCCGAGTACTATGAACACGCTACGCAGGCGGGCCCACTGGCAACGTTCTCGTGTATCTACGAATGGGTCGAGCACCCATACAAGGATGGCGTCGCGCTGGTGGGGGACGCCGCGACGACGAGCGACCAGACGTGGGGCCAGGGGCTCAGCCTCACGGTCGGTGCAACCCGCAGGCTGCGAGACGCTCTCGTCGAGAACGACGATTGGGACAAAGCTGGACACGCGTTCGCCCACGAGGTCGCGGCGATGTGGGATCCAATCCGCACATTGGAGTTCTGGTTCACCGAGATGTTCATGGGCGCGAGCGAGGAGGCGGAGGCGATGCGATCGCGGGCACTGCCACTGCTCGCACAGGACCAGACGCGCCTGCCGGACCACTTCAACAGCGGACCCGACTTCTCGCCGATGGATGAGACTGCGAGACGGCGCTTCTTCGGCGAAGAATAGACTCTACGGTCCCTGCTCCGAGGCGAACGGAACCCTCGATCTCGCACGGAAACCAGAGACGGCCGCAGATGGCGGGTCAGCTCCGATTGCTCCAGTCGGGCCAAACGATGGGAACCGGTTCGTTCGAAGCGTGCACCGACTGGCCGTCGCGCAATACCTCGACCCAGTCGTTGTTGAACGAGATCGTCCCATCGCTGTCGGCGTTGGCGTAGTGGTAGACCATCGCCGCCCGCATGCCATCCGAAACGTTGTCGGTCGAGCGGTGGCGGAGATGGGAGTCGAAGATCAGCAAATCACCCGCGCTCATCAGGATCTGCTCCTCGGCAGACGTGTCGGCGGCCTGGATCTCGACGTACCCGAAGTTGGCACCTTGGCGCGGGTCACCGATCACATTGTCGTGCACCTCTTCCAGATGCGAGCCGGGCACGACCCACAGTGGACCGTTCTCCGCGGTCGCGTCGCTGCAGGCGAGCCACACTCCCACCTGCGGCCGGGGTTTCATACGAAAGTAGAAGTTGTCCTGGTGCCAGGGCTGGCCCAACGCAGTCGGATGTTTGAAGATGAACTGGCTCAGGAAGCAGTCGACGTTGGGACCGATCAGATCGGCCAGCAAGGCGAGGAGTCGAGGCTCGGTCGCCCATTCGTAGAAGACGTCTTCGGTCCGCATGACGCGGAAGATCTTCGACACCCGCCCCTCCGGCGTCGGTGCATTCGCGAGAAGGGTCTCAGGGGCAACGAGGAGGTCCTCTCGCTCGTTCCCACCGTCGATCGAGCGAGCCAGGTCGACGATACGTCGAATCATCGCATCGAGCACCCTGCGTTGCGACCAGCCTCGCTCGATGAAGTACCCCCTCTCGTTCCAGCTGGCTCGCTGTTCGGATCTGAGCGTCATGTCGTGAACCCCATCCGTGTTCATAACCGGAGGCTGACGGGCGGCGAAACCCACAAGTTCGATGAAGCGGCCCGCTTCGGAAAGATGCCTGGCGCTCCTTCAGCCTCCTACGGCACGCGCGGCAAGAAGAACGAGCCGAGAAGCGTGGCCTCACCGATCGAGGTCCAGTCGGCGGCGGCCGGACACCCTGCGGAATGGCATTTCGAGGAGAGCGAGCAGGAATATCGAAGGACACGCGCGGCCGGATCCGTGTTGCCATCGTCACCCAAAAGCAAACAGTCTACGAACTGCGGGTCGCGACCGTCGGTGTAGAAGATGTTCCCGGTCACGCTTCCGTCAGCGTGCTGAGTGATCGCCCACTGCGCGCCGCCGAGCGGCTTGTTGACCAGGGTGAGGACACCGTCGGCCGTCGTCTGCAACCCACTCGCGGGCACGGTGCCACCCGTCGGCGCGCCGAGATCACCCGCCGGTTCCGGCGCGTCCGTGACCACCCGAGCCACGCCGGACGCAGGTCTCGGAAGGAAGAACGAACCCGCGAGGCTGGCCTCCCCGATCGGCGTCCAGTCGTCGGCGGCCGGGCACCCTGCGGAATCACACTTCGAGGCGAGCGAGCAGGAGTATTCGAGGAGGCGCGCGGCCGGATCGGTGTCTCCGTCGTCACGGAGAAACAGACAGTCTACGAACTGCGGGTCGCGGCCATCGGTGTAGAAGATGTTCCCGGTCACGCTTCCATCGTCGCTCTGGGTGATCGCCCACTGCGCACCACCGAGCGGCTTGTTGACCAAAGTGACGGCGCCGTCGGCGGTCGTCTGCAGGCCGCTGGCCGGCACGGTGGGGGGTTGTGGCTCCCCGATGAGTAGGCCCGTCCGGGCCGAGATCCAGTCGGTGTAACGCGAGACGCGAACGTACGCGCCCGGGACGCCGGGCCGGGCGCATCCGTCACCGAAGCTGACGATACCCGCTTGCTTGAAGCTTGCGCCGGAAGGCACGACGAGTGGGCCGCCGCTGTCCCCTTGGCATGTGTCCTGGCCTCCCTCGTTCGGACCGATGGCACAGATCATGTTGTCCGTGATCCGCCCAGCGACGAATCCCGCTGCACAATCCGGGTTGGACAGGAGCGTGAGGCTGACCTGCCTCAAGACCAGGGACGTTTCGCCGCCCTCGGCGGTCGCTCCCCAACCCGCGATCGTAGCCACGGTGCCCGGCCCCGCGATCGCGGCGTCGTCTGCGGTCGTCGTGAGGGCGACTACCTGCACGCGGTCGGTCAGGCGCACAGGCGTCACGAGTCGGAGAAGCGCGACATCGTTGTCCTCGCCTTCGATTCGGTAGCCTTCGTGCTGGATGGCCTCGGCCACCGAAATCCGCTGCTGAGAAGGTTCCTCGACCGAGTAGTCGTGGGCGCCGAGGATGACCCGCATGAAGCCCGCCTGGATGCGGCTGTTCGCATCGTCGTAGATGCAGTGAGCCGCGGTAAGCACCCAGTCGGGCGCGATGAGCGATCCGCCACACTCGTAGTCGCCCGGCTCGAAGCGTACCTGCCACGGCCATGCGCCCGGTTGAGCTTCTCGCCCGCCGACGATGAACGAGCGCTCGAGGCGCTCGTTGGATGCCGCAGCCAGGGACATAGGCAGGAACAAGGCCGCTGCTAGGACGAGCGCGGTCGTCGTACGCATCATCTCATCGTTCTCCGGACTGTGTGGTGACGCGAACGAAGATCTCGCCCTCGCGCGGGTTCCGGAGTTCTAACAAAGCGTCGCAAGAATCGTAGGGAAGATTCCTGGTCGTTCCATCTCCGCCACAGAAGCTCCAGCGGGCAACGACTTGATCTGTCGGCATCTTTCGTCCCAATACTGTGCGACGATGCTCGATGCCCCGATTGTATTGGCGAGCGCAGGTGCCTTGGCCGTGCTCGGCTCGTGGGTCGCGTACCTCGCGACCATTCCCTCGGGCAACGTACCCGCCAAACCGGTCGGCTCCGTAATCGCCCAGCTCATCGGCGTTGGCCTCGCCGCCGCCGCGATCGCCCTGCGCGTGCAAGGCGGACAGCCGATCGGCGCGGCGGTGGTCGTGCCGGCCTCATTCGCAACGATGATGGCGACGTTCTTCGTGTTCCTGCTGACGCAGCGCAAGACGCCGATTGGCGCCATTCGGATCAAGGTCGGCGATCCCCTGCCACCCTTCGCCGCGCAAACCGCGGACGGTGCGCCCTTTCATACCGACTCGCTCAACGGGCGCAGGATTCTACTCAAGTTCTTTCGCGGCCATTGGTGACCGTATTGCTGCGCCGAGTTACGGCGCTTCGACAGCATGCGAAACGACCTCGAAAAGCACGACGTGCGCGTCATCGCGCTGAGTAAGGACACCGTGCAAGATGCAGCCTTCCACAGGCAACGCGATGGCATCGGGCTGCCTCTCCTCTGCGACCCGGATCTCGAAGTCATCCGTCAGTATGGACTCGAGCATCACAAGGCGCTGGAGGTTTCAACCGGAAGATTCACCATCGCAGGCATCCCGCTGGCCCTGGTCCCATCGATCAAGACCATGGCGATCCCGACCTCCGTGCTGATCGACGAGCAGGGCGTCATCCGCTGGATCGATCAGACCGACGACTATCGGCTACGCAGCAGCAACGAGCGCGTCATGGCGGCCGTGAAGAGCGCATTCGACTCCTGCTAGTGCACCGCCGCCTTTCGGCCACCACTGCGGACAGAGTCGCCGGGGGCGCGCTTCGCAACGAAGCGGTGATCTTCGACGAGTCGCAAGAGATCGAACGAACTCACGATTCCGACGACCTCCTTCTCGTGCGTGACCACGACGTGGTGGATCTTGTTGCGGCGCATGACGCGTGCTGCCACGTGTACGTCGTTGTAAGCCGGCACGGTCCGCACGTCGTCCGACATCACCTTGTTCACCGGGGTCTCCGGCTTGCTCTGGGCGACGAGGTCGGTCGACGTGACGATACCGGCGGGTCGGCCGTCCTCATCGACGACCGGCACGGCGTGAATCCGATTGCGTTCCATCATGCTGCGCACGTGAGCGACCGTATGATGCGGACGAGCGACCAGAACCTTCTTGGCCATGACATCCTGGATGGTGACGTTCATTCGATGGGCCCCTCCCTCTCCACCGCGGGTTGCGTCTGGATCTACTGAGATTCCAAGCACGCCGCGGGCCATCGGAAGAGGACGCCGCGGGCAGGCTCGGCGCCGGACACCGACGCTCCCCGTTCTCACCGATGGGAATCGACACGGGCGCCCGTCCGATTCTCTGGAGCGATCGTCTCGGAGGTCCTGACAGGAGAGGCCATGGTTGGCTGGTATGCCGCTTGCGGAGTAGCTTCGGCGTGGAACGGGCCCCGGGGTCCGTCAGAGCTCCGAGAGGACGAGTACAAATGAACGCTCAAGAGATCATGACTGCAGAAGTCGTCACCGTCGGCCGGGTGGAGTCGCTCGCCAAGGCAATGAACTTGCTCGCGGAGCTGGATGTCCGCCATCTTCCTGTCGTCGATGACAACGGCCTCGTGGGCATGCTGAGCGATCGAGATCTACGCGAGGCAGGGCTCTTCCAGATCGCTGATGACGGCAGCACGGACGACATCCACCGCCTCCGGGCGACACCCGTCGCGGACGCGATGCACACGGACGTGGTGTCGATCCATCCGGGTTCGACGGTCCCGGAGATCATCGATCTGATGGTGGAGCAAAAGGTGGGCGCCTTGCCGGTGGTGGAGGAGCACACGAGCAACCTGGTGGGAATCGTGAGCTACGTGGACGTTCTGCGGGCGGCGGCCGCCGCACTCGCAGACTGACCGCGCTCGGCGCGATCAGGTCAACGAGGCGTCGCCTCGGCGCAGCCGGATGGCGAGAAGAGGCGGCGCCACCATCGTCGTAAGAAGCACCATCGCGACGACGGCACCGTAGGTCGAGGCGTCGATGACCGGCGAGCCCTCCACGATGGTGGTCGCGCCGACGTTTGCGAAGATGAGTCCGACCTCGCCTCGGGGGACCATGCCCAGGCCGACGGCGATCCGGTCGACACCCGGGCCGGCGGCCACTCCGGAGACGAGCTTGCCAACGACGGCCGCGACGGTGAGCAGCGCGCACATCGCCACCGCGCGCCCCGAGAAGGTCGAGAGATCGACGCCTAGGCCGGTGTAGACGAAGAACACCGGCGCAAAGAAGGCCGTGATTGGGCGGACGAACTCCTCGATCGGCCGGATCGATGTCGCGCCGAACGGCCGAACGTGAGCCTCGTCGAGCAGGAGGCCCGCCGCGAAAGAACCGATGATGGCCGCGAGCCCGAACGCGGCGCTCAGCCCCGAGAGCAGTAGACAGAACCCCAGCGCGACCATCGGGAGCACTGGGCCGGTGCGCAGGTTCGCGGCGAGACCAAAGACGCGCGGCATGATGTAGAGACCCAGAAGAAGAGCGCCGATCAGAAAGGAACCCGCCGCCCCGACGACACCGCCGACCGTCCCGATCGAGGGGACCGACCCGCTCGTCGAAAAGGCGACCACGACGGCGAGGAGGATGAGACCGAGGATGTCGTCGATGACCGCGGCTCCCAGAAGAATCTGCGTCTCCGGCCGGTGGGCAGCTCCAAGATCCTGCAGAACCCGCACCGTGATGCCCACACTCGTGGGGGCCCAGGGGGGCGCCCCGAAGAGGTGTTTCGGGGGGGGGGGTTAAGGCGGCACGATATCGAGCGCGCCGAG
>JAJCZO010000130.1 GCA_029262355.1 Deltaproteobacteria bacterium
CAGGTTGTTCCAGAAGGTCTGACCGAGCCCCTCCTGTAAGAGGAGCTTCTGTTGCGCGACGGTCGGAAACCGAATGCCGGCCAACAGAGACGAATCGGCCTCGAGCAAATCGCCGCCACGCCCGCGAAGCGCGGCGATCCACTCCTCGACCGCCGCGGCGCGGTTCAGAGCCCGCGGCGGGACGTACGTACCGTCGTGCAGGAATCCGCCGTGGAGCCTGCGACCAGCGACGACCTGCGGATTCGCGTAGTCATGCGAGTCCATCAGCTCCTCGCGCGAATAGACGAGCTTCGTATCTGCCACTCAGAAAACCTACATCCAGGCGACACGACCTGCCACCCACTTCGACGCGCGGTGGACAGGTGATAACTTCCCCCTGATGGGTCGAACCCCAACCGGGAGGAAAAACATGCCCCAGCGAGCTAGTCGATGATCAAGCTCACGTTCTGTCTCCGCCGCCAGCCTGAGCTCACGCGCGAAGAGTTCCAAGAGTACTGGCTCACCAAGCATGGCCCACTCGTCCGTGAACGCGCCGCAGCGCTTGGTGCCGTTCGCTACGTCCAAGTGCACACCATCCATCAGGACCTGAACGACGCTCTACGAGCGGGGCGCGGCGGACCACCGGCCTACGACGGCGTAGCCGAACTCTGGTTCGAAGACCGCGATGCCCTCGAAACATCCTTCACCGTCGACGCCGCGCGTCGCGCCGGCGCGGAGCTCCTCCAGGACGAGAAGAACTTCATCGACTTGGCGGACTCCCCCCTCTGGCTCGCCGAAGAACACGAGATCGTGCCGACGGACTAGCTGTTCGTCGTCAGCGAATCGCGGCGTGCCGAGCAACGCTTCCCCATGCCGCGTGAAGCCTGGTAGGGAGCATTCCATGTCCACCACTCACGAATTGTCGGGAATCACCGAGTCCGAGGACGAGTTGCGCGCCATCCTTGCAGAGGCGGAGATCCCTCCCCTGCTGCCGGCTCTCGCCTACGCCACCGGCGATCTCTCGCTTCTCCGCGACGACCTGCGCCCGGACCCCCTCACGTTCTCGTTGCCGCAGGGCGGCCTGACCCAGGAACAACAGACGAGTGCGCGCGAACTCGCGCTACGAGCCCTGGTGCGCTTCCGCGACGCGGGCTGCCGCACGGCGGCCTGCCCCGAGGGCGACGCCCTGCGACACATCATGGAGTTCGCGGTCGGCGGCTCGGACATGAAACCCTACCTGCCCCTGCTCGAAGAAGAGATGTCACACCGACACGAGGATCGACGAGCCCCCCAGTGGCACAAGAACGACGTCGCGCCGACCACGCCCTTTCACGTTCTGGTGATCGGCGCAGGAATGTCGGGCATCCTTGCTGCGCACCGGCTGAAACAAGCCGGGGTCGACTTTACCGTAGTCGACAAGAACGCAGACGTCGGCGGCACCTGGTTCGAGAACATCTACCCTGGTTGCCGCGTCGACAACCCCAACCACAACTACAGCTTCTCCTTCGCCCAACGGCACGACTGGCCGTTCTTCTATTCGACCCAGGACGTCCTTCTTCAGTACTTCCGCGAGTGCGCCGACGAGTTCGGCGTCCGCGACGGGATCCGGTTCGAAACCGAAGTGAGGTCGGCCACCTGGTCCGACGAGGATCAACGCTGGTCGGTCGTCGTCGCCAACCGGGAAGGACGCGAAGAAACGCTCGAGGCCAACGCAATCATCAGCGCGGTCGGGCAACTGAACCGCCCACACCTCCCCCAGATCGAGGGACGGGATTCATTCGCCGGACCCGCCTTCCACTCGGCGAGCTGGGATCCGATGGTCGACCTCCGCTCGAAGCGTGTTGCCGTAATCGGGACGGGCGCCAGCGCGATGCAGCTCATCCCCGAGATCGCGCCCCTGGTCAGCCAGCTCGACGTCTATCAGCGCACCCCCGCCTGGATGGGACCAACCCCGGAGTATCACGCCCGCGTTCCGGAGGCCCATCAGTGGTTGTACGGGCACCTCCCCTCCTACAGTGAGTGGAATCGATTCTGCATCTTCTGGCGCATGGGCGACGGAGCCCTCGACGGCGTCCGCGTCGACGACGCCTGGAAGTCGGATGGCGCATCGGTCAGTGCGACAAACGACATGGTGCGACAGTTTCTCACCGAGTACATCAAGGCAGAATTCGTGGACCAGCCCGATCTCCGGGACGTCGTGATCCCCAACTACCCGGTCGGTGCGAAGCGGTTGATCCGCGACAACGGCGCGTGGGCGACCACACTCAAGCGTCGAAACGTAGATCTTCTGACGGGGGGGATCGATCGCATCACGGAAACCGGCGTCGTAACGCGTGACGGCGAGGAACATCCGGCCGACGTGATCATCTACGGGACGGGCTTCCACGCGTCGAAGTTCCTTACACCCATGAAGGTCACGGGTCGCGGCGGGCTCGACCTGCACGAGCATTGGGACGGAGACGCGCGGGCATACCTCGGCGTCAGCGTACCCGGATTTCCGAACCTGTTCTGCCTCTACGGCCCGAACACGAACATCGTCATCAATGGCAGCATCATCTACTTCTCGGAATGCGGCGTTCGCTACGTGCTCGGGTGCGTCGAGCACCTCCTTCGCAACGGCGCCAAGGCACTCGACGTCAAGAAAGACGTCCACGACAGGTTCAATGAAGCGGTCGACACCGAGAACCGGCGCATGGCGTGGGGCGCGTCCGACGTGAATAGTTGGTACAAGAACGATACGGGACGCGTCTCCCAGAACTGGCCGTTTACGCTGCTGGAATACTGGGAGCGCACGCGTCACCCCAAGCCGGACGACTACGAATTACTCTGAGCCTCGGGGCCAGGAGAGTCTGGGGGCAGGGCCTCCGAATGGCGCCAGCATCCCGTACTTCCCCCAGGTGAAGACTCAGCCGCTCGGCAACGCGGCCCGGAACGAGATCGGGATCTCCTGCCCGATCGACATCGGGTTCACCGCGCTGTGGGGCTCGCCCACACCAAAGTCCATGCGGTCTAGGACGAGCCTTCCTTCGACGATGGGCGGGTCCGTGGACACGACGACAAAATCCCCGTCGAGAGATTTCTCGACGTCGCGGATCTTCACGTCGAAGGTCGCAACGTACGTGTTCTCGCTCTTCTCGCCGTCCTTCTTGCGCACCTTGTGAACGCGCACGCGCGCTGTCGGGAATTTCTCCACCTCGAAGAAGTCCGCGGCCCGGAGGTGGTCGTCTCGCTTCTGGTTGTCTGTGTCGAGACTGGCGACGTCGATCTCGATCTCGACGACGCTCCCGCCCGGGTCCTTCGGATCGACCTCGGCCTTCTCAATGCGCCACTTCTTGAACTCGCCGTTCGCGGTGGCGATCAAGTTCGCCCCGACGAAGCGAATGTAGCCGGGAGGTTCCGCGCCTGCGCCCGCGGCGCCGACCGCAAAGAACAGACAAAGGGCCGACACGATCGGCACGAGGAGGAGCGAAGCGATGGGATGGACGATGCGGTTTGCTCTCATGACCTCTCGGCATATCCGTCGAAGCCCCGCCCCGCAAAGACACCAGACGGAGCCGGCGATCGCTGGCGAATCCGCGCCGCAGAGTTTCACACCCGAACGGGACCAGAGGAGACGCCAGGCGGCTCGGGAACTTCAGCCCTTGCGGCGGGCGGACGCGAACGTCTCGTAACTGGGCCGACCGGCCGCTTGGAACTCCTCATAGAGCGCCATGAACCCCTCTCCCATCGGATCTTCCCCGCGAATCGGCATCGAGCCGCGTCGAATCGTCCAGTCGTGCGGCGCGAGCTCTTCTGCGCGCGCGAAGTGAGGCTCCGCGGCGGCGGTCCGACCGTCCGCGTGCAGATGCCAGGCGAGCGCGAACTCGGCCCGCGCCAGCTGCTCGTCGTACGTCGGAGGCACCTGCCCCTGACACGCCTCGTCCGCGGTCATACCGACTTCACCCCGGTTCACCCACGCGCGCAGCGCCTCGAAGTGGGGCTCGCAATCCGCGCCAGTGAGTTCGGCCCAGAGGTTCGTGCCGTACTCGATCCGCGGCGGGCGCACGACCTTGCCGCCCTCGTCGATCCAGACCACGGTCGGGATGTTGATGATCCCGTACAAATGCGCAACCTGATGTTCCGGATCGATCAGGATGGGAAACGTCGCGCCCGACTTCTCGACGTATCCACGGATGGCCTCGGCGGACTGGTCGAGCACGATCCCCAACACGGTGAAGTCCGCGCCGAGCTCCTCATGGATGGACTGCCAGCCTGGCAGTTCTTCTCGGCATCCTCACCAAGAGGCGAAGGCGTGGAGCAACACCTTCTTTCCCCTGAACTCGCTCAACCGCCGCCTCTTGCCGACGAGATCCGAAAGCTCGAAGTCGGGCGCATCGAGGCTCTCGAGACGAGAGCGCTGATCCTCCGGCGAATCCGCGAGCGAGGCAACGCCCGCGTCCCAATCCGCGGACAACGGGCGTCCGAGAACGGCCGCGAGCTTCGCCACGCCGACACCGGCGTCAGTCACGAGCCCCTCGTGCGTGCTGGTCGGGAGGCAAACCCCGTCACGGCACAACCCGCGGGGCTCGAGACGAAAGCCGAGAGCACTTTCGAGTGCCGCGGCGTCGAGACGAACCTCGTCGCCGTCGCGCGTCGCATCGCCGCGCCACGCACGGGCTTCGGAGAGGATCGTGAACTCCATGAATTTTACCGTCGCGCGCCGCGCGCGGCTCGTCAAGACGAATCCGGTCCAATCGCCCCCTCGCCTCCGCAGCCGAATCCTGCCAGAAAAGCCGGCGGTGCCCACCGCCACGTCGATGAACCCCCGGAACGCCTCGCCGGCATACAAACGATACGTCCTGGTTCTGCTCGTCGTCGTTTACGTCTTCAACTTCGTCGACCGCACCATTCTCTCGATCCTACTCGAGCCCATCAAGGCGGAGTTCGACCTCAGCGACACCCAGCTCGGCTTCCTGTCAGGCCTCGCCTTCGCCCTCTTCTACACTTTCCTGGGCATCCCGATCGCGCGCTGGGCGGACCGGGGCGTGCGACGATCGATCATCTCACTGGCCGTCCTCACGTGGAGCGGAATGACCAGCCTCACCGGCCTTGCCACCAGCTTCTCGATGCTACTCGTCGCCCGAATCGGGGTCGGCGTCGGCGAGGCGGGGTGTAGTCCGCCCGCCCACTCGATCCTCTCCGACTACTTCCCTCCCCAGCGGCGGGCAACGGCTCTGGCCACCTACGCGCTCGGCATCCCAATCGGCAGCGGCATCGGCTATCTCGCCGGCGGCTGGCTCGCCGAGTGGTTCGATTGGCGCACCGCGTTCATCGTCGTCGGGCTTCCAGGCGTGCTCCTCGCCGGAGTGGTTCGGCTTACGCTACGCGAGCCGATGCGCGGCGCATACGACGCGCTACCGGTCGCCACCACCGACGGCGGCGCGCCAGCGCATCCGTCGCTGATGAGCGTGCTCTGGTTCATGCTCTCGCTCGCCTCATTTCGACACATGGCGATCGGTGCGGCGCTGCACGCGTTCTACGGATACGGCGCCGGCGCCTTCAATCCAGCCTTCTTCGTCCGTTCTCATGGGCTCTCCGTCGGTGAGATCGGCACGTGGCTCGCTGTGATCGGTTTCACAGGCGGCGTGACCGGCGTGTACCTCGGCGGCTACTTGAGTGACCGGATCGCCCAGCAAGACGCGCGCTGGTACATGTGGGTTCCGGCCATCTCGACGACGATCTACGTTCCCTTCGCCTTCTTGCTCTACCTCTGGCCAACCCCGCACGCCGCACTCGCCCTCGCGTTGCCCGGCGCACTGCTTGGAGGGATGTACCTCGGCCCAACGTTCGCCATGACGCAGACGCTGGTCCGACCCGAAATGCGCGCGCTCGCGTCCGCGATTCTGCTCTTCATCATCAACCTGGTCGGGCTCGGGTTCGGCCCGCAGGGCGTCGGGCTGCTGAGCGACCTCCTCCAACCCTCGTTCGGAGTCGAGTCGTTGCGCTACGCGCTGCTCATTACTGGGGCGACGTTCGCAGTATGGTCCGTCGTGCACTACGTTCTCGCGGCAAGAACCATTCGAGACGACCTCCAGGCGAAGTTCACCGCACGCTTCGACTGAGAGCGGAGCCGGACCGCCGGCGATTCTCAGCGCAGCGGGGCCCGGTCGCAGCGACCGCAGAGCCACCACGATTGCCACCGTTTCATCTGAGAACCTCCGAGGACTCCCCAGGACACGCCCCCTCGAAACGCGAGGCGGCAGCCAAAGTCCACGAGGTTTGCGTCGTGCCGCTCCGCTACTTCTGCGCAACGATGCCGATGCCGATACAGTTCTCGAGAAAGTCGCGCCAATACTCCGCCCCGTAGTGCTCGAGGTCGGTGGTCGACACTCCCGCGGCCCGCCAATCGACACGCGAGAAGCCCGCGGCCCTCAGCTCTTCTTCGTACACCTCTCGGCTGAAGCGTCGCACGTCCACGCGAGCGGGAGGATCAACCACGAACTCACCGTGGCAGACGAAGTGGTCGTCCTCGACATCCTCACCGATGACCCGCACGCCATACTTCTGGCTGGTGGAGATCCTGTAATCGAACGAGGGGTTGATCGTGAACGCGACGAAGCGCCCACCGGGCGCGAGGTTCGCATAGGCGCTCTCCGCCATGCTCCGTAGCTGTGCGCGACTCTCTGCGTAGTTGAGGAGCCAGACCGCCGTAACCAAGTTGAACGACCCGAGCACGCCGAGATGCTGCGCGTCGGTGACCTGGTACGTGACACCGAGAGGAGCTTCCGCCTCGTGCTGGCGTGCGACGCGCGCCATCTCCGCCGACAGGTCGACGCCGAGAACGGACTCGGCGCCCTTCTCTCTCAAGAGCCTGGTGTAGAAACCGGTGCCACACGCGAGATCCAGAACATCGACGCTCGTGAGGTCTCCGACCATCTCGAGAACCGAGTAGCTCTCGGCCCGCTTCAGCGTCGCTCCGCTCGCATAGTCCTCGTACGCGCTTCCGATCCCATCGTACGTTGCGTCCTTCTCCGACATCGGTTTCGCCTTCCTCACGGCTGGGGGACCTCGATCAGCTCGAGACACGTGCCGTCGGGACCGCGCACGAATCGCGCGCGACAACGGGGACCCGGGCAGGATGGTCCGAGATAAAGCGATACCACGGGCGAGAGCCCCTCGACACCGAGTCCCTCGAGCTCGCGATGTAACGGGTCCATGGCCTAGGCGAGGAACGCCATCCCGGCGTTTGGACGGCTGCAATTGGTGTAGCTTCGTGCTCTCTGCTTTCAATCCATTCGGTCGCGACCTGTCGAGCGGCGGGCGCCGGGAGCCTACAGATGACGATGAGACGATGGATCGCGATTGGCATTCTCCTCGTCACCGCTGCCTGCGACTTCAGCCCGAGTGCCGACCCCTGGTCCCCGGCGCCAAGGGCGGCTCAAAAGCGGAGTCTGGCTCCGCGAGAAGCGTGCGCCGTCCGGGTTGCCGAACGCCAGCCTCTCTTTGGAGACCTCCACATCCACACGGCCGTATCGATGGATGCGTATTCGCTGGGCACCCGCGGCACCCCGGACGATGCGTATCGATTCGCGCGAGGCGAACCGATCGACGTGTATTCCGGCGCCCCGGCCGACCCCACCCGTCGCGCGCAGATCGACCGCCCGCTGGACTTCGCGGCGGTCACCGACCACGCGGAGTGGATGGCCGAGGTCTCCCTCTGCACGACCCCGGGCTCACCGACCTACGACGGCGACGGCTGCAAGATCTACCGAGGCGAGGAGAATTCGTGGCTCGCCACGCTGCTGGGCTTGGAGGGCTTTCGCGCCCGAATCGGCGGACTGCTCGACATCGGCGGGCGTCGCGCGGACGTATGCGGTGACGACGACGCCGTCTGCCGTGATGAGCTCGCGTCGGTATGGAAGGCGAACCAGGAGGCGACCGAGCGCTGGTACGATCGCACCGACGAATGTGCGTTCACCTCGTTCCACGCGTGGGAGTACAGTCACTCTCCGAAGTCGACCAAGGTGCATCGCAACGTGATCTTGCGAAACGAGATCGTGCCCGAGCTGCCGATCTCATCGCTCGAGACACCGGTGGAGATCGACATGCGCCATCAGCTGGTCGACCAGTGCAACGACACCGACTCCGGCTGCGAAGCGATCGCCATCCCACACAACCCGAACCTCTCGAACGGGCAGATGTTCAAGATCGAGTACGCCCATCTCCCCCAGGACGAGCAACGCGAGGAGGCGGCTCTCCGCGCCCGGCTCGAGCCGATCGTCGAAATGATGCAAATCAAGGGCGAGAGCGAGTGTCGCAACGGCATGTACGGCGTGGTTGGCGGGCCAGATGAGCTCTGTGACTTCGAGAAGCAACGGGACATGGGTGGCATCGCGTTCGAGGATTGCGAAGAAGGAGCGGGCTGGGGGGCCCAAGCGGGCAAGGGCTGTACGTCGCGAACCGACTTCGTGCGATACGCTCTGCTCGAAGGGCTCCGAGAGGAAGACCGCATCGGAGTGAACCCGTATGCGTTTGGTTTCATCGGAAGCACGGACAATCACATGGCCACGTCGGGCGCGGTCGTCGAATACGACGTTCCCTACAAGTTCGGCACGACTACCGAGGCCCTCCTCACGATCGGCGATCGCAAGCGGGGCCACGCGTTCTGGAACCCCGGCGGACTCGCCGGAGTCTGGGCGGAGGAGAACACACGCGACTCGATCTTCGACGCCCTAAAACGCCGCGAGACATTCTCGACCAGCGGCCCGCGGATCGTCCCGCGATTCTTCGGCGGCTGGGGCCTCGACCCAGATCTCTGCGACGAGCCGGACTTCGCAAAGGCTGCTTACGGCGGCGGAGTAGCGATGGGGTCTCGCCTAGCTCGTCCACCCACGAGCAATGAGGCACCGTCGTTCGCCGTATCGGCGCTGGCCGATCCGGGCACGGCGTCGCACCCCGGCGGGCTTCTGCAACGCGTGCAAGTCGTGAAGGCCTGGGTTGCCGACGACGGGCTCTTCCATCAAGAAGTGCACGACGTCGCCGGCCGTGCGGACAACGGCGCGGGCGTTGACCTGTCGACGTGCGAGCCGACCGGACCAGGGGCGCGCTCGCTTTGCGGCGTCTGGACCGATCCGGGCTTCGACAAGAACCTCGACGCCGTGTACTACGCGCGCGTCGTCGAGAACCCGAGCTGCCGCTGGTCGACGCACGTATGCCTGTCGCTCCCGGAGGACGAGCGCCCGGACGCCTGCACGTCGAACCGCCTTCCGAAGACGATTCAGGAACGCGCCTGGACGTCGCCCATCTGGTACGCCCCACCGAAGGCGGGCGCGACCTGAGAGCCCAAGCTCGCGCTCAGGGCTGCGCGCCGCTTGCGATCCACGCCTCGACGAGGTCGATGTCTGCGGGCGGAAGCATACCGCCGAACGGCATCTGCGAACCGCTACCACCGGCGCTCAAGTGTGTACCGCGCAGCTTGTGCAGGAGATAGCTCGCGTCCGGATCACCTGCCTTCACATAGGCGAGCGCGCTCTGCCCAGACGCAACGTCGACCAGCGCGCTGTGCCCACTCGCGAAGTTGAAGTTGCCCGAGCTACCCATGACGTGACAGCTGCCGCACGCCGCGTCGAGGACCGGCCGGACGTCATCGTCGAAGCGAGGCGTGCAGATGTCGGAGGCGGCCTGGAACGCCACTCCCGAGAGCGCACGACCGCCGGATGCCGAACCGCCGCAAGCAGAGATGATCTCCTCGACCTTCGTTGCCCACTGGTCGAAACGGACGCCGTCCACGTCGGCCGTGATCTGCTGAAAGCACGAGCACTTCGCGTCGCCAACGAAGCATAGAAGATCGCCGATGCCGTCGACCGTACCGATCATCTGCCCCATGAGAGAGTCCGCAGCATCACACGAGCTCCCAGAAAAACACGAGTCGAAATCGTCACACGTCGATGCGCCTGCCCCTGCAAGAGTCGGCGTGGAGAGGATGAGAGCCAGAGCGATGGCTGCGAACCGAGAGGATGACATGGTACTCCTTCTGATCTGTGCGTCGCCGTCGAGCCGGCGCCGGGATCCGTACGGTTCTGTTCCCGTACTCTGCGCCGATTGACCAGGCAACCGCTTAGCCGCCAACCGGCTGAATTCGCCCGGCCAACTGCTCGCGTGAGCACATCCAGCCCGATCAGGGTGCGCCAAGTCTCTTAGGCGCGCGGCGCGATCCCAGCGTCGGTCGCCCGACCGCCCCCCGATTCGAGTGTGCCACAGCACCCGCGCCGTCTCGTGGTCCCATCGGCGATTGCCGCGGCTAGGCAGAACTGAGAATCGTGATAGTCCCAAGCCCATGAGATTCCACTCCGCGCGTCGTCGCCCACCGGTCCTCCGCCCCCTACTCGCATTCTCCCTCACCGGGCTCATCGCCGCTGGCTGCGGAGACGGCTCGACATCCGATTCGTCCGCGCCTCCACCCGAGGTGCAGCCGACTGCTCCGCAGAGCCTCGATGTCGCAATCGGCTCGCAACGAGCCGACATGGTGAGCGGCGGCGATGTACTACTCACCTTCGCCGCGCTC
This sequence comes from Deltaproteobacteria bacterium, assembly GCA_029262355.1. Classification (GTDB taxonomy): domain Bacteria; phylum Desulfobacterota; class Binatia; order UBA12015; family UBA12015; genus VGTG01. The sequence continues at coordinate 10,523 of JAJCZO010000130.1, forward strand.
GACGGGCTCGACGCGGCCGACGTTGTCGTCACGAGTAATGGGAGCGAAGTCCCGGTCACGTACCGAGCGCTGCGCGACGGGCGCATGGGCGCGCTGGTCGAAGGCTTGACCGAGGGCGAGAACCGAATCGAACTGACGGCCGGCGCCTCGCGTGAGACACTCGTGGTCGAGAATTACCCGATCACCGGTCCCATCTTCTCGGGGCCGCACCTTCCGTTGCCCGTCTGCTCGACCGAAGCCCACGGCCTCGGCCCCGCGCTCGACGCCGACTGTTCGGCCAAGACGCAGATCCGCTACGGCTACTTCGACGTCGACGGCGACTTCCACGCCCTCGACGATCCGACCGCCATCCCCAACGACGCAGCCCTCATCGACGGTACCGACCTCCCCTTCGTCGTCCGCGAAGAAGTCGGCACGATCAATCGGGCGATCTACTGGATCACGGTCCTCGACCCGGCGCCCGGCGAGTCGCAATGGGACCCGGCACAGTGGAACGGCCGGCTCGTGTACCAGTTTGGCGGCGGCTGCGGCACGACGTACTCGCAGGGCTTCCGACTGCAGGGCGCCCCGAGTGCTCCAGCCCTCTTGGCCGGGTACGCGTTCGCCACCGCGACGTTCAACACGCTGCAAGTGATGTGCAACGACGTCTTGTCCGCAGAGACCGTCCTCATGGTGAAGGAGCGCTTCGCGGAGCGCTACGGAGTCCCCGAGCTCACGATCGGCCAGGGCGGCTCGGGCGGCGCGATCCAGCAGTACCTCATCGGCCAGAACTATCCCGGCCTGCTCGACGCGCTCTCGCCGACCGTTCCGTTCCCGGACGTGACGACGACATCCGCCGGCGTGCTCGACTGCAGCTTGCTACTCGACTTCTACGCGAACGAGGGCGCGGACTGGACCGACGCGCAGCAAACCGCCGTAAACGGCCACCTGACCAGCGGCACCTGCGGGTTCTGGGATCTGAGCTTCGCACCGGGTGTCCGCGCGACCGAGGGGTGCGCGATCGGCGTCGCGGGAGCCCTCCCCGGAGTTCCGTCGCTCAAACCGATCGACCCCGCCCTGGTGTACGACCCCGTTCGCAACCCAGGCGGTCTGCGATGCACCGTGCAGGACACGAACGTGAACCATCTCGGCATCGACCCCGAAACCGGGTTCGCGCGCCGCGCGTGGGACAACATCGGCGTGCAGTACGGCCTCGCAGCGCTGAACGACGGCGTGATCTCGGTCGAGCAGTTCCTCGACCTCAACGAGGCCGTGGGCGGCTATGACGTCGACGGAGTCATCCGGACCGAGCGCAGCGCGGCGAGCGAAGAAACGGTTCGGATCGTCTATGAGACCGGCCGCGTCGTGACGGGCGACAGCAATCTGCGCGAGATACCGATCATCACCACCGACATCTGGACCGACGACCAGGCCGACATCCACGACCGTGTTCGTGCGTTTGCCATCCGGGAGCGGCTACGGCTCGACGACGGCAGCCAAGCTCCCGGATACATGATTTGGACCCGCGACCCCGAAGGCGCGTCCTTGCTGGACAGCTTCGCAGGTGGCAGCGGTCCGAGCCTCGGCCCCGTCTCCATCCTCGACGACTGGCTGACGACGCTCGTCGACGCGCCGGGCCAGGACCCGCTCGTGCGCCTCGAGGCGTCGCGTCCAGAGGCCGCCATCGACAACTGCGTCACGCCCGCCGGCGACCAGTTCTCGAGTCTCACCCTGTACGACGAGCCCGGCCCTTGCTCGGACCCGTATCCGATCAGCGGCGGCCCGCGGATCGTAGCCGGCGCACCCATCACCGAAGAAATCGTGAAGTGCAGCACACGATCCGTCGCCGAGGCGAGTGGCGCCGGAGCCTACGCGGTCGAACTGAGCGACGCGCAGCGCACCCGCCTCGAGGCCATCTTCCCCGACGGCGTGTGCGACTACGGCGTGCCGGGAATCGGGCAGGTTCCGCTCAAAGGCACCTGGCTGCGCTTCTGAGAGCGAACGAGCTTCGCGGGCGCCCGCAGCCAGCCGAGAAGGCCACCACGACCGAGAAGCGTCATGCCCACCCTTCGCCGACTTGAATCCGGGCGAATGCTCTGAGAACAACTGCGCAACGCGATGTTCTCCCTCACGCGCGACGAACTCGGTCAAACCGCCGCCTACGCGGTGCTCCTGCTGATCCTCGCAGCTGTCGCGGTGGCCAACGTTCGACACTTCGGCGTCGGCGATACCGATCAGGACATCTACTTCAGCTTCGTCGAGGGACAGCGGATCCTCGCTGGAGAAAACCCCTACGCGCGCGTGCTCCAAGGAGATTTCCGCACCAACGACAAGTACGCGACGTACTTTCCTCTGTTCTACGAACTCTCGGCTCTCAGCCAAGGGATGGGCCTCACCGACTACGCGGACTGGCTCGCCTTCTGGCGCATCGTGTTCGCCGGGTTCGACGTCGCGATCGCCGCACTCCTCTTCGAAACGTGTCGGCGGCGCGGCGCGTGGTTACTCGGCCTGTTCGCGGCAGGGCTCTGGGGCCTCGGCCGCTGGAGCCTCTTCATCGTACTCATCGGGCACGTCGACTTTCTCCCGATCTTCTTCCTTCTCCTCTCGCTTCTCTGGCTTCGCGATCGTCCTACCGCCGCCTTCCTGCTCTACGGGCTGTCGCTTTCGCTCAAGCAGATCGGAATCTTCCTTGCGCCGCTCTACCTCATCTGGGCGTGGCAGCTCGCCCCGGCACGCGACCTACGCGCCGTCGTTCGAGCCGGGGTACTGATCTCCGCCGTGCCGCTTCTCTGCTCCCTCCCCTTCCTGGTGTGGAATGCGACGGGCTTCGTCTCGAGCGTCCTGTTCTCTGCCACCCGTGGCGCCCGCAGTCACTTCGGAGCCTTCTCGTTCGATACGGTGCTCGGACTCACCGGACCGGCGGCGCGCATACCAATGCTGGGCCTGCTCGCCGCCGTATATGCGCTCGCCGCCGCCCGTTCGATCGGCATCTATACGGGCTGCCTTCTCACGTTCGTCGTGTTCGTCGACTTCAACGTCGTGCTCTACACGCATTACCCAGCATGGGTCGTTCCGTTCGTCCCGATGGCAGCACTCGACGCATACCGCGCACAAGACGATCCCCCGTGATGGACGGTGGCGACGCGAGCGCCCGAGAGCCGAGAGCACGGTGGAGTTCTCCGCACTGCTACAGCCGCCGTTCGGTCTCCGCCCCGCGGTCCCGTCAGCCGAGCATCTCGTTGGCGAGCGCCGAGAAGGCGAGCGCCGGAAGGATCATCGCGACGGCAGACGACCACATCAGGGTGCGAAGGCGGACGCCCGCCGCGCCTGCCGTGTAGTCGACCAGGTGCGGGCCGTAGGGAAGCCATCGGCCAAACACGAGATAGGCCGGGTGGTCGACCGGAAACCGCTTCATCCAATTCGGGAGCCGCTCGCGTCCACCTTCGAGATCGAAATCGTCCTTCATGTGAAAGACGATCAGGTACCGAATCGGCGTGGCCGCGACCCAACCGAACCAGATCACCAACGCGCCGAGCCAGAATTCGTAGATCGCAGCCATCGGGAGCGCGATGAGCTCGCTCGGCACCGGGGTGATCGCCGCCGCGATCTGCGCCGGCAGCAGGAACGCGACCGCCATCAGACCGTGTCGTTCGCGGATGGCCTCGGGTCCGCCCGCGGCATCGAGCCCGGCCAGGATCAGATATCCGCCCCCGATGACGACGGCCAACATCTGCAGTGCGCGCGAGCCCAACACTCTCTTCCAGAGCGGGGGAGGCTGCGAATCCGTCTCCCGACGGGTGGGCGGGACCTCGGGAAGATCGGGCATCGGGCCCACCCTATCCCGAATCGCCGGACCTTGTCTCTAGCGTCGCTCAGAGGCCCCCGAAGTGACCTCTCGGTCGGCCCGACCTTTGAAATCTGTGCCCGATCCCACTAGCTGGCTGTTCGCACCATGAACGAATCCACTTCCGAGCCCAAGGCGAACGCCAGACGCGCGACCGTGATGTTCGCCGACATCTCGGGCTTTACCGCTCTTGGAGAGCGCCTCGACCCCGAGGAGGTCATCGGGATCATCAACGGCGCCTTCCACCGACTCGAGGAGATCGTCTACGGCCGGGGCGGAGCGATCGACGAATACCTGGGCGACTGCATCAAGGCCGCCTTCGGGCTCACCCTGACTGCCGGCAACGGCGCGAGCCACGCGATCCACGCGGCCATGGGCATGCGGGACGCCGTCGCTCAGTACAACGTCGATCTCGGGATCGACCCCCCGCTCGACATTCACATCGGGCTGGACACCGGGGCGGTTGCAATCGTGCCCACCGGCTCGGCCGGCGACAACAAGACGTGCGTGATGGGTGAGGCCGCCCGACTGGCGAGTCGACTCGAGGATGCGTCCGGCCGGGGGCAGATCTTCGTCGGCCCCAGAACGCGCGCCGCAACCGCAGACGAGTTCGAGTACCGGTTGGTCGAGAGCGAAGACGCCCCCGAGGACATCGCCGTGTACGAGTTGATGGGGACGATCCCCCTCTCCGAGCGGAAACGCGCCAGCGAGCGCCGACGCGCGACGATCCTATTCGCCGACCTGATCGGCACCGACGACGTCGCACCCGATGCCCGCGGCCTGGAACTCGCGATGGGCGACCTCCTCGACGGTCTCACCGAGGCCGTCGTGGAGTACGAGGGCATCGTCAATCAGTACACCGGCGACGGCGTCATGGCGCTGTTCGGCATTCCGAACGCCATCGAAGATGCGCCCAGGCAGGCGCTCAACGCCGCACTGCGCATCCGCGAGCGGATCGAGGCCTACGCCGCCGACCATCGGCTCGACCTGTCTGTCCACATCGGCGTCAACACGGGATTCGTCATCGCCGGCCGGATCGGGGGAAGCGTCCGCAAGAGCTTCACGGGCGTGGGAGACGCCGTAAACCTGTCGGCGCGGATCAAGGAGGCCTCGCCACGCGGCGCGATCTACGTCGGGCCCGAGACCCACCGACTTACCGAAGAGCACTTCGAATTCGAGACGCTCGAGCCGATGAAGTTCAAGGGAAAATCGGAGCCCGTACCGGTCTACCGTCTGGCTTCAGAGACGCGGCAGGTCCATCGCCGCAGCGCGGAGCGCGGAGGTCGCATTTTCTCCACCATCGTAGGCCGCGACGCGGAACTGGAGACCATCGCGACGACGATCGGGGACCTGGAAGACGGGCAGGGCGGCGCCATCAGTCTTGTCGGCGAAGCGGGCCTCGGGAAGACGCGACTCCTGGCCGAGGCACTCGGCCGCATCGACCGCGATCGCGTCAGGATCGTCCACGGTCGGTCTCTTTCCATCGGTGCGAATCTCTCCTTCCACCCGTTCGTGGATCTCCTGCGGCGCTGGGCGTCGATAGACGAGCCCGACAACGAGTCCGTCGCCCTTCCAAAGCTCGAAACGGCCATGCAGGTCATGGGGCGAGGAGCCACCGACGCGCTCCCCTTCGTCGCCACCCTCCTCGGCCTCCGGCCCCCGGGCGCGGACGCGGATCGCATCGCCACCATGGACGGCGACGCGATCGAGAAGCTGGTCACCAAGAGTCTCCGCGACCTCCTCACGTCGATGGCGGAGTCCCAGCCCACCGTCCTCGTCCTGGAAGACGTGCACTGGGCCGACCAATCTTCGGTGAGCTTGATCGAGTCCCTCCTCGCCCTCGCCCTCGCCCTCCGGGCGCCGCTCTTGTTCTGCTTCGTCACCCGTCCGGATCACGCCGAATCCGGCGACTACGTCCTCGATACGGCCCGCCGCAACCTCGGCGCGAGGCATACCGAGATCGCGCTCCAGCCGCTGCGGCCCGAGGACATCGAGAAGCTGGTTCAGAACTTGCTCGACATCGAGGATCTCCCCGAGTCCGTGCGCACCATGATCACCGAGAAGGCCGGCGGCAATCCGTTCTTCATTGAAGAGGTCGTTCGCGAACTCGTCGACGGCGGTGCGGTGGTTCTGCACGAGGGGCGCTTTCGGGTCACGAACAAGATCCAAGACGTCGTGATCCCGGGCACCGTGCAAGAAGTCATCATGGTGCGCATCGACCGCCTCACCGAGTCGAAGCGACACATCCTTCAGCTCGCGTCCGTCATCGGGCGAAGCTTCTCGTTCAGCATCATCGCCGAGACGATCGAACAGGTGCTGACTCTCGCCGAAGATCTCGATGAGCTGAAGAACAAGCAGATTCTCGTCGAGAAGGATGCCCGATGGGAGATCCCGGTCGGCGACCGGAGCGTCATCGAGGAGCTCGAGTACGTCTTCAAGCACGCGCTGGCGCAGGAGACGATCTACTCGTCGATCCTTCAGCAGACTCGCAAGGAGCTCCACGGACGCGTTGCTGTCGCCATCGAGGACCGTTTCGCCGAGCGACTGAAGGAGTTCTTCGACACGCTGTCCTATCACTATCTTCGCGCGGAGAACCTGCCCAAGGCGGAAGACTACTCGTTCCGTGCAGGAGAGGAGGCCGCACGGGCGGGTGCGTCGCGCGAGGCGCTGGAACACTTCCGGCAGGCGGCGCGTCTGGATCGAGAACTTCGCGGCGACCACGGCGACCGCGAGCACCGTCAGCGGCTCGAGAAGAACCTCGGTCTCGCGCTGATGAACGTCGGCCAGCTTCCAGAATCGCTGCCCCACTTCGACCAGGCCCTCGTGCTGCTCGGAGAGCGCGCGCCCGTGAGCTTTCTAGCCGTACAGGCCAAGTTCGCGAGGGATCTCATTTCGGTCGTGACCGACGCGCTCGGCATGCGCCGGCTCCGCCGCCGCCCCGGCTCAGCCCGCGATCGCGAGTTCTTCGAGATTCTCAACGCACGGGCCCGCGCCTCGGTCACGAGCGACCCCAGGCGAATCTTCTACGACAACATCGGTGGCGTGCGCCGCATGAACCGCATCGATTCCTCCTCCTTCCCCGCAGCCTGCGCAATGTACTCGGTGGCCGGCGGCATGTTTTCGTTCTCCGGGCTGTCGCTCGGCCTCTCGAAGCGTTTCCTCTCTCGCGCGAAGAGCTGCCGAACCGAAGGAAATCCGAACGATGCCTTCGACTGCCGATCGCTCGAGTTCACGATCAACTACCTGGGCGGGGGCTGGGACGACGCGCATCTCCTGGAGCCGGCGCTGATTGCCGAGTCGATTCGGAGCGGGCTCTTCTGGGACGTGCAGCTCTACCTCGGGCTTGCCTGCGATCGACTCCAGCGACAGGGGCGCTTCGCCGAGGCGTTGGACAACCTCGCGACGCTTGCTGAGCTACGAGACTCCTACGACTTCGCGTTCGCCGGCACGAACTACGACGGGGAGAGCGCGATGTTCCATCTCGAGCGCCGTGACCTCGACGCAGCACTCGAGTGCGCCGACCGTTACCTCACGGGTCGCGACGAGTACGCCCTTCGGGTCCTGGCCTTGGGCACGAAGGCAAAGATCCTCACCCACGCCAAGGATCACACCGGCGCAACCGCCGCCCTGACCGAGGCCGAGCAGATCCTCGACGACGCCGACGTCGTTCCACCTTGGCACACGGCAGCATACGCTCTCGCCCGCTTACAGTTCGACGTCGACCAGGCGACGGCTCACGAAGGCCGCCAACGGCGGACCCACCTGAAGAAGGCAAAGAACAGCAGCAGGAAGGCGCTCTCCCTCACGTCGGCCGTGGCCTCCCAGCGCACCGAAGCCCTCCGACTCACCGGCACAGTCGCCTGGCTCGCGGACAACCCCCGACACGCCCGTCGCTACTGGGCGAAGAGTCTTGCGTTCGGCGCACAGATCGGTGCGCGGCCCGAGATCGCGCGCACCCGAGCGACGATCGGAACGCTTCTCGAGCCGAACGAAGAGGTCTCCGGCGAGCTCGCGTCGGAGCACCGCCGTCGGGCCGTCTCCGAGTTCGAAGAGCTCGACCTTCAATTTGATCTCGACGCCCTCGAGCCAACGAGGGCGCCGACAGCTACGCGCTGATGGGTCGAGCACCGAACGCGGCTCGCGCACTGACCGCGAGCAGCAGCAGCGCACAGAGCGCGACGAAGAGATCTCCGGCTCGGCCGTAGGGCGTCGCCTGGTCGCGCGAACGGATTTCCGACCGCAGTACCTCGGCCTCGAACGGTGCCGCCTTCGCCAGAATCCGGCCCGAGGGCGCTATGATGGCCGACCCCCCTGAGCTGGACGCGCGCACCATGTATCGCCGGTGCTCGATCGAGCGCAGGGCCACCATGTCGAGCACCCGGTCGGAGTACTTGTGCACGCCCAGCCAACCGTCATTCGCGAGGCTCACGAGGAAGCCGCTCCCCTCGGCCACACGCTCGCTCACCGTCCGCGGGAAGAGCGCTTCATTGCAGGTGACGACCGTCGCCTCACCAGCCACCGTAGGCAGCGGCAGCCTGGCCGTGCCCGGCGTGAACTCCCGCACCCCGTCGAAGTCGCGGTTCAGAAAGATGCCGAGCCACGCCGGATAGTACTCGGCAAAGGGAAGCAACACGCGCTTGTCGTAGCGCGCGGCGACCCGGCCGGACGGGTCGAGCAAGAACGCTGAGTTCCGCACTCGAGGCCCACCCGACACCTTGCTGGGTCCACCGGCGACGAGCTGCATACCGGGCTCGTAGAGCACCTGCGCGATCGACGCTTGATAGAGTGGCTCGTCCTCCACGAAGAACGTCATCGCGTTCTCCGGCCAAAACACGATCGCCGGCGGATCGTCCTCAGCCGCAGCGCGCGTCTGGAGCAAGTACTCCTTCAAGTTCCGACCGTAGAGATCGCTGTGCCAACGTGCCCCGAGATCGAGATTGCCCTGCACCACCGCAATCGGAACGTCGCCACCCCGCTCCGCCTCGACCTGCCCGAGCCGCACCCAGCCCCATCCGAAGATGGCCATCCCCAACACCGCGACGGCCGCTACCGTACGAAGCTCGCGCGTAGGTCTGGAGCGGCGGGCGACCGCCGAGACCACCTCGGCCAGAGCCGCGTTGCTGACGACGATCAGGAAGCTCACGCCGTACACTCCCGTCCACTCGGCGAGCTGAACCAGGGGCAACACCCGCGCCTGCGTGTACCCCATCGTGCCCCACGGGTTCCCCTCCAGATCGCCGCGGATGAACTCGGCCACGACCCAGGCGGCACCGACGACGAAGGGCGACCACGGGCCCGTCGACCGCCGCGGCCACCGGTACCAAACCGCGAACAGCATGTGCGAGAGACAGCACATCACGGAGACACTCGCGACGAAGAGCACCATGCCGAAAACCGGGCCCTGGGCGTAGTAGTTCGCGACGGCGTCCGGCAGGAAGTCCGTGATTGCGTAGGCCATCACGAGCCCCGAGAGCCACGACAAGAAAAGGGCGGCGCTCACGCCGAGACCGGGCAGCGCGAGCAGGAGCGGCACGAGGGCGAACCACGCGACCGCAGCCGAACCGTAGGGAGGGAAGGAGAGCCCGTAGAGTCCCGCCGACACCAGCATCAGTGCGAAGCGCGCGGAGAACGGCATCAGTGCGAAGCATTCCGCGAGGAGACCGGCGGCTCGACCAAGTCCCACACGAGGCCCGACAAAAGCAACCCGCGAAGCGCGTAGTAGGTCCAGTCGATCTCCCACCACAACAGCCCCTGTCGCGACGACGAGGGGAATCGGTGGTGATTGTTGTGCCAGCCCTCGCCAAACGTGAAAAGGGCGAGCGCGAAACTGTTACGACTATCGTCGGCGGTGTCGTATCGGCGAGAGCCGCGTCGGTGTCCGAGCGAGTTCACGGCGTAGGTCAGATGCCAAGCGGCGGTCGTTCCGAGGCAGAAGCCCCACAACAAGCCGGTCCAACCGAACGCCGCCGACAGCCCAACCGCCAGAAGCAGCGGCGGCGTCACGAAGTTCCTGTCCAGCCAGACCAGTTCCGGAAACCCGGTGAGGTCGCCGATCGCCGCAGGGTCGGTTGCCTCGGCTTGGGCCGAAAGAAACCATCCCATGTGCGACCACACGACTCCATCGCGCGGCGAATGCGGATCGCCCTCCGCGTCGGCGCAGCGGTGGTGTCGCCGGTGATGGGCGGTCCACCACAGAACGCCCTTCTGCACGGCCAGCGTCCCAAGCACGGCGAGGACGAACTGAAAGCCGCGCGACGTCTTGAAGCTCCGGTGGGCGAAGTACCGGTGGTAGCCGGCGGTAATCCCAAACCCCTGAAGCATGAAAACCGCGAGGAACAACAGAACCCCGAGCACCGATACGCCCCGAAGCAGCGCGGCCATGGCACCGACATGAATCAACGCGAACGGGACGACGTACCCACCGACGAGAGACGCCGGCTCTCTGCGCGGTTCCTTCGCTACCCTATGACCTTCTCTCGCTTCCTGCATCGCAGGTCACCACTGGTCTCGCGCAATAGCGCGCCGCGCCGCGTCGCGCGACCGTCATCGGTTGTCGACCCGCAGCACCCGTGTATACACCAGTGTGTGCCGAGCCGTTACCTCATCACGTGCACGCTTCTCGGCCTGGCTCTGGGCTGGGCGCCGACCCTCGTACACGGACCGATCGCCGAGAAGTTCAACATCCTCTACATCCAAGGCAACATCGCGATCTGGGGCTGGTACATCGCGCGATCGATGATCGGCTTCCTCGTCGGGATCACGCACTGGCCGCGGCCGTGGTTCGTTCGCGGACCGCTTTGCGGCTTCCTGATCGTGTTCCCGCTGACCTGGGTGTCGCTCGCGATGCCCGGGTGCGGCTTCCCTTGAATGGCCTGGAACCTGGTCACCTGTACGGTGATCGGCACGATCGTGGCAGGACTCAGCCGGTGGCTCACCGGCCTGGACAACGGCTAGCTCCGACGCGCTCTCTGGTCGCCCGCGAGTCACGGTTGGGACCGAGAACGCGAGCGGAGCCTATCGCGCCAGCGACGACGCCTAGCAGGCTGTTGAAAAGCACCTCCCGACGACCCGGTACCAACTCCCCAGCAAGATCAGCATCTCGTTCTCGGTGCTCTCGCCCCCGGGTTATCCGACAGGCATCACACCAGCCATCACGAGCATCCGGAGACGAGTCGCAGACGGCATCGTCACCGAGGCCATCACAAGGAGCGCCCACCTTGCCGGCAAGGCAGATCCCTGCGTACACCGCGGGTAGCCAAGAACCGGCGGCGCGGTCCACCCGGCCAGCGCCGTTGGAGCCCATCGGGCGCCCGTTCGCACTTCCGCCTCCCGACCGGCTGCCGAATTCGAGAGTGCTGGCCCGCCGGGATCCCTGCTACGATGGCCGGCATGTCCAAGCTTCCAATCGCACTCTTTCTCCTGCTCGTCGCCGCCTGCGGCGGAGCCGGGGACGGTAATGCCGAGCCCCCGGCAGAGATCCCTCGCAAGCAGCTCGAAATCGTGAGGACCTATCCCCACGACAGCCAGGCGTTCACCCAGGGGCTGCTCGTTCGCGGCGACCAGGTCTTCGAGAGCACCGGGCTTCGCGGCCAATCCAGCTTGCGAGAAGTCGACCTCACGACCGGCCAGATTCAGCGGCGCGTAGACCTTCCACCCGCGCTCTTCGGTGAAGGGCTCGCCTCCGTCGGATCCCAGCTCATCCAACTCACCTGGACCGCGGGCGTGGCGCGAGTCTACGACCGCGATTCATTCGCTCTTGTGCGCGAGCATCGCTACACGACCCAGGGCTGGGGCCTTTGCTACGATGGCTCGCGCCTCGTGATGAGCGACGGGTCGAGCACGCTCTACTTCCGCGACCCCGCGACGTTCGAGCTCCAACGGCAGGTCGAGGTGCGCCAAGCGGGAGAGCCCCTCGAGCGGCTCAACGAGCTCGAATGCGTCAACGGCAAGGTTTACGCGAACGTGTTCGAAACCGACTGGATCGCCGAGATCGATCCGGCGAGCGGTGACGTGACCGCCGTGATCGATGGCTCGGGGCTCTTGACCGCTTCCGAGCGTGCCGGCGCGAATGTCCTGAACGGCATTGCGTACCGCGCGGGCGGCGGCACGTTTCTCATCACTGGAAAGCTCTGGCCCCGCATGTTCGAGGTGCGACTCGTGGACGCACCGTGACCGGGTCGAACCCAGGCACCGCGGTCACAGACGTCGCGCCCGGGGCGCCTCCTCGCGTTCCGGGGTCGCTCGGAGCCCCCTGCTTGAGGTAGAAAGATCGGCGTGAGAACTCTCGGCGCGCACGACAGATTCGGCCTTCGGCTCGCCCTCGTGGCGCTATTGGCAGGCGGCGGATGCTCGTCGGACAGCGCAATCGATTCCGCCGCGAACGGGGACAGGCGGCCCGAGGTGCCAGAGCCGTCACCCTCCCCCGCCCAGCTCAGCGATCTGGTTCCCCCAGAGGTCACGGCGTTCGAAAACGACTGGCCTCTGCCCGGCCGCGACTATCGGAACTCTCGCGCGACGACCCACTCGGGCATCGACGCGTCGACCGTGGCAAGCCTGGAGGTCGCCTGGGAAGTCGCGCTGCCCGGCAGCGGTGCCTTCGGGAACCTCTCGACCACCCCGCTCATCTTCGGCGACACGGTCTACATCCAAGATCTTTCGAGCAACGTGACCGCGATCTCGAGAGAGAGCGGCAAGACGCTATGGAAGCACGATCTGGACACCTTCGTGATCGGCCCAAACGGGGTCGCGGTCGGCTGGGGGCTGCTCTACGCCGTCGAGGGTACGGACGACCTCTTCGCCCTCGACCTCGACGATGGCACCGAAGTCTGGAGAGAGAGACTCACCCGCACCCCGACCGACGGCGTCGACATCCAACCGACGGTCTTTCGACGACAGGTGCTCGCGAGCACGGTGCCGGTCAGCCTCGAAGGCATCTACCAAGGCGGCGACCACGGCATCCTGCAGGCGCGCGACGTCGAGACAGGCGCGCTCACGTGGGAGTTCGACACGATCGCCTCGGACGACATCTGGGGCGAGCCCGAGATCAACTCAGGAGGCGGCTCCTGGTACCCACCATCGATCGACGTCGACTCCGGCGTGATCTTCTGGGGCGTCGCGAACCCCGCCCCGTTCCCGGGCACCCCGGCGTTCCCCAACGGGACGAGTCGCCCCGGACCGAACCTCTACACCAATTCGGTCGTGGCCCTGAACGCCGAAGGCGGGCAAATGGAGTGGTACCGCCAGGCGACGCCGCACGACATCTTCGACCGCGATCTCGTCCACACGCTGCTGGTCGACGTCGAGATCGGGGGGCGGCACTTTCGAGTCGTCGTCGGGACCGGAAAGGCCGGGCTCGTGATCGGGCACGATCTCGAAACGGGCGAGCTGCTTTGGGAAACCCCGATCGGCCATCATGAGAATGACGAGCTCGACGCACTCGACGGCCCGACCGAGGTTTGGCCAGGCACGTTCGGCGGCGTACTGACGCCTCCCGCCGCCGCAGACGGCGTGGTCTACGTCGCCACCCTGAACGCGCCGACCACGCTCGCGCCCGACCAGACATCGTACATCGGCTCGCAGCTCGGGACGGCGCCCGGTCAAATCCTTGCGATCGACGCGGCCGACGGCAGGATCCTGTGGGACGTGGAAGTCGACGGCGACCCCCTGGGCGCCACCACCGTGGTCAACGATCTCGTGTTCACGGCAACCTTCCAGGGACGAATCTACGCGCTCGACCGCACCACCGGAGAAACCGTGCACACGATCGAAGCCCCCGGGGGCATCAACGGGTGGCCGGCCATTGCCGGCGATGACCTCCTGTGGCCGGTAGGTGTGGCAAACCCGCCCCGCCTGGTCGCGTACCGCTTGAACGCCAGTTCCGAGCGCGAGCAACGCTGAGCAGAGGGCACTGTCCTAAATCTGGAGTAGGACAGGACCGAGGAGAGCGACGGCTTTGCCGTGCCCGATGACGCTGCTAGCGTGCGCGGCAACATGGCCGAGCGAATCCTCGTAGTCGACGACGAGCCAGACCTCCTCGAACTCGTGCGCGTAAACCTGGTCCGCGAGGGCTACCGGGTCGATACGGCCAGCTCCGGGCGAGTCGCGCAGGCGGAGCTACGGCGTGCCAGGCCGGATCTGATCGTGCTGGATCTCATGCTGCCCGATGTCTCGGGCACGGAACTGTGTCGCCGGATCCGCGCCGACCCCGCGCTGGTCGACGTCTCCATCATCATGCTGACCGCGAGAGCCGACGAGGTCGACCGCGTCGTCGGTTTCGAGGTCGGTGCGGACGACTATGTCACCAAGCCCTTCAGTCCTCGCGAGCTCGTCCTTCGCGTCCGTGCGGTCCTTCGCCGGAAGAGCCCCACCACGACGCCGCAGAGCTCCATCGAGTTCGGCGGCCTACGAGTCGACCCCGAGCGGCACCGCTGCTTCGTTGGCGACGCCGAGATCGACCTCACCGCCAAGGAGTTCGACCTCCTCCACACCCTGATGCGAAATCCCGGACGGGTCCTCACACGCGAACACCTCCTCGACCGGGTCTGGGGCTCGGACGTCGTCGTAACGACCCGTACGATCGACACCCACCTCAAACGGCTGCGAGAGAAGCTCGGCCGGGCCGGCAGCATGATCGAGACCGTACGAGGCGTCGGCTACCGCTTCGCGGAGTGAGCCGACCGAGCAGACGGTGCCGACACTCCAGCTCAAACTCACCGCCGCGCTCACGGCCCTGATCCTGTTCGTGAGCCTGGTCTCGGGTATCCTCGTCGAGCGAGATCTGCGCGAGCGCGAGACCGCGCAGATCGAGCGCTCACTCCGCGAGCGCGTGGCCCTGGTCAGTGAGCTCGCTCGGGAGACACGCTTCGCCACCGCCTCGCCGGCGGCGCTCGACGCACTCGCGAAGCGCGCCGGGAGGGCGGCCGCGGCGCGGGTGACCCTCATCACATCGGACGGGACGGTGGTCGGGGACTCCGATGTTCCACTCGATCGTCTCCCCGCGGTCGTCAACCATTCCGACCGCCCCGAGGTTCGCGCCGCACTCGAGGGACGCACCGGACAGGACGCCCGCAAGAGCGACACCGTGGAACGGCGCCTCTTCTACCTCGCCGCACCGCTCGGAGGCGGGGGCGGAGTCGTGCGGCTTGCCGCCGACCTCTCGGATCTCGATGACGTCGTCTGGGACCTCCGAGTCGGACTGATCACGGCAACCGTTCTGGGCCTGATCGCAGCCATCGCACTCTCCTTCGTTCTCTCGTGGTGGGCTCTGCGCCCACTGAACGAGATGCGACGGGTCGCAGCCTCGATTGCCCGGGGAGACCTGGAGACCCGGTTGCCGCTTCGGATGAGCGACGAGCTCGGAGACATCTCGGAGGCCATCAACCGGATGGCCGAGCAGCTCCGCCAACAGCTCGACGAGACGACCGCCGACAAGGAGCGCCTCCACGCGGTCCTGAACTCGATGGCGGAGGGGGTACTCGTCGTCGATGCGGAGGGTGGTCTCTTGCTCGTCAACGAGCGGTTCCGCGAGCTGTTCGACCTCTGGGGCGAGCTGCGCGGGCGATCCCCCTTACAGATCGTGCGCAACACCGACTTCGAGCAGCTCCTGAGCGATGCTGCGCAGACCAACGATCCCGTGTCAGCCGAGATCCAGACCAGCGGGCACACCCCCCGCGACCTTCGCGCTCAAGCCGTGCGCTTTCCGTCGGGCGACGCACCGCGAATGGGAACGGTTGCCGTTCTCCACGACCTCACCGAGATCCGCCGCCTCGAGCAGATCCGACAAGACTTCGTGGCGAACGCGTCACACGAGCTCCGCACGCCGCTCGCCGCGGTGAGAGGTTTTACCGAGACGCTGCTCGACGATCCCGAGCTCCCCGAGGCAGACCAACAATCATACCTTGGGATCATCAAACGTCACGCCCTGCGTCTCGAGCGCATCGTCGACGACCTTCTCGTCCTCTCCCGCGCGGAAAGCGGCGCCGCGAGTCTCAACCTGGCCCCCGTCGACCTCGCCGCGCTCGCAAGCTCGCTGGTCCACGACACCCAACGGCGCCCGGCGGCCTCGCGCCTGACCATCGATCTCGCCGTCACCGAGCCGGCCGTCGCCTGGGCCGACCGTCAAGCCGCCGAGCAGGTGCTCTCGAACCTTCTGGACAACGCCGTGAAGTACACCGAGGCAGGCGGGCGGATCGAAGTTCGGGTGGACCGGGTGGGCGAACAGGTACGCGCCTGCGTTACCGACACCGGACTCGGAATCCCAGAGGAAGACCTCTCCCGAATCTTCGAACGGTTCTACCGGGTCGACAAGGCGCGCTCTCGCGAGCTGGGCGGCACGGGCCTCGGTCTTTCCATCGTGCGCCACCTGGTGCACCGGATGGGCGGCGACGTCGCGGTCGAGAGCGAGTTCGGGGAGGGGTCGACCTTCTCGTTCACTCTGCCCAGCGACCGATCACCCCCGGAAACCAACGAAAATACTTAGAGAATCCGTCTTCACCAAACCGTCACAAAACTGGAAGCCAGCAGTCACAGACGACCGGTAGCTCCACGAGTGTGAATTCGACTCAGCACCACACGAGAGGAGCGACCATGCGCAAGGGAAGGTGCGTCGGCTCGGTTGTCGTCGCCGCGATGATGATGCTGTGGGCCACGAGCGCCACGGCCCGCGACCAGATCCGGATCGTCGGATCCTCGACCGTGTACCCGTTCTCCACGGTGGTGGCCGAAGAGTTCGGCCGAACGACCTCGTTCAAGACGCCGATCGTCGAGAGCACGGGAACGGGTGGCGGAATGAAGCTATTCTGCGGCGGCGTCGGCGAGGATCACGCCGACATCTCCAACGCATCGCGGCGCATCAAGCTCTCAGAAGTC
Organism: Deltaproteobacteria bacterium; assembly: GCA_029262355.1. GTDB lineage: Bacteria > Desulfobacterota > Binatia > UBA12015 > UBA12015 > VGTG01. Next base: position 27,213 of record JAJCZO010000130.1, read on the forward strand.
GAGCTTTGCGCCTCAAACGGCGTCACCGACATTACCGAGGTGATGATCGGCTTCGACGGCATCGTCCTGGCGAGCTCCACGAAAGCGAAACCCACCGCGCTCACGCTCCGACACATTTTCTTGGCCCTCGCAAAGGAGATTCCGGCTCCGAACGGCGACCTCGTGCCGAACCCGAACCAGACCTGGAGAGACGTCGACCCATCGCTTCCCGACGTAAAGATTGAAGTGCTTGGTCCGCCCCCGACATCGGGCACCCGCGATGCATTCAACGAGCTCGCCCTCGAGGGCGGCTGCAAGACGTTTCCCGGCCTGGAAGCGCTGAAGGAAGTCGACAAGAACGCGTACAGGGCGACCTGCCGATCGGTCCGAGAGGACGGCGCCTACATCGAGGCCGGTGAGAACGACAACCTCATCGTCCAGAAGCTCAGCGCCAACCCGAATGCGCTCGGGGTTTTTGGCTACAGCTTCCTGGATCAGAACGCCGACACCGTGCAGGGCAACACTGTTGACGGTGTGGCGCCCAGCTTCGAGAACATCGCGTCGGGCGCCTACCCCATCTCGCGTTCGCTGTACATCTACATCAAGAACGCTCACGCCACGTCGATCCCGGGCATCCGGGAGTTCACGGCCGAGTTCACGAGCGAGAAGGCATACGGCGAGTACGGCTACCTCGCCGACAAGGGGCTCATCCCCGCACCGAAGAACCAACGCGACAAGTACCGGGCCGACGCCCTGGGATCGAAGCAGCTCCGCCTCGCCGCACAGGATTGACCGCCCGTGAGTGTGACGATTCTCGCTGCGGCCCTCCTGGCCCTGTCGTTCACCGGCTTCCGGGCAAGCCGCCAGCGCGGGTCCGCCACAGTCGCTGGCGCGGGCGACGTCGGCCACCGGCCGGACCGGTCAGCCCAAATCAGGGTCGAAAGGGTGGTCACCGGCCTGCTCATGATCAGCTCCACGATCGCGATCCTCGTGACCCTGGGCATCGTTCTCTCGCTGATCTTCGAGACGGTTCGCTTCTTCCAGCGGGTGCCCCTCAGCGAGTTCCTCTTTGGACTCCACTGGAGCCCCCAAACGGCGCTCCGCGCCGACCAGGTCGCGAGCTCAGGCTCTTTCGGAGCCGTCCCGATCTTTGCCGGCACGATCCTCGTGACCGGCATCGCGATCGCGATCGCCGCTCCGATCGGACTCATGTCGGCGATTTTCATGACGTTCTACGCGAGTCCTCGGCTCCGGAGCGTCGTGAAACCGATCCTCGAGATCCTGGCCGGCGTGCCTACCGTCGTCTACGGCTTCTTCGCCGCACTCGTCATCGCACCGACGATCCGCGACTGGGGAAGCTGGTTCGGCTTCGACGTGGCGTCCGAGAGCGCACTGGCGGCCGGCCTCGTCATGGGCGTCATGATCATACCGTTCATCTCGTCCCTCTCCGACGACGCGATCACCGCGGTCCCCACCTCGCTTCGTGATGGCTCTTTCGGGCTGGGGGCCACGCGCTCCGAGACGATTCGCCTCGTCATCCTCCCAGCGGCCCTTCCCGGGATCGTCGGGGCCTTCTTGCTCGCGATCTCCCGCGCGATCGGCGAGACGATGATCGTGGTCATGGCGGCCGGACTTGCCGCCAACCTCACGGCGAATCCGTTCGCGGCCGTCACCACGGTGACCGTCCAGATCGTCACTCTTCTCACCGGTGATCAGGAGTTCGACAGCGCGAAGACGCTCGCCGCCTTCGCACTGGGGCTCGTCCTGTTCGTCATCACTTTGGGGCTCAACATCCTCGCGCTGCGCATGGTGCAGAAGTACCGGGAGCAATATGACTGAGCCCTCCGTCGCCAGCGCCTCGCGCTGGAGCTCCCCCGCGCTGCAGGCCCGCCTGCGCCGACGCCACCGGTCGGAGTGTGTCTTCCGGTGGGTCGGCATCGGCGCCATCGCATCAGCGGTCGCTGTCCTGGCCCTCCTACTAGGCAGCATCGCCACGAACGGGGTCTCCGCGTTCCGGCAGACGCAGGTCCGTCTCGACATCCTGTTCGATCGCGACGTCATCGGCGACCTCACAGCCCTGCCGACGGTCGAGCGTGAAGACGCCATCCGTCGGGCCGACTTTGGAGCACTCATCCGCGGCGCCCTGAGTGCCCGCTTCCCCGACGTGAAAAGCCGCTCCGGCGTCCGTGCGCTCCAATCGCTGACGAGCGCCGGAGCACGCAGTCAGGTGCGCGACATGCTGCTCGCGGATCACAACCTCGTCGGGAGAACCGTCGCCACGTGGGTTCCGGCCGACGACGAGGTCGATCTGCTCCAGAAGGGCACGACGACCCGCGACCTACCCGAAAGCGCCCGACGGCTGACGGACGCCCAGATCGGCTGGATCGACGGGCTCGACGACGAGGGGCGCATCCGAACCACCTTCAACACCCTCTTCTTCACGTCAGGCGACTCACGCGAACCGGAGCTCGCCGGTATCTACGGCGCCGTCACTGGTTCGTTCCTGACCCTCATCGTTACGCTCGCGCTCGCTTTTCCGCTTGGCGTCGCTGCCGCCGTCCATCTCGAGGAGTTCGCACCGAAGAGTCGGTGGACGACCGTCATCGAGGTCAACATCAACAACCTCGCGGCCGTCCCGTCGATCGTGTTCGGACTGCTAGGCCTGGCCGTCTTCCTCGGCTTCCTACACATGCCCCGATCCGCCCCCATCGTCGGTGGCGCGACTCTCGGGCTCATGACTCTGCCGACGATCATCATCGTAGCACGCGCCGCGATCAGGGCGGTTCCGCCGTCCATCCGAGAAGCGGCCCGCGGCCTCGGGGCTTCTCCGCTCCAGGTCGTCGCGCACCACGTCCTGCCCCTGGCGATGCCCGGCATCCTCACGGGAACGATCATCGGAATGGCACGCGCGTTGGGAGAAACAGCTCCTCTTCTGATGATTGGAATGGTGGCGTTCATCGTGGATGTCCCGGGCAGTTTCACCGACGCGGCCACTGCTCTGCCCGTGCAGGTCTTCCTGTGGGCGGACAGTCCGGAGCGCGGCTTCATCGAGAAGACCTCAGGCGCCATCCTGGTTCTCCTCGCCTTCCTGGTCCTCATGAACGCAGCGGCGATCGGCCTGCGTCAAAAGCTCGAGACACGCTGGTAGGAGCACGAAGATGGCAACCGCACCCGCGATGAAGATGGTCACCCCCGCGCCAACCGCCACCACGCCTTGCGAGGACACCGAGAGAGACGTGAAGATGCAGGCGTCCGGCGTGAACGTTCACTACGGCGACACGTGGGCCGTCAAGAACGTGAACCTCGAGATCTCGAAGAACGAGGTGACGGCCCTGATCGGCCCCTCGGGCTGCGGCAAATCCACGCTCCTCCGCTGCTTCAACCGAATGAATGACACGATTCCCTCGTGCCGCGTAACCGGCGACATCACGCTCGACGGCGCGCCGATCTACGGCGAGAGCATGGATGTCGTACAGCTCCGCGCGCGCGTCGGCATGGTCTTTCAGAAGCCGAACCCTTTCCCGAAGTCGATCTACGACAACGTCGCCTACGGGCCTCGGATTCACGGACTGGCTCGGAAGGGAGCCGAAACCGATGAAATCGTACAGCGCAGCCTCACCCGCGCCGGCCTGTGGAACGAAGTGCGCGACCGCCTCGACGAGCCCGGCATCGCCCTCTCGGGAGGGCAACAACAACGGTTGTGCATCGCACGCGCGATCGCGGTCGACCCAGAAGTCATCTTGATGGATGAGCCCTGCTCCGCCCTCGATCCTATCGCAACCGCGCGCATCGAGGAGCTGATCTACGAGCTGCGAGGCCGCTACGCGATCGCGATCGTCACCCACAACATGCAGCAAGCGGCCCGGGTCTCGCAGCGAACCGCCTTCTTTCATCTGGGCGAGCTGGTCGAGGCCGGTGCTACCGAGCACATCTTCACCGACCCCTCGGAGCCCCAGACTCGGGACTACATCACCGGGCGGTACGGATGATCCCGCACAGCGATACGAGGTCGTCATGAGTCGTGTATTCGATCCAGTCCTTCGCAACCTTCGGGAGCTCGCTCTCCGAATGGGCATCCGGTCGGAGGCGATCTTGGACAAAGCGCTGCGTGCCGTGTTCGAGCGCGACGCCGAGTTGGCCGTGCAGGTGAACGACGATGACGTAGAGATCGATCGGCTCGACGTCGAGATCGACGACCAGGTCTTGAAGACCCTCGCTCTCCAGGCGCCAGTCGCCGAGGACCTTCGCGAGGTCATCGCCATCAAGATGATCGCGAACGATCTCGAGCGCGTGGGCGACCTCGCTCGCAACATCGCCAAGAGCGCCGCCCGACTGTCTCGCCAGCCACGAGCCGTCGTTCCCCGCACCCTTCGAGAGCTGGGACGCGACACACAGCACGCCCTTCGCCAGGCCCTCGACGCCTTCGGCAACACCGACGCAGGTGTCGCCCGCAATGTCCTCAAGGGCGATGAGACGATCGACGCAGAAGAGGATCTGGTGGTGCTGGCCGCCCTCGAAGCCATCGACAAGCATCCCGAGAACGCGTCCGAGGCCGTCGACATGATTCTGATCGCAAAACACCTCGAGCGTGTCGCGGATCACGCCACAAACGTCGCCGAGAGCGTGATTCTCGTGGCAGAAGCGCGTAATGTGAAGCACTACGCGAAGCTTGCCCGCTGACGCGACGATACGAGATGCCACTCCACGCCTACTTTGACAGGATCGGATACCGGGGGCCCACGGAAGCCAGTCTCGCCGCACTCACGGCCATCCACCGCGCGCACATCGATTCCATTCCCTACGAGAACCTGGCTCTACATCTCGGGGGCGAGAACACCCTCGACGTGAGCGACTTCCACGAAAAAATCGTCACGCAAGGCCGAGGCGGGTGGTGCTACGAGATGAACGGCACCCTCACCTGGGCACTGGCCGAGATCGGCTTCGCGGTCACCCGTGGAGCCGGGGCGGTCGCCCGCGCACTCATCGGCGACGAGGCGCAAGACAACCACCTGATCGGGTTCGTCGATCTCGACCGCAGATACGTCGTGGACGTAGGCCTGGGCGACGGCCCGAGCGAGCCCTTCCCCCTCGAAGAGCGCAGCTGGTCCGAGGGACCACTGCAGTTTCGGCTGGAGCGGCTCGATCGCACCTGGTGGCGATTCCACAATCACGCGCTGGGCATGGCACCGTCGTTCGACTTCACCGAGGAAGCCCGCGAGCTGGCGTCGTTCCAGCCGATGTGCACGAGGCTCCAGACGGCGGAGTGGTCGCCGTTCGTCAGCTACGCGATGGTCATCCGGCGCACACCGAGTGGGTATCGCGCGCTACGCGACACGACGTGGATCGAGGTCGCCAACAATCAAAGGCGGGAGCGCGAAATCCGGTCCCTCGAGGAGTACCGCGCACACCTCGACGAGATCCTCGGCGTGTCGCTCGGCGAGAACGTCGAGACGCTGTGGCAGAATGCCTCGGCCCGCGCGGAGACACGCGCGACCGAAGCCTAGAGAACGCCGCCGCACCCCAGAAGTTCGAGGCTCGCGTTCTGCGGACCAGCCGGCTGCCCTATGCTAGGGTACCCCGGCAAAGGAGGCCATCCATGCTTCTCGGGTTCCAAAATGCCGAAACGAGCCAGACGCTCGGCGAGGGGCTGCAAGAATACTACGCCAGCCGGGACGATCTCGCGCGGGGACGCGGGTTGTCCGACCAGGCCCAGGAGTTCTTTCGGTGCCATGACGCCGCTCATGTCCTCTTCGGATGCAGCACCACGCTTCTCAACGAGGGCATGGTGAAAATGTGGAGCTTCTTTGGGACCGATGCTGGTATTGGTCGCCTGCTTTCCTACTACCGGTTGCCGGAGTCGCAGGAGATCTACACCACGCTCGCCTGGGGCGACGTCGCGTCCACCGCCGCGCGATCCACCATCGTCATGCCGAAGGTCCTGCTCCGCTGTCGGAGAATGAGTCGGCGGTGGCCGTGGGCCGAGCCCGAGCATCACTCGGGCGCCCCGCTCGCCGATCTACGCCGCGACTTTGGAATCGACGTACTCACGATCGAGTAAGGGACGACGGTACCCGCTCGGCTCTCCCATGGTATACTCCCGGTCCGATGGCAGTACTGAGCGCAATCCAGCGCGAACAATGGCGTGCGCACGGGTTCGTGGTGCTACGTGGCATTCTCGACGCCGCCCGGGTCGCCGAGCTCACGGCTTGGGTCGAAGAGATCGAGGGATGGTCGGCACGTCACGGCCCCGGGATGCACCACTTCGAGCAGACCGCGGCCGGCCCCCGCATCGCTCGCAGCGAAGACTTCGACTCCTCTCACCCCGGGCTGTCTTCCTTTCTTCGCGGCGGCCTTCTCCCGACGATCCTCGCAGAGCTCTTCGGCGAGCCCGCCGTGCTGTTCAAAGAGAAGATCAACTACAAATACCCCGGCGGTGGCGGCTTCGCTCCCCACCAGGACGCGCCCGCCTACCGCTTCGTCGACCACCATATCTCGTGCATGGTCCCTCTCGACCCAGCAACGGTTCAGAGCGGGTGCCTCTACCTGGCTCCCGGTCACGACCGGGGGCTCCTCCCCAACGTCGATGGACGAATCAGCGATGAGTGGCTCGCGCACGCCACCTGGGAACCCCTCGAAGCCGCGCCAGGGGACATCATGTTCTTCGACTCCTATGCGCCACACAAGAGCGACACCAACCAATCCGATTCTCCGCGGCGCGTGATGTACCTCACCTACAATGCCGCATCGAAGGGGGACTTCCGCGAGCCCTACTACGCCGACAAGCGCGCCGAGTTCGCGGCCGCCGGCGAGCGTGGCGCGTCCGGCAACGTCCGCATGTCGATCAACGACGACTTCCTCGGCAAGCCCGTCGACCCGCCAGAATAGGGACCTCTACCGCCGAACGATGTGCTGGCGAGAGAACGGCACCGAATGTTCCCAATCGGCCAGCAGCGCGCGCAGCGCCGTGACGAGCAAGAGCGGTTGGTCCAGCATCATGTGATGCCCCGCGAGTGGGATCTCGACGACCGGCGCGACGCGCCCGAGGGCCTCGTACATGATCGCGCCAACCTCCTGCGTGACGAGGCCAAACTCCGACCGAATGAGAGCCACCCTCCCGCTCACCTTCGGCAAGAGCTCAGCGGTCTGCGAGCGGCTCACGGCTTGGAAGAGGGCTGGGTCGAACTTCCAGCTGCAACCTCCATCAACAACGCCGAGCGAGTGCTCCGCGACGTGACGGAGGATGAGCGGATCGTAGTTCT
>JAJCZO010000131.1 GCA_029262355.1 Deltaproteobacteria bacterium
TCTCTACGTCTGGTTCCTCATCGAGCACGGCTCCCGTCGCATCGTCCACTTCAACGTCACGAAGAACCCGACCTCGGCGTGGGTCATCCAACAGCTCCGCGAATCCTTCCCGGACGAGTCGGCACCGCGCTACGTCATCCATGACCGAGACACGATCTTTAGCGCTCGCGTCGATGCGGCCATCAAAGCGCTCGGCACCGAGCCGGTTCGCACGGCCTATCGATGCCCGTGGCAGATGCGTACGCCGAGCGATGGGTCGGGACGTGCCGTAGAGAGCTACTCGATCATGTCATCGTGCTCGACGAGCGACACCGGAGGCGTCTCCTCACCGCCTACGTGGAGTACTATAACGAGGGCCGCGTTCCCACGCGAACGCGAGACGCTCCCTCGGGACGATTGGCCGAGCAGCGACCCTCCTCGACTGCGCGGGTAGTCGGCCTACCGCGTGTTGGTGGGCTCCAGCATCGCTACACTTGGGCGGAGGCCGCGTGATCGGGGCGCGGATGGGTTCTGAGAACACACAGGTTCTCTCGGATCAGGGTTCGCCGAGACCGGAATTGGTCTAGGACATATCCGACGATGGGTCGGGTGGCGGGTCGCGTCCATAGTCGGATTCGATCCCCATAGAGGTCCAGCATCTTCGCGAGCCAGGAACGGAGATCGCATCCCGACGTTCTCGCCGTCCGGCGAATTCCCTGCAATTCCGCTGCGGATCAACGATGTAGCCAGCAGGCGGTCGTCGACACGCCTCAAGGGAGCCCCCCCCCTGTACGAGCGCCGGCGGTCGCTGTAGCCTCGGGCCATGAGAACGGAGAGCGACCGTACCGAAGGCCCCGACCTTGCTGCGCTATGGGATGCACACACCCGCTACGAGTTCGAGACTCGGGATCCCGAGGCAACGCTCGAAACGATGGTCGACGACAACTACGTCAATCACGTCCCGACGATGACGGGCGGCGCCGGCAAACAGGCTCTCCGAAGGTTCTATTCCAGGTTTTTCATTCCTTGCGTGCCGGCCGACTTCGAGGTGACGCCGATCTCGCGCACCGTCGGACAGGAACAGCTCGTGGACGAGCAGTACGTCACCTTCACGCATAGCGTGGAGATCCCGTGGATGCTGCCCGGCGTTCCGCCGACCGACACGCGGGTGGAGATCGCGGTCGTCGCCATCATCAGCTTTCGCGGCGACAAGATCGTCCACGAGCACATCTACTGGGACCAGGCGTCGGTGTTGGCTCAGGTCGGGCTGCTCGATCCGCGCGGCCTGCCCGTTGGTGGCGCCGAGTGCGCTCGCAAGGCGCTCGACCGGACCCAGCCCTCGAACGAGATGATCGAGGGCTGGTAGGGGCGATCGATCGGAAGGATGCCCGCGGAGACCTTCATTGCGTCCCAGCGGAAACTGAAGCCTGCCCGGTAACGGCCGGCATCGAGCTTCATGGTACGCTGGAGGGGACCAATGCGGCTCCGCGGAGATCTGACTGTCAGAAAGGCTGAGCTCGCCGACGTGCTACGAGCTGGTCGCGAGGAAAACCCCGACGAAGTCGCCTTGGTCTCGGCTGATTCGAGTTGGTCGTGGCGCGAGCTCGAGGCGGCGAGTCACCGGTACGCAGTCGGCCTTTTTGCTCACGGCGTTCGGCCCGGAGACCGGGTCGCGACGCTCATGCCGAACCGGGTCGAAGTTCTTATTCACTACCTCGGGTGCCTGCGAGCGGGCTTCGTCGCCACGCCCCTGAACTACCGATACATGCCGCCGGAGATCGATCACGCGTTGTCGTTGACCGAGGCCGTTCTCCTCATCAGTCACGCCGAGCGCGATGAGGACCTGGCCGCGTGCAAGGAGGTGCCGCGTCTGCGGCTCGGAGTGATCCGCTACGCTTCGACCGATGGGCGGACTCTGCGGTTCGAGGACCTACTGGAGAACGACTCGGGCGGGGAGGAACCGCCCACGCCGGCGTCAGACGACCCCGCGGTTATCTTCTTCACCTCGGGGAGCACGGGGAAGCCGAAGGGGGTCACGCACTCCTTCGAGACTCTGGGCTGGGTGATCGCTGGAACGGCGCAGTCGCTCGGCTTGACCGCGGGCGACGTGGTTCTGCCCGCGTCGTCCATCTCGCATGCCGGCGGACACTGGTGGTCGATGGCCGGGTTCTGGTCGGGGGCGCGTGTGGTTCTGGCGCGGACGTTCGACGGAGACGGGGTGCTGCCGCTTCTGCGCGCGCACCGGCCGACGAAGATGTTCATGCTTCCAGCCATGCTGGTCGCCCTGGTGCGGGACCACGGAGCGGTCCACCCGGACTTCTCTTCGGTTCGCCTTTGTTGCTCCGGAGGGGACTCGGTCTCGGCTGAGCTGGAGCGCGAGTTCGCGGCTTTGGCAGGCTTCCCGATCGCGGAGCTCTACGCGACGTCCGAGATCGGGTTCGGGACCCTCAACGCGGTTTCCGGCAACGATGGCTCGGTCGGTCCCGCAGCCGCCGGCCTCGAGTTCTCCATACGGAACGATGCAGGAGAGGAGCTCGGCGCGGGTCTCGAGGGGCGGCTCTGGGCTAGGGCCCGCAGCAACATGGTCGGCTATTGGAACGATCCGGAGGCGACGGCCGATGCGGTGATCGACGGGTGGATCGACACGGGCGACGTGATGAAGGCGGACGAGCGTGGCTATCTCTGGTTCTGCGGTCGCAGGAAGCAGATCATCGTGCACGACGCCTCCAACATCTCACCGCAAGAGGTCGAGGGGGCGCTCGTCGAGCACCCGGCGGTCTCCGGTGCCGGAGTGGTCGGCGTCCACGACGTCGTGCACGGCGAGAATGTGTGGGCCTACGTAGCCTTGGTCGACGGCGCGGAGCGCCCGACGGTTCAGCAGCTGATCGAGTTTGCCCGCGCCCGTGTCGGCTACAAGGCGCCCGAAGTGATCGAGGTGCTCGATGAGCTCCCGCTGAACGCGACCGGGAAGGTCGACCGGGTGCGTCTCAAGAAGGTGGCCGAGGGGCATGCGCATGCCGGGGCAACGATATGAACGTCGAAGGGGCAACCGTGCTGGTGACCGGGACCAACCGCGGCATCGGACGGTGTCTGGTCGACGCGTTGTACGATGCGGGCGCGGAGAAGATCTACGTCGGCGTGCGGGACGTGGCAAAGCTCGGCAATCTCGCAAGCAAGGACTCCGACCGCATCGCGGCCGTGACGCTGGACATCACCAACCCCGATCAGATCGCGGGCGCGGCGGCGACGTGCGACGACATCAATTTGCTGATCAACAACGCCGGCATCAATTCCAACACACCGCTGATCGGCGCGGACTCGGTCGACAACGCCCGCGCAGAGGTCGAGACGAACTACATCGGTACGCTCACGATGTGCCGCGCCTTCGCGCCGGTACTGGCGGCCAACGGCGGTGGCATGATCGTCAACGTACTCTCGCTCCTGGCGCGGGTCAGCCTCCCCGCGATCGGGTCGCTGTGCGCGTCCAAGGCGGCTGGCTGGCTGATGACGCAGGGCATTCGCGCGGAGCTGGCGGCACAAGGCACGCATGTCATGGCGGTGCTGCCGGGGTCGGTTGACACCGACATGACGCCCGGCGGCGAGGCGAAGCCCGGGGCCATAGCGGCCGAGCTGGTGCAGGCGATCCGCGACGGCGTCGAGGATCTTTATCCCGGCGACATGGCCAAGCGCGTCAGTTCAGGACTGGCGCAGGATCGCAAGGCGGTGGAGAAGGAGTTCGCGGCCTATCTGCCGAAGTGACTCGCTGATGCCTCCTCCTCTTCGATCCGTCTCTGGAGTCAGCAGCCCAGTTCCTTGCCAGGCCCCCAGGCCACCCTTCGCGCCGAAATCATCGACGCGAGTTTCCCGATTGCATCGCGGGCGAGCGCACGATCACACCGGCGCAGGTAGACTACGTGATTCGGCGGCCATCGATGTCATCAGGGATCGCTGGCAGTCCAGGAAGCGAGCCGGCGGCAGGCTTGGCGACTTCCGCCGACGCTCCAACGGGTCGGCCCCGCCGCCGGATCGCTCGACTACCTCGGGATGAACCGTCGAGCGAGGACTACGCGGATCGAAGAATTGCCTGCGATCCCATGGCGGATGGGGCCGGTAGCCAGCACGGCTGGGTGCTGGCCCCGGCACTCTGCGAGTGGCGCGCCGAGTTGGCCTTCGTACTGGGCGACACCGCACTTCGCGATGAGCTACTTCGAGAGGCGCGGCGAGGCTACGAAGAGATCGGCGCCGCCGGCCACGTTGCGCGACTCATGGCAGGGAATGCGTCATGACGTCTCCGAGTGCGCGTGCCATGTCCCCTAGGCGGGCCGCGTCCGAGCGGCGATGAAACGGCCTGCGGACGCGATCGAACGTCGTGCTTCGGGAACGGTGGGCGCCATCGTCGGCCAGACGTGCCACAGGTCGGCCTCGACCGATCGGAAGAGATCCTGAACCCCGACGATCACGAGGCCGCGTGATGACTCGGGTCGAGTTCCCGGTCGCTATCGGCTAGCCTGCTGTGTCGTTCCGCTGCGAAGCAGCGTGAGTACGGGCAAGAGGTAGGATAGGAACACGTCGGGATTCTCGGACATCGGGAAGTGGCCGACGCCCGTCATCTCGGTGAACGTAGATCCCTCGATCGCGGCGTGCGCTTCGCGACTGCCCTCCACCGTGCCGCTGAAATCGTACTCGCCCGTGAGGATGTGAACGGCCACCTTGGCGGTGTCGATCTCGCAAGCTCGATCGGTCAGGTCGAACTCGTTCAGGTAGTAGTGGAGATCACCCAGGAAGGCGGGCGGCCAGCCCGCGGAGTACACCAGAGAAGTTTCCTTGCGGTAGGCGGCTGGTGACGTAGGCGCCATGAGCCCGTCCATGAGTCGCGCCTTGTACTCGTTGCTGACTTGGGGATGCCAGAGTTCCGGCAACTGATCAGTGCTCCCGCCGACCTTGAGGACGCCCTCGAGCGAGATGACGGCTGTGGGTAACGAGAACCTCGTAACGATGAGGATCATTGACGTTTCGCGCCGGATCGAGGAATCTGAGTCGGTCATGGTCGACGTCCTGCCTGCTCTGGTTCGGAGCCTCGTCTCGGCGTTGCGAAGCCGCGCGAACCTCACCCTCGAAAACGTCGCTCTGCGCCATCAGCTGATGGTGGCCCATCGCCATGGCAGGCGGCCCCGACTAACAGAGGCGGACCGCGCGGTCTGGGTGGTGCTGCGACACCTCTGGTCCGGCTGGAAGGGCAGTCTGGTCATCGTGAAGCCCGCGACAGTTGTCGCCTGGCACCGAGCTGGATTCCGAGGGTACTGGACGTGGAAGAGCGGCAATGCAGGCGGTCGCCCCAGGCTCGATCCAGAGCACCGAAACATGATCCGACAGATGTGGCGTGACAACTCGACGTGGGGCAGCCCCCGCATCTAGGCAGAACTCGCCAAGCTCGGCATCTTACTGAACCGTCGGGGCAGCGTTTGATCCGAGGGCCGTCCGGCGAGGCCACTGCTTCAATGCAATGGCACGCTGGCCACGTCTACTTCGCTTTCTGGATGAGCTCAGTAGCGTCGTAGCCGTCGTCGCCATTCCTGACCCGCTCGCCAGGGCCGTAGTGGCGCATCAGGACATTGAACTTGCCGGTCTTGTTTCCTTCAGCAACCGGGATGTTGTTTGGCTGACCTTCGCAACCGAAGCGCAAGGTATAGGTGCCATCTGCGTTCCGTGCTGGACTCATCTCGCTGGAAAGGTTGGCTTTGTCGTTGAACATGCGGCCGTCGCCGTTGTAGACGGTTGCCGACCAGAAGTACTTGGCTTCCGGGTCAGCGAAGGTGGTCTCATAGCAAGCATCAGCGCTGAAGTATCGACTCGTCTGGTAGATGTTGTCCTCAACCATTGCGCCGCCCCAACCACCCGCCGCTCCGACATAGTTCATATAGCTGGTCTGTCCGCTCTCGCTGTTTCCGAACGCCTTGGACTGATCGTATCCGTCGCTGAAGTCGGTGTTACCAGCCTTGTCGACGGCGTGGAATGACTCCATGTCCCAGTCCTGTACCTCGAAGGGTTTGGCACTGCCCGCCTCGATCGTCAGCTTATCACGGATACCGCCATCAAGAGCACGAACGATGACAAAGGCATGGTCGGTCTTGGCCGTGAGCTTGTGTCTTCCGGACCCATAGATCATGGGCTGTGTCTCGTGATTCTCATCAACGATTTGAATGGACACATACCGCTCCGTCTCGGGAACAGTGACGTAGACATTGTCACTCGTCATGTCGATGACAGACACTGAATAGGGAGTGTCTCGATTCATTCGGACAACAAACTGCTCATCTGGATTGCTACTGGGTACCGGCATGGCGAAGAACTTGTTGACGCCACCCGTGTTCTGCAGAATGGCGCCAAGACGCATGTTTGTGTACGCCCGAGGAAAGTTGTCCTGGGTCACGATGGTCGGAGCCGCTGTTGCATTCGTTGACAACAATGCGGCAATGATTGCGGTAGAGAGGAATGTCTTCATCTTTGGTACCTGCCCCGATTGGTGTGGAAGAGGTCTAACGAGCTGACAAGATAGTTTTGCATGGGAGTAACTCGAAATCCATGGCATGCCGGGCGGAAACGGAGCCCGGGCCCGCAGGTTCGAGGCCAGGGCCAAGAAGAAGAAATGACGCCTGCTTGGATCCCGTTGCTGTCATCTCGCGCAACGGCGCCGTCCGGTGCCTATTCGATCTTCTCGACGTCGTCCAAGGTCCAGGTCTTCTCAAACAGGGGCTTCTCTGGGCCATAGAGGCGGAAGAGCAGGAAGAAATCTTCGCCGGTCGGTACCCAGTTGGATTCGAGTCCCGCCGGTGCTTCGGGCGCAAAGTAGAGATCGACGCTGCCGTCTTCATTCACCTTCAGGGTGTCCATGTCGCGCGAGGAGATGCCGACGCGGTCCACACCCGTCACGAATCCCTTGGTCTTCATGCTGTAGACGATGGCTGACCAGAAGTCCTTGGCGGGGGTGTCACTCGGAACCCGCAACTTGTACGTCGATTCCCCGTCGTAGAGGTTGGCGGTAGGCACGATGAACGGCCTATTTGCCCAGGTCGCCGGGTAGCCGCCAGCGCGAAGCCTGGAGCCGGGAGTTCTTCGGACCCAGGCGACCGCGGCGAAGCCGCGGGGCGGCCGGAGTGGTCGAGCACGCCCATCAGGATCGGGGGGACGCCCGTCACGCGGATGATGTCCTCGAGCGTCTGTTTCTCGCCGTCTCGGAGTTGCTGCTCTCGGGCAGAGCTAGGCCCGACTGGCGTGAACGAAGCCTTCCCGGTCAGGAGATGGACCTTCTCGGCGTTATTCGGCCCCATCCCCTCTTCGTAGAGTCGCCGCTTGACCTCGGTGGCCTCGTCTTTCGTTAGGCCGCGGGCGTTGGCTTCGGGATCTCCGAGGTCGATCGAGACGAAGCCCTGCATGCCCGAGTTCGCCATGGCCGACCTGCGGTAGACGGTGTGGGCCTTGGCCATGTCGAGGGAGTCGGAGGCCGCGTCTGAAGGTGCCACTCCCCCGAAGATGTCCCGCGGGTCGGGTGCGAACGGGATCGCGACCACGTCCTCGACGCGCAAGTCCTTCCGGATGTTGTTCCACCGGAACTCCCAGCAGACGAGCTCGAACGGGTCGGCACGAGAGACCTTGGGGAAGATCGTTCCGGGGATGGTCGGGACAAGGCGGGCAGGGAGGCCCGTCCGCTCACCCGGCACCACGAGTACGAACGCAGCCCGGTGGATCATGGCCTGAATCGCAACAGTGCCGCGGAAGCGATGCTCGGACAGCATCGTCATCGCCGGCCGGCCATCGTCGGGGAAGACCTCGATCGGGTTCTCGAAACGCCGTAGCGCGAGCTCCGTCGCGAGGTCCTTGCCCGGGGGCTCGACCAGCTCGTCGGCTTCGCCTGGCTTGGTCTTCTTCCAGAGCTGCTGCTCACCGTCGGTGAACGCGCCCTTCACTACGTTCGCGGCGCGGAAGATCGCCGGGATCTCCCGGTACGGGTCGGCGACCCTCACGTTCCGGACGCCGCCCGAGCACTGATGGCCGCCGAGCAACGCCTGAATCTGGGAGCTGACATCTCGCGAGAACGACTGCACGTTCCCCGTGCGTCCTGGGTGTCCCTTCCGAAAAACTCATCCGTCGTCGTCAAGCGGCGAGGCGCTCGTATCGATGCTGGAGTCCGCCTACCTGGGGAAAGGCAACGACCTCGCCGAACTCGCGCCGTTGCACGAGCCGAGGCTCAGGCGGGTCCTTGCCGAGTGAAAGGTGGGTTCGGGAAGCGTTGTAGTACCGGGCGTAGTCCGAAAGGACCCTCCGGAGATGCTTTTCGTTCAGGGCGATCACATGATCCAGGCACTCTCGACGCAGGGATCCGATGAATCGCTCCGCGTAGGCATTCTGCCAAGGAGACCGAGGGGCGGTGGGAACCTCCTGGAGGCCGAGCCCCGCGACACGCCGTCGGAAGGGCACGCCGTAGATTCGGTCGCGATCTCGGATCACGTACCGGGCCGTCGTCTCCCAAGGAAGCGCCTCAACCATCTGCTGCGCGGTCCACTCGGCCGTTGGGTGTGCGGTCACGTTGATGTGAAGGAGCTTCCGGCGATTCAAGCTCAGGACCACGAACACGTACAGCAAACCGAACGTCACCGTCGGCACCACCGCGAAGTCGATCGCGATCGTCTCGCGCAGATGATTGCGTAGGAAGGTCCGCCAACCCTGCGACGGAGGCTTCCGGTTCCGCGGCAGATACCTCGACACCGTCGACTGCGCGACGGTGAAGCCGAGCTTGAGCAGCTCGCCATGGATCCGAGGTGCTCCCCACGTCGGATTCGCCGCGTGCATCGTCGCGATGATCTCCTGGAGTCCTCGCGAGATCCCAGGACGTCCGAGCTGACGCCTCCGGCTCTTCCGGCGCCAGAAGAGGCGAAACCCATGGCGATGCCAGCCGATCACGGTCTCGGGCTGAACCAGGACGAGAGATTGACGCCATCCCGTCCAATGACGGGAGAGCCACACCCACAGAACGCGGTCTCCCGTGTGAAGGGCTACCCTATGGCCGCCGACCTGGCGCTGGAGGACGAGAAGCTGGTGGCGAAGGGCCAGCACCTCGACTCGAAGGGCGGCGGAACTCCGCAAGAGGTCGGGGGCGGTCAGGAGGAGGGCGCGAAGAGCTGTATCCATGTCGTCCCGAGGGGTATCGGCCCGTCAGGATTTCTCACCAATCTTGGTACGATCGGGTTTTCGGAAGCGACAAGCCAATAGGGCTCCTATGAACGACTTCAGCCTGGGAGTTGCGCTTGTCCCAGGTCGACCAGCGGCAGGGTGGATTCTCGAGAGCGCGGACGAAGTAGAACGCGCGCTGCTGCGGGTCGAACTTCTGGGGCTGGGGTCGGCTCCATCCCCTGATCATGCGATGAGCGGCGGCCGCGGTTCGTCGTAGGTTGGCTCCATGACTCGCCAATGCCCTTGGAGGATTGCGTCGCTCTGTTGGCTTCTCCAGGCCCTCGTCCTCGCGCCCGGAGTGCCCGCGCAGGAGCTCGTCGCCACCGTGCCGGTTGGCACGGCTCCCGGGCGACCGGGCGTCGATACCGAGCGGAACCTGGTCTACGTCCCGAACCTCTCCGACGGCACGGTGAGCGTGCTCGACGGAGAGACGGGCGCGGTGATTGAGACGCTGCCGCCGCCGGGAGCGCCGTATGCGTTCGCCACACCGGTCACGGTGGCGGTCGCGCACGCGGCAAGCAAAATCTACGTGGCCAACGCCGGCGGCGACGACGTCGTGATCCTCGACCGATTGACCCACGCGCACGTCGCGACGGTACCGAGCGGCGCCAGCCCGGCCGACGTCGGGGTGAACGAGGTCGCGGGCAAGGTTTACGTTGCGAACGCGAACTCGGGCGACGTCACGGTTCTCGACGCGGTCACCGACGCGATCCTCACGACGGTGGTTCTGGACACCGACGCGCGCCCGCGGGAGATCGACATCGACGAGACGACGGGCATCATCTACGTGGCGTGCGGCGAGATCTTGCCGAACGGCACACGGACGTACGACACGATCCAGGAGATCTCGGGCGACGTGTACACGGGCCGCAAGATCGATTTCATTGATCCCCACGACGTCCAGATCGACGAAGCGACGAGCACCCTCTACACGGTTTCTGCTCCGATCTTCGGCGACAGCATCCTCTACGCCATCGACGCGACGGCGATGAGCCTCGTCGGCTCCACGACCTGGAGCGTCGGGGGATTCGCCAACAACTTCGAGTTCGATCCGGAGACGAACCACTTCTTCTTCCCGGCCTTGAACGATCAGTATGTGACGGTGTTCGAGATCGACACCGAGCGGCGCGTGTCGCTCCGGACCCCGCCGAACGCGAGCCCGCTTCGGATCGCCTACAACCCGGTGACGAAACGGGTCTACGCCGCGAATCGGGGCGGGGGTACTGTCTCGATCGTCGACGACCGGCGATTCCATCCCGAGAACTCGAAGTGCTGGAAGGTGAAGGACCTGAAGACGCCGAAGTTCGAGAAGATCACGAAGCCGGGCCTCTCGATCCACGACGACTTCGTCGCGGACGACGACATCACGGTCGTGAAGCCGTTCCTCGTTTGCAACCCGGCGAGTGTCGAAGGCGCGCCAGCCCGCGATCCCGACGCCTATCAGTGCTGCTACAAGGTCCGCGGCAAGAAGGTCGACCCGAAGCCGGAGTTTGAGATCCGCGACGCCTTTGGCACGTACCAGTGGCAATCGATGGGTGCGCCGCAGCTTCTCTGTCAGCCGTGCGAGGTGACGCCCGCTCCGCAGTGAGCTGCGTAGCGAGGTGAACGGCAGGGTATCGTAAAACTCGTGCGGGCGGCCCCTGCTGCGTCCTGGCCGATTGCTTTATCCGCCGCGTTATCACTGCGAAGCCCCTCGCCGCCAGGCTCTCCGTAGGTTGACAGCAAGAGGTCCGGCGACGATGACTCTGCACGTTCTCGCGTTGCCGACTCGTGCTCCGCAACGCGACGCCGTGGTATTCGGAAACTCGGCCCACATTGATTTCGGAGTCATTCCGGCGAGATCTGAACGCATGGCAGAGCGAGGCTGCCGAGTGGGCAATTGGCCCACACCCGGTTGAGCGATTTCTCTGGCCGTGGCTTCCGAAAACTCGGTCCTACCGAGATTCTTGAGGGGCCGCTACATCTCGGGGCTAGATGCGTACGCCTCTCCGCGCTCTCCTCCTGACGTTCCCGGACCTCTTGCGGAGTTCCGCCGCCCTTAGAGTCGAGATCTTGGCCCTTCGCCACCAGCTGCTCGTGCTGCAGCGCCAGGTCGGCGGCCACAGAGTCGCCCTTCACACGGGAGACCGCATTTTGTGGGTGTGGCTCTCCCGCTTCTGGCCCGGATGGCGAGATGCTCTTGCCTTTGTTCAACCCGAGACCGTGATCCGCTGGCATCGCGAGGGCTTTCGCCTCCTCTGGCGGTGGAGGAGCCGCAAGCGACGGCCCGGACGCCCGCAGACCGCGCGAAAAATCTAGGAGGTCATTGCGACGATGCACGAGGCGAATCCGACGTTGGGAGCACCTCGGATCCACGCGAACTGCTCAAGGTCGGCTTCACGGTCGCGCAGTCCACGGTGTCGAAGTACCTGCCGCGGCACCGCAGACCACCCTCGCAGGGTTGGCGAACTCTTCTACGCAATCATCTTCGGGAAACGATCGCCATCGACTTCGCGGTGGTGCCGACCGTGACGTTTGGGCTGCTGTATCGGCGAGGTGGTTGCCTTTCCGGAGGTCGGCGAACTCCACCATCGAGACAAGCGTCTCGCCGCCTGAAGACGAAGGATGAGGTTTTCGGCAGGGACAGCCACGAGTTTCTGCGGACTACGGGGCCAGAGAGTCGCGATTGCCAGGTCCGGACGAGAGGGGTATCTTGTACGGACGGTGGAGAAGACCCTCACCCGAACGGGGAACAGCCTGGCTCTGGTTCTCGACAAGCCCCTCTTGGAGGCCGCGGGTATCGACGCAGATACCAAGCTCGAGATCTCGACGGATGGAGACGTCATCGTGATCTCGCCGGTCCGGTCCCCGAAGAGGACGGCGCGGCTTCGACGAATCCTGGACGATCTCGATCGAGAGCACGCGGGGGCCTTTGCGCGACTCGCGAAGTAGCGAAGCCGCCCGATGGTGAAGGCCCCGGACTTTCTTACCTTCGACGAGGTTCTGGCGATACACGCGCACCAGGTTCGACGGTACGGTGGATCTGGGGGTTTGCGCGACGGAGGCTTGCTCGAGTCCGCGCTCGCGATGCCGCGAGCAACCTTCGGCGGGGAGGAGCTACACGCAACCGTCACCGAACAGGCGGCGGCCTATCTCTTTCACCTCACGAAGAACCACCCATTCGTCGATGGGAACAAGCGTACGGGACTGGCTTGCTGCCTGCTGTTCCTACGACTCAACGGGAAGCGAGTCCGTGCGACTGACGACGAGTTGGTTCAGCTGGTAGAGGGTGTAGCCTCGGGTGACCTGGCGAAGTCCGAGGTCGCCGTGTTCCTGCAGTCGCATGAAGAATGACGTGCGTGCGACTCAGGGCAGTTCGATGTTCCGAAGATCGTAATCTCCGCCCGGGCATCGCACGAGCGGTACCGACTACTTCCGTCATCCAGGCTACGCAGTAAGTCGATACTCGTGATGGAGACGACTGGTGCTTCTGGCGAGCGAGACAGCCGCCCGGACTAACGAGCCAGCGCCGGGGCGAGCGGGCCGGACTGGGGCGCGTGCTGGATCCACAGCGTGGCGCCCCGCTCGGCGACGATCGCCTCGATCCGGTCCATCGACTGGCGCGTCCGATCCCGATCCGTATTGAAGGAAGGCGGCACGCGGCGTTCGCGATTCAGCAGCGAGTGGTAGAGATCGCCGGAGAGAACGACCGGCCCCGTCTCGGCGAGGTCCAGGTACAGACACTGATGGCCGGGCGTGTGCCCCGGTGCGGACAGGATCTGGACCCGGCCGTCGCCGAAGACGTCGTGGTCCCCGTCGAGCGGGATCGCCTTCGCGTCGCGCAGCGGCTCGAGCAGATCGACCTGGATGTTGTCGTTGTCGAGCTCGGGGTCGAAGACCCAGTCGCGCTCCGCCTTCTGCACGAGCCAGGTGGAGCCGCGAAAGTCGCCCGCCTGCCCGGCGTGGTCGAAGTGTGAGTGGGAGAGCGCGAGGTAGTCGATGTCCGCGGGCTCCATTCCCAGCGCGGCGAGCTGATCGACGAGCCGCTCGCCCAGCTCGACCCGCGCCTTGCCGAGGCTCGTGATCCACAGGTACCAGCTCAGCGCATGCGCCTTGAACGAATCCGGGAGCCCGGCGTCCCAGAGCAGCGTTCCCTGCGGATGCAGGACGAGGAAGCAGCGGTTCGGCAGGTCCATTCGCTCGGGCCGGTCCGCTACGTCGGGCAGGAAAGGCTCGGTCTCCATTCCGTTCATCTGACCGCAGTCGAGGACGTGGACGCGAAGGTCGTCGGCTGCCTCGGCGGGGGCCGATGCGAGCACGAGTGTCGCGGCAAGCAGGAAGGCAAGGAAGCGCATGCCGTGCGTTCTACCACTGGCGTCGCAGCCGTGTCGCGGGAATCGCGCCATCGCTGGGGACGAGGAAGGATGAACGCCCAATTTGCCCAGGTCGCCGGCTAGCCGCGAGCGCGAGGCCACGAGCCAGGGCCAGTTCTTCGGGCTGCCGCGGCGACGCTGCTGGGCCGTGCGAACAATCTCTCGTCCTGGTTCAGCCTGAGACCGTGATCCGCTGGCATCGCCAGGGGTTTCGCCTCTTCTGGCGCTGCAAGAGCCGGAGGCGGCGGCTGGGATGCCCTCGGATCTCGCGAGAACTCCAGGACCTCATCGGAACGATGCACGAGGCGAACGAGTCCCGACGGTTGATCCTTTCCTCGAGTCGGCTAGCGTCGGCTCCGTGAACACTCGCTTTAGCTGAATCTACGCAACGCCCGGCGTGCCCGGGCTCGGCTGACGCGGGATTCGGGGTCTTCTCGGCTCGCGTCGGGAGGACACCCATGTCGAAAGACCTCGACGCCGTCGAAAAGATCGCGGCCACCATCGTCGCCCGCGAGGCGGAGGATGTCGATCGGGCGGCGACCTTCCCACAGAAGTCGGTCGACGCTCTGCGCGACGCTGGCTTGCTCGGACTTCTGTCTTCCACCGAGATGGGCGGCCGCGGAGCCGGCCCACGAGAGGCCGCCCTGGTCGTCGAGCGGCTTGCGCGTGAATGTGGCTCGACGGCGATGGTCGTTTGCATGCACTACGCCGGCTCCCAAGTCGTGGAGCGCTTTGGCTCCGACGAATTTCGACGCGAGAACGCCGCGGGACGCCATCTTCTCACACTGGCCTTTTCCGAGATGGGATCGCGGAGCCACTTCTGGGCGCCGGTGAGCACGGCCGAAGTCCGCGACGACGACGTGCACCTGAACGCGCAGAAGAGCTGGGTCACCTCGGCGAACCACGCGACTGCGTTCGTCTGGTCGAGTCGTCCTGTAGGGTCTGAAGATGGGAGCACTCTCTGGCTCGTGCCGCGGGATACCTCCGGACTTTCGTCGCGCGGAGGGTTCGACGGCCTGGGATTGCGCGGCAACGATTCGACCCCGATGGTCGCGGAGGACGTGGTCGTGCCCGAGTCGAGCCGCCTGGGCGAGAACGGAGGTGGACTCGGCATCATGCTCGACGTCGTGCTGCCCGTCTTCAACGTGATGGTCGCGGCGTGCGCGGTCGGGCTCATGGAAGGAGCGACGAGCGCGTCCTGTGAGCACGCGGCGGCGACTCGGCACGAGCACTTGGGCGAGAGCTTGTCGTCGCTGCCGACGATTCGCGCGTATCTCGCGCGCATGCGGATCGCGGTAGATCTAGCGCGTTGCATGATGCTCGACACGCTCGATGCGCTGGAGGGCGGGCGCGAAGACACGATGCTTCGCGTGCTCGAATGCAAGGCGGCTGCGGGTGAGTCCGCCACGCAAGTGCTCGACACGGCGATGCGGGTCTGCGGGGGAGCTGCTTTTCGGCGGGACGTTGGCGTCGAGCGCCGATTTCGTGACGCGCGTGCGGGCACCGTCATGGCGCCCACGACCGATCAGCTCTATGACTTCATCGGCCGCGCGATCTGCGGTCTACCTGTTTTCTGACTCGAAGGAGAAGGCGCATGTCCAACACGCTGCTCATGGGTGCGGTCGCGTACGACCCCAAGGTCGTGACGATCTGGGATGGTTTTCAGAAGTGGTTCGGCGAGCACGGCCTCGACTTCGACTACCTTCTCTACTCGAACTACGAACGCCAGGTTGAAGGGCACTTCCAGGGTCACTTCCACGTCGCATGGAACTCTCCTCTTGCCTGGTTGCAGGCGAAGGCGGTGGGAAGTGAGCTCGGGCGCAGCGTCGAGGCCGTCGCCATGCGCGACACCGACTGCGACTTGACGAGCGTCGTGGTCGTTCGCGCGGGTTCGGACATTCGAACGGTAGAAGACTTGCGTGGTCGGACGGTCGGAGTCGGCGCCGGCGATTCGCCGCAGGCGACCCTGATTCCACTGGCCCATATCGCCGAGCTCGGACTCGAGCCGGACGAGGACTTCGAAGTCCGTCGCTTCGACGTGCTCGTGGGCAAGCACGGAGACCACGTCGGTGGCGAGCGGCATGCGGCCAAAGCGCTGATGGCAGGCGAAGTGGACGCCGCCTGCATGATCGACGGCAACCACTGGCTCTTCGGCAAGGAAGGAACGCTGCCCAGCGGAGCGACGCGCATCCTCACGCAGACCGGGCAGTACGACCACTGCAACTTCACGGTGCTCGACGACGCACCTCAGGCGCTGGTCGAGGAGTTCGTGCGTCTTCTGCACTCGATGGACTTCGAGGATCCGAACGTTCGCCCGTTGCTTCAGCTCGAAGGGCTGAAGCAGTGGGAGCCGGGGCGTACCGACAAATACGGGCTTCTCGAGCGGGCGATCGACCGTTTCGATACGATCCAGGAGTTCGTCGGGCGCCTTCGCGAGGCTCGCCGGTGAATCACGTCGACCTGCAGGGCCTCGGGCTCGACGAGGGAGGCCACCTGCTCGTCAAGCGGGCTCTCGCGGCGATTCCGGTCGGCGACACGCTGGTCGTGCGGGGGAGCTCGGCCTCGCTCTCGGTGCACCTGCGCGCATGGTGTCGCGCACAGGGGCACGAGTTCGAGCCGAGCGCCGACGGGGGCGTCGTCCGGCGCGGGTCGGCCGAAGTCGGACGCTGGCGAGGGGCCGAGCGCGCAGGTGCGGCCGACTGCGTGGAGGACGAAGCGTCGCCTCGTTGGGGACTCGGCGCGCGTGGGTGCACCGTCGAGGCGGGCGGTCCCGAGTTCGACTTCCCGCTCCGTACTCGCAGCGAGATCTGGGCGGACGACGCAGCTCGGTTGTACGCACAGGCCGTCGCCGCTCAATGGGACCCCGGGAGCGCGATTCCGTGGGACGCACCGTTCGATCTGCCCGACGACGTCGAGGACGCGGTCGTTCAGGTCATGACCTACTTGATCGAGAACGAAACCGCGGCGCTCGTGATTCCCGCCCGCTTCGCCTCGCAGGTGCACCCGCACTACCGCGAGGTGCTTCAGCTCCTCGCAGTTCAGGCGGCGGACGAGGCGCGTCACATCGAGGTATTCACGCGCCGCGCGCTGCTGAAACGCGCGCGGCCGGGGCTCTCCACGACAGGCGGGCAAGCGTCACTGAAGACGCTGGTCGAAGAGCGAGACTTCGCCGAAGCGACTCTGCTTCTCTCGGTCCTCGGCGAAGGGAGCTTTCTGTCGCTGCTTCGCTTCCTACACGAGGAGGCTCCCGATCCGGTGACTCGCGAGATCAGTCGCCTCGCGGCCCAAGACGAAGCCAGGCACGTGGCCTTCGGCCTGTCTCACCTCGCCGAGCAGGTGCGATCCGACCCCGCTCTCCTCGACCGACTCGAGCAGGCGATCCGAAGACGCCACGACGCGCTTGCTGCGACGTCCGGGCTCAACGAGGAAGTGTTCGACGCGCTCGTCCTGCTCGGTGCGGCGGGCTTGGAGCCTCTAGAGTTGCGTGCGGGATGGCAGAAGGTGCAGGCGCTCGAGCGCGACATGCACGAGGGGCGCCGGCGTCGGCTGGCGCGGCTCGGCTTCGCCGATGGGCGCGCCGACGAGCTGTCTTCTCTGCACACGCGGAACTTCATGTAAGAGTCCACGAGCTAGAGTTCGAAGAAGACCAGCGACAGGTTCCGCCTCGACTTGGGCATGCTCGCGCTTGCCACGTTCTTCACGGTCGTTGTGTCCGGAAACCTGGCTGTGGCTTCCGAAAACCCGATCGTTCCGAGATTGTTGAGGAATCCTGACGGGCCGATACCTCTCGGGACGACATGGATACAGCTCTTCGCTCTCTGCTCCTTACGTTCCCCGACCTCTTGCGGAGTTCCGCCGCCCTTCGAGTCGAGATGTTGGCCCTTCGCCACCAGCTTCTCGTCCTCCAGCGCCAGGTCGGCGGCCACAGGGTCGCCCTTCACACGGGAGACCGCGTTCTGTGGGTATGGCTTTCCCGGCTCTGGCCAGGATGGCGACAAGCTCGTGTCCTGGTTCAGCCTGAGACCGTGATCCGCTGGCATCGCCAGGGTTTCCGCCTCTTCTGGCGCTGGAAGAGCTGGAGGCAGCGGCCGGGGCGCCCACGCATCTCGCGAGAAATCCAGGACCTCATCGTGACGATGCACCAGGCGAACCCGACATGGGGAGCACCTCGGATCCATGGCGAACTGCTCAAGCTCGGCTTCACCGTCGCGCAGGCGACGGTGTCGAAGTATCTGCCTCGGAACCGCAGGCCACCCTCGCAGGGCTGGCGGACGTTCCTCCGAAATCATCTGCGCGAGACGATCGCCATCGACTTCGCGGTCGTGCCGACGGTGACGTTCGGGCTGTTGTACGTGTTCGTGGTGCTGAGCTTGGACCGGCGGAAGCTTCTCCACGTCAACGTGACCGCGCACCCGACGGCTGAGTGGACTGCGCAGCAGATGGTCGAGGCGCTCCCGTGGGAGACGAGAGCGCGGGACGTAATCCGAGATCGAGATCGGATCTACGGCCTGGCCTTCCGACGGCGTGTTACCGGGCTCGGCCTCCAGGAGGTTCGCAGTGCCCCTCGGTCTCCTTGGCAGAATGCGTACGCGGAGCGATTCATCGGATCCCTGCGTCGAGACTGCTTGGACCACGTGATCGTCCTCAGCGAGCCCCATCTGCGCAGCGTCCTTTCGGACTACGCCCAGTACTACAACCGTTCCCGAACCCACCTCTCACTTGGCAAGGACGCGCCCGAGCCTCGGCTCGTGCAACGGCAAGAGCTTGGAGAGGTAGTCTCCATTCCGGAGGTCGGTGGACTCCACCATCGATACGAGCGTCTCGCGGCCTGACGACGAAGGATGGGGTTCTGGGAAGGGACAGGGGACGGCCCTCCCGGGCTTCGCCCGATGAATCCCGAAAAACCTCGAAGAATTTCGGACCTCACGCAAAACTAACGCACGTTTCAGCCGCTTGCCGTGGTAGGTTCGCGCCGCTGGCTCATCGGCGGTTCCGACAGCCCCCCTTCCTCCGAATCTGAGGTCCGAATGTTCCCATCCCGGTGGCGCGCCTTCCGCGCACTCTCGCTCGCTCTGGCCTACCTGCTCTTCTTCGACACCATGGCCCTGTCGGCCCTTCAGTACGTGCCGGCCGAAGGCCGGCGCTCTACGGCCAATGTCGAAGCCGGCGTCGAGGCGGCCAACGCGGCCACCACCGATCTCTACGTGAGCAGCGTCGACGTCACCTGTGACGGGCACACCCCCTGCTTCTCGACCATCCAGGCTGCCATCGACGCGGCGGATCCCGGTCGACACGTCCGGATCCTGCCGGGACGGTACGAAGAGCAGCTCGTCATCGAGGACAAGAACGTCCACCCGGATGCGAGCGAAGCCGACCGCATCCTGATCGGTCCCGCTCCCGACGCACCCGCCGGAAGCGTCGTCGTCGGTCCCGAGGGCGACGCCTGCTGGAACGGTCGCTCCGTCATCATCCAACGCTCCGCCTTCGTCACGTTGCACGGACTCGTCCTTCGCAACGCAGGACGTCGCGGCGTTGTCCTACGCGGTCGCGCGCGCGCCAACCGCGCCATCCACGTGGTGCAGAACACCATCTTCGCCGACGGCAACCCCCGCTGCTCCGGCGGTATCTCCATCACACACTTCAACGAAGAAACCGTCATCGCCAACAACGTCGTTTACGGTACTCGTCGCGACGGCATTCACATCTTAGACGACGGTGAGGGGCCCCAGTACGTCGTCAGCAACACTGTCGTGAACAACGGCCACACCGGCATCTATATCTCCCGGGGGCACGAGGCCTACGTGCTAAACAACCTCGTCCTCGGCAACGGTGACGGCAAGAGCAATCGACGTTTCGGCATCCAGCAGAGCCGGCGCGGTCCGCGCCCGGAGTTCCTGCACGTCCGCGGCAACCTGGTGTGCGGGAACACGCTGGGCGAGTTCTCCAAGGTTGCCTTCGACGGCGGGGACTACGGAAACATCACCCCGACCGGCACCGAAGGCACCGGCGTCTCTGCAAGCCCGGGATGCGACGACGCGACGAGGATCTTCGCGGATCTCGCCGGCCCCGACGGAGTCGTCAACACGGGCGACGATCGATTCCTTCTCACCGCGGGCTCGCCCGCGCTCGACGCCGGCCTGCCGCTG
>JAJCZO010000132.1 GCA_029262355.1 Deltaproteobacteria bacterium
CGAGGTCGTCGAGCCCTATGTTCTTCATGGCGCGCGCGACCGAGCCAACGTTCCCGCCCCGCCTCGGGCGCACCAACACCACGCGAATGCGGCTTCGCATCACCTCGGGTATAGCAGCTCTCGACGATGAAGCTCCGCGTGGACCATTTCTCGATCGCCGTGCGCTCCATGGAGGAGACCCTCGAATTCTTCTCGCGCTACTTGCCGGTCGAGATGGGCTGGGAGCCGGCCGACGGCTACAATGACGAGTTTCGCTGGTGCGACTTCTACGTCGGCCACGTGAAGTTCGAACTGATCGAAAGCGCGCGGCCGGGAAGCTTCGTCGAACGGTTCATCGAGAAGCGCGGCGAGGGGCTCCACCACTTCTCGATCGAGGTCGACGACCTCGACGCCATGATCGGGCCGATGGAACGCGACGGGCTGCGCATCGTCGACAGGTTCGACGCGGGCGACGGCGAGAAGACCGCCTTCATTTCACCGCGCTCGGCCTTTGGGATGCTGGTGCAGTTCTGGCAGGTGAAGCATGACCTCGACGCGATCCCCGCCCGCGATCCAATCGGGAAACTGCCGTTCGCCGACGTGCGCGTGCGATTCGATCACCTCTCCGCGGCCGTGCGTGATCTCGACGTCTCGATGGAGTTCTGGAACCGCTACTTCCCGGTCGAGAACCGACGCGAGCGCCACATCGGATACGCGGGCGACTTCGAGATGCAGCAGTTCGACGTGAACGGCTACAAGCTGGAACTCATCGCCGACGCGAGTGGCTCGAGCTTCGTTACCCACTTCCTCGAGAAACGCGGCGAGGGCTTCCACCACATTTCGATCGATGTCGACGACTTGGCCCCCGTGCTCGAGCGCTTGCGCGCGGACGGCATCCGCGTGGTCGACGAGGCAGACCTCGGCAACGGTTATAGAACCGCCTTCGTCTCGCCCCGCTCCGCCCACGGGGTCCTCATCCAATTCTGGCAGGTTCCCGCGAGGATATTGGCCCACCCCGAAGAATCCCCCTAATCGTCGCGCGCCACCTGTCCCCCGCGATCTCGACAGCGACAGGTCGCTCCGATATAGCACCGGCCGCATGTCTCTGTCGCAGCTCCGTGCCGGTGGGCTCGTACTCGTCGCCTGCCTGTTCACTTGGGGCTGCCCGAACGGGGAGAGCCGGTTCATCCCGCCTCAGGCCACGGCCGCGCCCGGCGGTGCGAGTATCTTCATCTACGTCGCCGAAGCCCGCGACTCGGCCGTTGGAACGGAAGGCGGTGCGGTCAGCGCCTACCGGTTGGGCGCCGACGGGCTTCTGCCCGGAGGCCCGCCGATCACGACGATCGAGCTCGTAAACCCGCGCCGACTCACCGTGCACCCGACGCTGCCTGTGCTCTACGCCGCATCGCGGGCCCAGATCATCGCATTCGACATCTCCGGCGGCGGACTCCGACCCCTTTGTGGCGATATCGACGACCTTCTCGCACCGCCCTGCGCGACGAACCCCCGCGGGAACAACGAACCATTCGACATCGCCATCGGAGCAGACGAGGACGGCTCGTTCACCCTCTACGCCACCGAGACCGGGAACGCGGGCTCCGCGACCAACCCGAGCCGGATCGCTGCCTACCCGCTGGAAGACGATGGCGGGCTCCCGGCGTTCGCGGGCTCCCAGGGTACCGGCAACGACGTCGTCCAGTTCGAGGGCGTCGCCGTCAGCCCCCTGTTCGTCTGGGGATCCGACACGGCGGTTCAGCGAATGTACCGCTTCGCGCGCGAATCCGATGGCAGTCTGCCCGCGGAAGCCCCCACTCCGACGCCGATCAATCACCCCACCCCGAGCCCGTCGCCGACCCAAGCCGAAGGTGGTCCCACGCCGACTCCGACTCCGGAGCCCACGCCCGCACCGAAATTCTTCTCGGTGAACTTCCCCGGCCGCGTCGAAGTCCTCGATTTCCCGAACCCGAGTCCGGGTGGCGACGCGGGTGTCCTGTACGCGGTCGAACAAGGCGCACAGCGTCTCGGTGCCTGGCACATCGACGAGTTCTACGACCTGCCCGACTTCCCGAACAGCGAGTCGCCGATCCAGGGCTTCTACCAGTCGATCGAGATCGCCCCGGACAACACCCGCATCTACGGCGCGCTCTTCCAGGACGGCGGCGTTGCATCGTACCGCCTCGACGAGCGAGCCAACATCGTTGCCTCTTCGGAATCGATCACCTCCACCAACCCCGCTTCATTCCCCACCGGACTGGCCTTCCTGGAGTTCACGCCGTCGGGCTCCGGACCGACCAAGACGGTCTTCGTGTCGCTCGGCGGACTGGGCCGCGTCGATGGCTACCGTGTCCAGGCCGATGGCAGCCTGGACTCGCGCCCGTACACGTCGACCGAGCCCCGGACGGACACCTTCCCGTCCGACGTCGCGATCAAGGTCTTCGACTAGCGCACCATCAGCCCGATCGCGCCAACGCCTTGTTGCAGCAGTGTGACTAGTGCACCGCCGTCGACATAGGGGTAACGGATTGCCGTCTATCGGCGTTCGTCGCAAGGAACGGCGACGCAGGAATATAGGCAATCTTCCGAGGAGACGATACGCGGCGACGGACGTCGAGGGGCGGCAAGGCGTTAACGCTATGTCGACGGCGGTGCACTAGAGCGGCGCCCCGAGGCCGGCCGAGAGCCCGTCTGCGATCCGCAGCGCCAGGGCCATCACGGTGAGCTGCGGGTTCGGGCCCGTCGAAGTAGGAAACAGGCTCGCATCGGCAACGTACAGATCGCGTAGCCCGTGAAGTTTGCCCGTCGAGTCGGTCGCCCCGCCGCGCGGATCGTCCGACATGCGCATCGTTCCGACGGGATACCAGCCGTCGAGGCCGAAATCCCGCAGCGGGGTGCGCGCGTCGGCAAGGGCGCGAGCCTCGTCGGGCGAAGACAGGCGCGGCACCGATCGCAGAGCGGGATAGACCTCCTCGGCCCCAGCGGCGAACGCGAGTTCCGCCGCAACTCCAATTGCCCGAAGCATGCGGCGCCGATCGCTTTCGCGCAGTCGGTAGCGCACAGAACGCACTCCCCGCCGACTCGATTGGACGGTGCCGGTCGCCTCCTCCCGGATCGTCGCAGCGAACGCGCCGAGGCGCGTCACTCGGCTCATGACCTCTTTGTGGACTTCTCCGAAGCCGGGGATGGAGGGCGCAAGCTCCTCCGGCCGCGGAAAGTGGCTCCGAATGGAGATGCCCTGCGCTTCGAGTGACCGCACGACGAAGCCTTCGGGCACACCGGCCCAACCGCGCACTTCAGTGGAGAACCGAGCCGCAACGCGCGCCGTCGGGTGAAGGCGGAGATTCTTCCCCAGATGCGGCCGCCCCCGACCGAGTCCGCTGCGAAGAAGCAGGTGCGGAGTCAGCAGAGCGCCGCACGCGACGACGACCCGCTCCGCAACGACGCGCAGACGCCGACCCGTCGGCCGGCCGGCCGAATCAATGAACTCCGCCGCGACCCCGAAGGCGCGCCCCTGCGAGACGAGCAACTCGGTCGCCCGAGCACGGGTATAGAGCGAAGCGCCCGCTTCGAGCGCGAGCGGTACGTGGCTCACGTGCATGGCCTGCTTCGCGTCCTGCGGGCAGCCCTGCAGGCAAACTCCCGAACCGAGGCACCCGTGCGCACCACGGCGCACGCGCTCTCCCGCATATCCCGTGTTGCGCGCACCGACTTCCAGCAGCTCGGCGTTGCGCCCATACGTCGTGTCGGGGACGTCGGCGATCTCCAGATCGTGCGTGATCCGATCGAAGTACGGACGCAGTGCGGCGGCGTCGATCTCGCTCACGCCGTGGTCGGCCGCCCACCCGTCGAGCACGTCGTCGGGCGGTTGCTCGAACGTACCGGCGCCAAGAACGGTCGTCCCGCCAACGCAGCGCCCTAGACGCAGCCCGATCGCGGTGCCCGACGTGCGGCCGATCTGCGAGATGTTGCGATCGAGCACGGGCGCACCCGGGCCCGGCCCCATCTCGCCGCCCAAGTGATAGGCGCCCTCTTCGAGCAGAATCACCGAATGGCCGCGCTGCGCGAGGGACACCGCAACCGACGCGCCGCCCGCACCCGTGCCCACGACGCAGACCTGCGAACGATCGGAGATGTCGCGCTGGACCGTCGCGCCATCATGAACCCGATCGGAGTCGCGCAGCGCGCGGAGCCGTTCGGGCGAGGTCATCGCCCTCCCGCTCATGCGGACGTCGGGCCCCCGGTGCGAATCAGGCGCAGAACCGGGGCGTCGGCGGTCGGCTTCTGTAGCGGCGTAGCGTCGCCAGCAAGCGAATCCGGCTCGCGGTCGAGCCGTGCGCGGTGGGCTTCGCGATTGGCCCCCTCGAATAGACGGCGTCGTAGGTAGCTTCGATCGAAGCCGATTCCGTCGAGCACACGAGGGTCGACGTAGTACGCCGCCAGCGCGGCTTCGCGCCAACCGAGTGCGATGCGCCGGAGGGCTCCGACTCTCGACCCACACAGACGGCTCAAGAGCTCGCTCCTCGCATCGGGCGAAGCGGCGGCGAACGATTCTCGCGTAAGAACCCAGCTGGCCAGGTCGACGAGCCGCAGGCCAAGGCGAATTCGGACTTCGCTGCTCACGGCACTGCGTCGCGCCAAGATGGTCTCTCGCACTGCGGGCTCCGTCGCACCGGCATCGACCGCACCGCCCGCGGGCACGAGAACATCGAGGAGCGAGACCAACAGATGCTCATCTCGGCGCTCGCGCGCCTCTCCCGGCACCGACGCGAACCAGAGCCGTATCCACGCCGCCGCGAACGCCACCGCGACCACGAGATCGATGCCCGCGCCCGAGGCCATCACCCGCCCCTCGGGACCACCCCTGGTCGCCGCCAGCGCCGCGGCGAGCGACACGAGGCTCGATAGGACCAACCCCCCGGCGAGAACCAGGATGAGGAACGTCTCGCGCCGGGGCGCCCGCGCAATCTTCCAAGCAAGCACCGTCGCGGTGGCCGCGTACGCCACCGCAAACGGTGCCCACGGAAGAGCCGGGACCGCGAGCGGCGCCAGGACCGGGGCCAAGCCGAGCATCGAAAGGCCCACCGCCCCGCCCAGCAACCCGAAGGCCGCCGCAGCGGTGCCGAAGAGCCACCGGAGGCGTCGATCGAGAGCATCGCGCACGCGGGCTTGTACCACGATCGCCGGGCCGTTGACCACGCCAGGGCACCGCCGCCGCGAATTATGGTCGGCCGGCGGCCGTCGCGACGATGCCGTGACGTGGGGGCTCCAGAGATCTCTGGCGAAGACGTGGCCCGTCCAGTTCGAGACGCGGACCGCCCGAGACAGCTCTCGACGGCGCCACCCGGGTCTGTCGCCGGAAGCCGCCGCGGTTGACGCTGGGCGGTGGCGGCCGTAAACCTCCGGCGCAAAGGAGCACAACATGGAAACCGTCGGAACGCTGGCAGCAGACCCGGGCTTTCTCATCTTCTCGAGATTCGCCGTACTCGCATTCTTCGCGATCGTCTTCCTTCAGTCGGGCCTGAACAAGGTCGTCGACTCGGAAGGGAACATGGCCTACATGCAGGAATCATTCGCACAGGCGCCCACCCTGCAGGGAATGATGAGCTCGATGTTCTGGGCCCTGACCGCACTCGAACTCGCTGCCGGCGTGTTCTGTGGCCTCGGGCTGGTCACCTTCAGCTTCGTCTCGGGCGGCTTCCTCGCCCGGTGGGGCATCCGCTTCGCAACGCTGGCGCTGCTCGCGCTGATCTTCGGCCAGCGCATGGCCAAGGACTACGGCGGCGCCGCCGTCGTCGCCGCCTACTTCGCGGTCGCCCTCATCGGCAACCTCGTCTTCGCACTCGGCCGCTAGCCGCGGGGCGCGAGCGCCCCTCTACTTGTCGAGTTCTTCTCGGACCGAATAGAACTTCTGCCGCGCCTCGGTCACGTACGCATCGAGGTTGCGGCGCTGGTTCGCCATGAAGCTCGTGTCCCCTCCGTTCAGAACCACGAGCGGCTTCATCGCGGCGCAGCGCTCGAGCGGAGCCTGAGCCTCGTCGAACAACGTACCCAGAATCGGGCGCGCCTCGAGCTCGCGGGAGTACTCGATCCGGATGGCGGGGACCATCTGCCCCATCACGTGGCAATAGCCGGTCGTCCGATAGAAGACGTCATCCACCTGGAACCACGGCACCTCGTCGCGAAGCAGATCCGCGTGCGCCGATCCCAGAAGGTCACTCCACACCTGGATCAGTCGCATGAGCTCGACGTTGCGGGCGTTGATCTGGCGCGACGTCACCGGCTCGACCTGCAGCCCTTCCACGTAGGCCTCGAGGTGCTCGACGGCCTTCCCGTAACGGTCTTCGGCCGACGGAAAGGCCCACTTCTCGGCATCGTTGCGCAGGAGATTGTCTGCCTGAACGAGGTTCTGATCGTACTCGTCGCTCGAGATCTTCGTGAGATGGTCCTTGAAGACGCGCACCGTCTCACGCAACGCCTGCAAGATGCCCATCTGGCGGCTGGCATTGTTGTCCGCCATCAGGGTCGGGCCCCAGAGGATGAGGTCGTTCGGCCGCCAGCCCGTCGCCCCACGAAGCTCGTGATCCATGATCGTCGACGTTCCCGTCCCGAAGGCGACACCAGGCAGCGAGCCTTCCGGCACCGCCCCAATCCAGTCGATCTCCAGGTCGTTGTGTGCTTTCTGGCCGAAGTGCAGCACGAGCGGCGTAAACACGAAAACCAAGGCCATCAAGGCCGCGAGGATGGGGACGAGACGTCGCATCAGCCGGTACGCTCCTTCAATCGATCGACGAGCTGCTCGGTCGCCGAATTCATTGCTGCACGCGTCGCCTGCGCGAGCGCGCTCGCGGCAACCGCGGTACTCACGTTGCCGAATCCAAACAGGGTGAACCCGCTTGTAGCGTTCTCCGAGGTGAAACTCCCGTTCGCAACCGCACTGCCCACCAGCCGCCCGTTGCGAGCGTCGACGATCGTCAGATCCACCCCGACCTGCCCGGTCCGGCGGGCGACCTCCCGCTAACCCGAGCTCGCCATCGCGAGCCCGATCCTCGTATAGGCGGCAGAATCTCTCCCCGCGATGGCTCCGGCGATACCGAGCGCTACGCCGATCAGCCCGAGGCTACTGCCGGTGCCCGCCTCAGCCGTGGAGTTTGCCCTACCGGTGGAGGATCTCCGCCAGCGCATCGCCCAAGCTGCGATAGAGAAACCGGTAGCCGGCGGCCTCGGCCGCCGCGGGTACGGCGCGTTGGCCGGTCAGCAGCATCTCGGCCATCTCACCCAGCGCCAGCCGCATGACGAACGAGGGAACGGGGATCCACGACGGGCGCCGCATCGCGGCTCCGAGCGCACGCGAGAAGTCAGACATCGTTCGGGCGTCGGGCGCCACGAGGTTCACCGGACCGACCATACGCTCGTTCGTCAACGCATCGAGCAGCAGAGCGACGACATCCTGGCGATGAACCCACGACAGCCACTGATCGCCACTGCCGACCGGCCCGCCAACGAACATCTGAAACGGAACGACCATGCGCTCGAGGGCTCCGCCGCCCGCGGCGAGGACCACGCCCAGCCTCGGCACGACCAGCCGCATGCCGAAGCCGGTCGCGCGCGAGGCCTCCTGTTCCCACGCAACGCACAGCCGCGCGAGAAAATCGTCGCCGGGCGGAGCCGTCTCGTCGAGCATCTCGCCCCCGCGCGACCCGTAGTATCCAACCGCCGATGCGCTGATGAATACCGAAGGCCGTTCTTCGACCGCCCCGCACGCATCCACGAGCGAGCGCGTCGTGGCGACGCGCGAGCGCTGCAGGGCGCTCTTGCGCCCTGGCGTCCAACGCCCGTCGGCGATCGACTCGCCGGCGAGGTTGATGACCGCATCACAGCCGCGAACGGCATCCGCCCACCCCTCGGGCGAACCCGGATGCACGACATCCACCGCCGACGGGGCCGTGCGCCGCGCCCCTTCGGCGTCACGAGTCGTCAACCGCACCTCGTGCCCGGCGCGCAGCAACGCCGAGCAGAGAGGCCGGCCCACGAACCCGGTTCCTCCCGCAACCACCACTCTCATACCCTGTGACCCACCGCGGGCGATTCTGCCCGATCCGCTGACGGGTGCAATCACTTGGCGGGGAGTGCTACCGGCCTTCCTCGTGCAGATTCCTCTCCTAAGTGACCTCGGCGTCCCACGCATCGGGCCGGTAGATACCCCGTCCCCCCTGCACGGGGCCTTCTTGCGCGACGACCTCTCGGTCGTGATCGCGACCGACCCGCAACTGATCGCCGAGCAACTGGCCGCGGGAGAGATCGCCGCCTTCCGCCGATCTGGGCCACGGGCGCGGCTCGCCTTCGAGCCGGCCTCGACCACCGTCGGCATCGTCACCTGTGGTGGCCTGTGCCCCGGCCTGAACGACGTCATCCGTGCCGTCACCCGAACCGCGCTGCGCCGATATGGGGTCAAGAAGGTTCTCGGCTTCCGTTTTGGCTACTCTGGCCTGGTCTCCGGCGACGGACATCCACCAGCCGAGCTCTCTCTGGACGACGTCGCGGTCGTCCACCGCCGAGGCGGCTCGATGCTCGGTGTGTCGCGCGGCCAGCAAGAATCAGCCGCGATGGTCGACGGGCTCGTCGAACACGGAGTGACGACGCTCATCGCGATCGGCGGCGACGGCACGCTGCGAGGCGTCCACGCGCTCTGCGAAGAGATCGCGCGGCGCGGACTTCGGATCACCGTGATCGGTGTGCCGAAGACGATCGACAACGACGTCGGCTGGGTACAGAGGAGCTTCGGCCTGGACACCGCGGTCGCCGTGGCAAGCGAAGCCTTGACCGTCGCCTCGACGGAAGCCCGCAGCGCGTGGGGTGGCGTTGGTCTCGTACGCCTCATGGGACGCGAGTCTGGCTTCATCACGGCCTTCGCATCGCTTGCGAGCGGCGTCGTCGACTTCTGCCTCATCCCAGAGAGTCCGTTCGCCATCGAGGGCAAAGGCGGGCTACTCGACGCGTTGGAGGCGCAGCTCCGCCGCAGTCACGCCGCAGTGATCGCGGTCGCCGAGGGCGCCGGAAGAGACCTGCTCGGCGTGGCCAGTGTCGATCGATCGGGCAACGAGATCCCCCACGACATCGGCCTCCATCTGCGCGACCGAATCCGGCGAGAGATGCCGGAGCGCGGCATCTCCGTCGACGTCAAGTACATCGATCCGAGCTATACCGTCCGCGGCGTCGCCGCCAGTGCGAACGACTCGGTCTTCTGCGCCCGCCTGGGCCAACACGCCCTGCACGCAGCGATGGCCGGCTTTACCGACATCGTGATCGGCCACTGGAACGAGCACTTCACGCTCGTGCCCACCCAGGTGGCGACCGCCCAACGTCAGCGCGTGAGTCTCGACTCGTCGCTCTGGCGTAGCGTGCAGCAGCTCACCGGCCAGAAGCTCTGAAGCACGCGATCACGTCCGACATGAAGGTGTTCAAGTACGGAGTCCCTTCCGGTTTCGTTCTTCCCAGGCGAACGACGATCAAGTCGAGCGCGGGGACGATGGTCGTGCGCTGCCCTTCGAAGCCCTGACACTGGAAGGCATCCGGGTCGCCCGGCACCAGCCAAAAGTGGGCGCCGTATCTCTTCCCCTCCGCGTCACGACCCGATTCCGTCCGCGCGTAATCGGCCCACCCCTGCGGCAGAATTCTTCGCCCGTTCCACATCCCGCCGCGAAGGTAGAGCAGGCCGAGGCGTGCGAAGTCCTGCGCGGTCGCGAAGAGATAGGAGGACCCGATCCAGGTCCCAGCCCCGTCGAACTTCGGCGTGGGGCTCGCCGCCCCGAGGGGCTCGAAGAGTTCGCGACGCATGAACTCGGTCCAGCGCGGGCCATGCGCATCCGCCGCCTGCTGCGCGATGCGTGCGACGATGTTGCTCGTGCCACTGGAGTAGTAGAAGACCGCACCCGGCTCGTGCGCGAGCCGGCAGCGCGCCGCATACCCGGCGACGTCGTCCTTCCCCGCGCCGTAGATCATGTCGGTGACCGAGGCCTCGCCGCCTCCCTCGACGTACTCTTCGACGAAGTGCAGGCCACTTCGCATGCGCAGGAGCTGATCGAGGGTGATCGCGCCGCGCGGGTCGTTCGCATCGGCCCACTCGGGCACCTCGGCTGGTGCGTGGATGTCGAGCCTTCCTTGGCGAACGAGAATCCCCACCATCGCGTGCAGCCAACTCTTCGCCATGGACCACGATCGATGCGTCGTCGTCGCGTCGAGCCCCGCGGCATAGCGCTCGGCGACGATTCGCCCCTCGTGAATCACGAGGACCGCCCGCGTCTGGCCGAGCTCCGGCGGGCCGGCGAAGGCGCGGTCGATCAGTCGGTTCAGCTCCGCAACATCGCCGTTCGCACCCACGTCGGCTCGCGGCCATTCTCCCGCCGGCCAGGCGACGCCTTCGGGTTGGGTGGGAAGTTCCATGATCCGTTCGTCCGAGATCGCGCCACCGAATGCAAGAGGGTGGCCGGTGGCCGGGCCCGCAGGTATAGGGAACCCACGACCCACGCCGTCGCCCGACGGCCCTCCCCGAGGAGAAACATCCATGAAAGCCGATCTGGTCATCCGCGGCGGAACGATCGTCGACGGGAGCGGAAACCCGCCCTATACCGGCGACGTCGTCATCGAAGGTGATCGAGTCGCGTCGATCGGCAAGCACTCGGGACCCGCGAATGAGGAGATCGACGCACGAGGGAAGATCGTCACTCCCGGCTTCGTCGACATCCACACCCACCTCGACGCGCAGATCACCTGGGACCCACTCGGCTCGCCCTCGAACATGCACGGCGTCACGTCGGCAATCGTCGGCAATTGCGGCGTCGGGTTCGCGCCGTGCAAGCCGAAGGATCGCGACTACCTGATGTTCCTGATGGAGGGCGTGGAAGACATCCCGCAGGCCGCCATGAAGGCCGGCGTCGCCTGGGAGTGGGAGACGTTCTCCGAATACCTCGCCGCGATCTCCCGTCGACCGCTCGGGATCAACGTCGGCGCTCATATCAGCCACGCCCCGCTACGGGTCTTCGCGATGGGCGAGAAGGGCGCGACCGATGCGCCCGCCTCGGACGAAGAGCTCGCGATCATGCGCGAGAGCATCCTGGACGGCATGCGCGCGGGCGCGCTCGGCGTCGCAAGCGGGCGCACGACCGTCCACCGCACGCCGGCCGGCGAGCCGGTGCCGGGCACGTTCGCCGATCGCCGAGAGCTCGATACGCTCGCTGGCGCGCTCACGGACTTCGGCACCGGCGTCTTCGAGCTCGTCACGCTGGGCGCGGGCGGCGAGGATGCCGCAGGATTCGATCGCGACCACGAATGGATGGTCCCGCTCGCGCTCGAGAGCGGACGACCGATGAGCTTCGGGCTCATCCAATGCCTCGCCTACCCCGACGTGTGGCGCGACATCTTGACCAAGGTCGAGGCGGCGACCCGGCAGGGCGCGCGCCTCATGCCGCAGGTTGCGGCGCGAAGCGTCGGGCTGCTGATGGGCTTCGGCATCTCCGTGTCTCCGCTCTGGATCTTCCCCGCAGCGGCAGACCTCTCTACGAAGTCGGTCGACGAGCAGCGCACCGCGCTCCGTGACCCCGCGCTGCGCGCCAAGCTCCTCGAAAGCGCGAAGGGTGAGAACGGGGACATCCTGGGTGGCATGGCCACCGTCGACCACGTCTTCCCGCTCCAAGGCGAGGGCGTAATGGCCTACGACCTCCAGCCCGAGCGAAGCGTCGCCGCGATCGCGAAGCGCGAGGGCAAGCACTGGGGCGAGGTGATCCTAGACTTCATCGTCGAGACCGACCTGAACGGCTTCTTCATCGTACCGCTGTTCAACCCCGACCTCGACGCGGTCGGCGAGATGCTCGCGCATCCGAATACACACATCGGACTCGGCGACTCGGGCGCACACACGAGCCAGACCTGCGACGCGAGCTACGCAACCTTCGTGCTCGCGTACTGGGTGCGCAACAAAGGGCGCCTCACGCTCGAACAGGCCGTGAGGAAACTCACGTTCGATCCCGCGCTCGCGTGGGGACTGCACGGGCGCGGAATGCTGCGCCGGGGCAACTTCGCCGACCTGAACGTCATCGACCTCGACCGACTCGACTTGGAGCTCCCCGTGCTGAAACACGAGTTCCCAGCGGGCGCGCCACACCTCGGGCAATCGGCAGTCGGGTACGACGCGACGGTCGTCAACGGAAAAGTGATGATGCGCGGGGGCCAGCACACCGGCGCCCTCCCCGGCACGCTTCTACGAAACGAGATCGCGACGAAGTAGGTCAGCGCCGCGGCTTGCGGCGACGATACTCCCACGGTGGCTCGGGATCCTTGTCCCTCCACAAGCCGCGCCGCTCGCTCCGTGCCTCACGCTCCAGGGCGGCCACTTGCAGATCCTTGGAGTACCGACGGTACTGCCAGGCAAGCCCCTCACCCACGATGATGTGCGCGTAGTTTCGACCATCGGACAGAATCACGTTTCCGACGACCCGCCCGTACCGGTCGCTCGGCGTGGTCACGAGCACGACGACCTCCTCGCCTTCGAGAAGCTCTTTGGACCGCGACCGAGCCTTCTTGGAGAACGGTTGCCCCTTCTCCGGCGCGTCGACGCCGAACACCCTTACGTCCACCTTTCGCCCATCGCTGCGCAGGACGAACGAGTCCCCATCGAAGACCCTCTCGATGCGACCACGAAGACCATCGAGCTCCGCCGACGCGACACTTCGATCGTCGCTCTGCGCACAACCCGGAAGAAACAGAGCGAGCGTTACGACGAGCCATCCCACCCTTGGCTTGCCCATGATCACATTGGCTCTTCTCATCGCCCCTCACCCCTGTCGGTACTGGGTATCCAGGATGTCCGCCGGCGTCAGATCCCAGCGCAGCTCGACCGCCGGCGCACCCGACTTGCGCGCGAGGGCGGCCACCGCGAACGCGCTCGCGTTTCGGTGTAGCCCGCGCACCGGCATCGTGTTCGTCAGCGCGAACATCCTGCCCGGCTCGCCCTCACCACATCGAAGCATCTCGAACCCCGTCTTCGCATTCAGGAGCACGCGCAGGCCCTCGGAGCTGAACCGCCAGAAATCCCACGGGAGCTCGTGGGGCGGCCATGCCGGGTGGGTCGCGATCAGGACCAACCCGCCTGGCTTCAAGACGCGATTGATCTCGAGCGCGACCTTCCACGGCATGGCCAAGTGCTCGAATACCGAGATCGCGAAGACCGCGTCGAACGAGGCCTCCGCGAACTGCTGGCCGAGCTGGTGTGCATCCGCGACCACGTCGACGTCGGGCCCAGGTTGAACGTCGACGCCCACCAGGTCCACGTGCGCCGCGAGATGGCCTCGATGCCGCACACCCGTCACATTGCGCGAGCCGATCTCCAGCACCCGCGGGGCGGTCTGCGCATTCACCCGCGCGGTGAAGTCCTCGACGATGTCGTAATAGGCCTGTCCGTGCGCCGAACGTCGAAACGGCGCGAGCACGAGGGAGGCAAGCTCGAGCGCCAGATAGAGACTGCCGTCGTACGCCAACCGACGGGGACCACCCTCTCGGAAGCGAGCCGCGATCCGCTGCCACCATGCACCCATCTTTCTCGCCCGATAGCGCACCCCCGGGAGCACTGCGAGCGAAGCGCCCGCTGGCGACGTCCATCGCCCCGTGCTTCCCACCAAGCCGGGAGACCCCTGTGAAGCTCGCGCGTGGGCATTTCGACCAGATGCAAAACGAAGACGGTGCGCTCCGCGTACGCGGGTGGATGTTCGTTCCGGAGCTCCCGCTGTCGGAGTTCCGCGTATCCATCGACGGGACGCCGCGCCAAACGTGCACCCCCACGCCGCGCGACGACGTCCTCGCCGCCTACCCGACGCTGCCCCACGTACGCCGCTGCGGGTTCGACTTCCTCCTCGACGACCTGCCCACGAGCGGGCGGATCGAAATCGAGGGCCGCCACGACGGAAGTCGCGTCGCGCGACTTCGATCGCTCTTTCGCACGGATCTCGACGTCGTCGTTCCGGCGCCACCGGGCAACCTGCTCGCGCGCACGATCGCCTCGGCGAGTGCGGCGTACTACCGCGCCGAAGGACTGCGCGCCTACTCCGAGTTCAAGAATGCGGTCGAGCGCCATCGGCCCCTCTCCTCGGTGAAACGGATGCTCGACTGGGGATGTGGACCGGGACGCAACACGGTGCACTTCCTACGCGATCCCGACGTGCCCGAAGTGTACGGGGCCGACCTCGACCGGGATGCCATCGCGTGGTGCCGCGCCAACCTGAAGGACGGCACGTTCGAAGAGGCCCCAACCGAACCGCCCATGCCGTTCGACGACGCCTTCTTCGATCTGGTGATCGGCTGCTCGGTGTTCACTCACCTCGGCGCGCACCGCCAGCGTACGTGGCTCGCCGAGCTACACCGAGTCCTCGCACCGGGCGGATTGCTCGTCGCATCCGTGCACGGCGACTTCGCGGTCGACCTTCATTTCCGGGGCCTGGGTCCGCTACGACGCCGCATCGAGCGACTGCGGTGGGCCGTACGCGGCTTCGTCGATCTCGGAGAAGACTCACGACTCGACCGGGCTGCCCCGCCCGGCTACTACCGCGCCGTCTTCCAGAGCCGCCGCTACACGATGCGCGCGTGGTCCGGTGCATTCGAGATTCTCGACTACATCCCCGGCGGAATGCAGGCACACCAGGACCTGGTCGTTCTCCGACGGCCCGCCTAGTGCACCGTCAACATCGGGATCGAGAGTTGCTGTCGGTCGGCGCTCGCTCGCCAAGGAACGCGATGCGGAAGTAGCGGCCATCTTCGGAAGGGCACGAGGCGCCGCGCCGCACGTCGAGCGACCGCGAGGCCTTGGCGCCATGTCGACGGCGCTGGACGAGAGTGCAGCGTCGCAACTTGCGACGGCCCCCGTCAATCGCGAGGAACAGGACATGCGACGCTTTGCGGTGATCATGGCTGGGGGCTCCGGCGAACGCTTCTGGCCGGCAAGCCGGCGGGCGCGGCCCAAGCAGCTGCTGCGCCTGACGGACCCCGATCGATCGATGCTCGAAGAAGCCATCGACAGGATCGAGCCGCTGATTCCACGAGAGAACGTGATCATCGCGACGAGCGAGCTCCTTCAGGGCCCGATCCGCGAAGGCATCCCGAGCCTTCCGCCGGAGAACGTCATCGGAGAGCCCGCCAAACGCAACACCGCCGCATGCCTCGCGCTCGCCGCGGCACACCTCGAGCAACGCTTCGGCGACCCCGCCGAGCTTGCGATGGCCGTCCTAACGGCCGACCACCTCATCGGGGATCCCAACGAGTTCCGGTCAACCGTAGCCGCCGCGCTAGACTTCGCCGCCGACCAGAGCGCCCTCGTGACGATAGGCGTCCCCCCGACACGCGCCGACACCGGCTACGGCTACATCGAGGTCGAGGAGCCGGTCCGCACCGAAGAGCTCCGCCCCGGGAACCGCCCGGCGATTCGACCCGTCTTGCACTTCCGTGAGAAACCGGACCACTCGACCGCCGAAAAATACGCTTCGTCGGGCCGCCACCTGTGGAACGCCGGCATGTTCTTTTGGAGCGTGTCGACCTTCCTCGACGGACTCGCCACCGCCATGCCGGAGCTTCGCACGGCCACTGCGGAAATCGTGAACGCACTCGGCGAAGGCGATCGTGGCGCGCCGCGCGTCGCCGCGCTGTTCGGCGCACTCGACGACATCTCGGTCGACTACGGATTGATGGAGCGGGCGGCCAACGTGCATGTGATTCCAGCGACGTTCCCGTGGGACGACGTGGGCTCGTGGGACTCCCTGACGCGCACCCGCGCGTCCGACGCCGACGGCAATGTGACGACCGGAGACCCCGTCCTCATCGATGCGAAAGACTGTGTCATCTACGACGAGACCGGCAGCGCGACGGCGGTGGCGGTGGTGGGCCTCCGTGACGTCATCGTGGCGACCACGCCCGACGGCATCCTGGTTTGCGGCAAGGACAACGCGCAAGACGTGAAGAAGGCCGTCACGGAACTCCGGCGCCGAGGGCGCGAAAACCTCACCTGAGCGAAATACGGCGCGAAAGCGACCGTTTTCCCGAGCCGAACCGTCGCCCCCAGACCCGAGCGAGCCCCCGTTTGCCCAAGCGCCCCTGAGCGCTACGCTACATCCATGGGCCGGTCCGATGAGCAGGCAGCACCGACGGTCCGGGCCCGCGCCGCCGAGGTGATCGAGAAGCAGCGCGAGAAAATGCGCCGGAATCTCGGCACCGCCACCGACGGCCGCGACCCCGAAGGCGTCCATGACATGCGCGTGGCGTCGCGTCGGCTACGCGCCGCGCTTGGCGTGTTCGCACCCTGGCTCGGCAAGAGACAGGTGCAGCAGTCCAGCCGTTCCCTACGCCGCCTGACCCGCGCATTGGGCGCGGTGCGCGAGCTCGACGTCCTGCGAATCCGCTTGGACGACCTGGCCTCGATGGCGAGCCAGGAACGCAAGCTCGCCATCGAGATCATCGATAGCCGGATTGCTCGAACGCGGGTTCGAGCGCGGGCAAGAATGATCAAGGCGTTCGGCTCAATCGACCTCGACGGCCTCGACGCCCGCTTGCGCGAGCTGGCGGGCGCCCCACCCGCCTGGGCCATCGCCGGCTCGGAGGCCAGTGGGCTCGACGCCGGAATCCCGTGGCACGACCCCGGCGCAGGCGCGACCCCCGATGAGCCAATCGATGACCTGATCACGGCACTCTCCGAGCAAGTCACCACATGCGCGAGCAGCATCGTCGAAACGAAGATCCCGGGAGCACACGGAAGCCGCGAGGCCTCCGAAACGCTGCATGACATCCGCATCAGCGCGAAGAAGCTCCGCTATCAACTCGAGATCATCGCCCCGTATCGGGGTGCCAAGGCCGCAGAGCTCGTCGACACGCTGAAGGGGCTGCAAGAACACCTCGGCGAGTTCCACGACGACTCGGTGCTCGACGAGCTTCTCGCCGAGAACATCACGCGCCAGGCCGCCCGCGCCCGACCATTGCTCGTCGCCGAGCTGCGCCGACTCCGCACCGCGCGGGGCGCAGCCTTGCGCCGTGACGAACGAGCGTGCCGCAGTACGTTGGAGAACCTCCGCGTGAGCGGCTTCGCCCGCGCCGTAGCCGAGATCGTCGCACCGCCGCCAATTCCACAGACTCCGCCGACGAATCCCGAACTCGGCAAAGACCGTCCCGTAGCGCTGAAGCATGAGACCGGGCAAACCCGAGCGCCCCGCCCCCTCGACACCGGCTACGCGGGGGAGCCCACCCGCGAATCATCGCCGCCGCCAGCGATCGCAAAGACCGTGACGAGCCCACCCGCCCAGGCCGCAGCCGCCGCGGGACC
Organism: Deltaproteobacteria bacterium; assembly: GCA_029262355.1. Taxonomy (GTDB): domain Bacteria; phylum Desulfobacterota; class Binatia; order UBA12015; family UBA12015; genus VGTG01. The sequence continues at coordinate 17,324 of JAJCZO010000132.1, forward strand.
GCAGAGCGGCGCGGCGTCTCCGCGCAAGCCTTGAGGCGCGAGCGTACGACACGACGGCCCGCTCTTCGGTCCTAGAACCGCGTGCGCTGCTCGACCCCGCGCTCAGCCGAGCAGGTCGAGATCCGTCAGTACTGCGCGTAGGCCCTCAGGACCACGCACGTGCCGTGCGTGCAGGCCCGCCGCCCGGGCTCCATCGACGTTCATCTGATTGTCATCGAAGAAGAGGATCCGTTCGGGCGCGCAGCCGAGTCGATCGACGACGAGGTCGAAGACCTCCCGATCGGGCTTCAGGGCGCCGAGCTCGTGCGACGAGAAACTGTGGTCGAACGCGTCGCCCAGGGCCATCTCATCCATGAACCGTGGCCAGTGCAGCTCGTTACAGTTGCTGAGACAGGCGACCCGCACGCGCCCACGGGCGGCTGCGATCATCTCTCGTACGCCGGGAAATACACCTTTTGGCCAACCGGTGAACTCGCGCACGAACGCTTCCGGGGCGATGGCCAGCCCAAACTCCTCGACGATCTCCCGAGCGAATTCGTCGGCGCCGGCGCGCCCGCTTTCGAACCTCCTCACGGCCGTAGAACGCAGCCAGCGCTCCCAAACCTCCGCCTCATCCCCCGCCCCGGTCCAGGTCTGCCAAATGGGCACCCCGGAAAGCTCGATCACGACCCCGCCCAGGTCCAGAAGTACGACTTCATATGAATTCGCCATGGACTTGCCAGCCTACCTCGGATTCTGGTCTAGAACCCGTATCAGGCACGGCGGAGCCCCGCCGCGAAGCCGCCATCTTCATTAGGAGAATCAATGAACCACCTCGTGCGCTCGTTCTCGGCTACAGCCCTCTTCACGGGCATGGTCATCCTCGTTCCCGCGGTCTTCGCGGTCGCCGCGGAAGACCAGCCCCTCAGCCCTACCGCCGAAGCCGGCCGCCAGGAGTTCAACACCTACTGCGTCCCGTGCCACGGGGAGTCGGCCACCGGCAACGGCGTCGCGGCAGCCGCGCTCAAGGACAAGCCCGCCGACCTCACGCTGATCGCCGTGCGCGCCGGCGGCACGTTCGACCCGCAGCAGGTGGCCGAGATCATCGACGGCCGCCAGAACATGCCGGCGCACGGCTCGCGTGAGATGCCGATCTGGGGCGACCATCTGGGCGACGACGCCGCCGAGTCGTCCGATGCAGAGTCGCTCGTGCAGGGCCGCGTCGCGCTGCTCGTCGCGTACCTCGAAACCATTCAGGCAAAGGCGCCCAAGGACGGATCGACCAAGTGAGCCACCCTCGCGAAGAAGTCGCCGCCGCTGCCAACCGGTTCGCAGATGCGAATGTCCGAGCGGAGGAGGAGCGCGACTGGGCGCCTCTGGCCGACTTCTACACCGACGACGCCGTCTACACCTATGTCGGTCTCACCTCGAACGGCGCGGTCGAAGCGCGCGGCAAACACGAGATCCGCAAGATCGTCATGGGCCGCGACATGGAAGACTACGCGGGCTGGACCTTCCCGTTTCAATGGATCGTGATCGACGGGGACCGCGTCGTTACCCGGTGGTCGAACCGCGCGCCCGAGCATCGCGCCGACGGGTCGGCCATCGAGTGTCCCGGCATGTCCGTCCTCGAATACGCGGGGGCCGGGAAGTTCAAGAGCCAGTTCGATCTGTACGACCGACTCTCGGTGAGAGCCGTCATCGACGAGGCGACCGCGGTGCGGACCGGCGCCACACCGGCGAAGACCAAACCCAAGAAGAAGAAGAAGAAGAAGAAGAAGGCGAAGTCCGAGAAGAAGAAATCGAAGCCTAAGAAGAAGGCCGCGGCCAAAGAGAAGAAGAAGGGAAAACCCAACAAGAAGAAAGTGGCGAAGGGCAAGAAGTGATCCGATGAGTGGCGTCGGTGCGACCTCGCGAATTCGGAGCCACCTCGACCACCCCGTCATCGACTCCGACGGCCACTACATCGAGTTCCTCCCCGAAGTGAAGGAACGCCTCGAGGCGATCGCCGGCAAATCGGCAGTCGACGGTTTCGACCAGATCATCTATGCATCGCGCCTCTCGCGCATCCTCGACCAAGACCAACGACGCCAGCTTTCGCTCACCCGCATCCCCTTCTGGGCCCTGCCGGCGCGACAGACTCTGGACCGCGCAACGGCAATGATGCCGCGGCTTCTCCACGAGCGCCTCGACGATCTCGGCTTGGACTTCGCCGTCCTCTACCCCACGTACGGCCTCGTCGGCGTCCACTTACTGGTTGACGAACAGCGCCAAGCACTCTGCCGGGCGTTCAACGAATGGGCCGCCGACGCGTTCGCACCCTACGGCGACCGACTCGCCCCCGTCGCGTCGATCCCGATGCATACACCGGAGGAGGCGGTCGCCGAACTCGATCACGCCGTCGGCACACTCGGCATGCGCGCGGTCATGATGGCCGGCTTCGCCATGCGCCCTTTCCAGGGCGAGAACCTCCCTCGCGGAGCGACGTGGCTCGACACGTTCGGACTCGACTCCCCTCACGACTACGACCCCGTGTGGAAGCGCTGCGAGGAGCTCGGAGTCTCACCGACCTTCCATTCGACCGGCATGGGCTGGGGAACGCGCGCATCGACGTCGAACTACGTGGCAAATCACGTCGGGAGCTTCGCCGCAGCACAGGAGGGCATCTGCCGCGCGCTCTTCATGGGCGGCGTCCCCTGGCGCTTCCCAGAACTCCGATTCGCCTTCCTCGAGGGCGGGGTCAACTGGGCGCGCGGGCTGTACTCCGACCTCCTTGGCCACTGGAGCAAGCGCAACAAGAACTTCATGCCGCACTACGACCCCGCGAACCTCGATCGCAAGGAGTTCGCGAAGCTCCTCGACCGTTACGGAAGCGAGTCGATGCGCGGCCACAAGGAGCGCCTCGACGAAGCGCTGTGCTTCCTCTCCGACCCCGAGACCGACCCCGCCCTCTTGGACGACTTCGCGCGCTGTCCCGTCGAGAGCGTGGACGACATCCGCGACGTATTCGTGCACAAGTTCCACTTCGGCTGCGAAGCCGACGACCCGATGAACGCCGGCGCGTTCGACACGCGCCTCAACCCGCTCGGAGCGCGCCTCCGCGCCTTCTTCAGCTCCGACATCGGCCACTGGGACGTCCCGGACATGAGCAGCGTGCTCGGCGAGGCCTACGAAATGGTCGAGAAAGGCTTCTTCGACACAGAGGATTTCCGCGACTTCGTGTTCTCGAACCCCCTGTCACTCTGGTGCGGAACGAACCCCGATTTCTTCCGCGGAACCCGGGTCGAGGAAGCGGTCGCGCACGAGCTGGCTTTGAGCGGCGCAGACTAGTGCACCGCCGATTCGGGTCTCGCCGGTTGAGCACACGGCAACTCGCGCGGCGAACCACCTGTGGACAATCCACCCGGCCGCTCCCCCGCGCCGCGCCGGATCGGCAGCCACCTAGCCTTCGAGAGTTTCCGCGGAAACGTCGGCCTCGCCGCAGTCAGGCTTTGGCACATGCTTGCGGATGAGAGCCTCGACCGCCGCTCCGTAGTCGGGTGTGCCCATCGAATGGGGGTGAGCGGTGCTCGCGTCGATGTTGATGCCCGCATCCGCGAGATCCGCCCGGAGGACCTCGATCGCGTCCCCGTGAATCACCCCGCGGACATCGTGGGTCGGCACATACGACCCGAAGGTGTCGCAGAACCGGAGACCTCCGCGCTCGGACGTTTCAATCCGCCAGCCCGCCTCGTGCACGAAGCGGTGATGCCGGCGACAGAGCGACACGAGATTGCCGAGCGAAGTCGCGCCCCCCTTCGACCAGCGAACGATATGATGCCCATCGGTCCGCTGCCGGCCGCAGCCTGGAAAGCGGCAGCCGCCGTCGCGCGCACGCAACGCCCGCTTGATCGGCGTCGGGATCGACCTGGTCCGTCGGCCGACGTCGAGCAGACTACCCCGCGCATCCTCAACGACCCGAACGACGGCCGCGTCACACAGGAGCCGCTCGGTCGATTCGGGCTCGATGCTGCGGCCGTCGTCGAGAGAGGAGTCCGGGCCGCGATCGCCCTGGTCCAGCTCGGCCTGATCGACATGCACCACGACCTCAACCGGAGATGCGGGCGAAACGTCGCCGACCTTCCCCCCGAGGGCGGCCTCCGCTAGCCAAAGGAGCCCGTCGACGCGATCAGCGGATTCGCGTCGCTCCGCCGCGAGCCGACGCCGCAGTCCGGTCGTCGACGTTCCCGCGGAAACTTCCGCCGATTCCGAAAGACGCTCGCGAGCAATCTCCAGTGCCTTCATCACGATGGCCGCCTCCTCCGGAAGCAGCTGCGCCGTCACCTGGACCATGCCCGTCGCCGTGTCTCGTCGCCGCACGAACCGGAACGCCGGGTCGTCTACGGGAAGGAAGCCCTCGACACGCATCACGCGGCGATACTTCGCGATGACCTTCTCGAGCTCGGCCCCCGTCGAGTTCTCTGCCCATTCCAGAAGGGTCGCTTCGTTGCCGGGGTCGGCGGCACGGGTGAGCGCGCGGACCTTGCTGTAGCTCACCTTCCCCAGACGAAGCGCCTCGTCGATCCTCGGCAAGCCGCCGAGTGCTCGCGCGACGCGTACGTGCTCGCGCGCCGCACCGATGTCGAAGCCGATGCGCCAGGTCAGCCAGTGCGCGCACGACAGCGCTCCCTGCGGAACCCAGCCTCCGGCTTCGTCGAAGCGACGAATGCACCGGAGCAGACGATGCATCGCCGCGTCGATCTGCGACGAGATTTCGGCGATCTCTTCGCCGAGCTGCTCGATGTCTTCCCTAGTGCACCGCCGTCGATATAGCGTTAACGCCTTGCCGCGTCTCGTCTCCTCGGAAGATTGCCCATATTCCTGCGTCGCCGTTCCTTGCGACGAACGCCGATAGACGGCAATCCGTTAACCCTATATCGACGGCGGTGCACTAGATCGTGTTTGAGCGCATGCGTTCATGCAGAAGCTTAACAGCGCGGTTTTCGGGGCTCGCACGTCACGCGTACGGAGCGAACGGGACGGTACGGCCCCTCGCCAGACCGTTCACGCGCGCGAGGCCGGCCCGGCGCGACG
>JAJCZO010000133.1 GCA_029262355.1 Deltaproteobacteria bacterium
TCCCGGTCACGAAGAAGATCCTCGACAAGACCGGAATGAAGATCGAAGACATCGATCTCTTCGAGGTCAACGAAGCCTTCGCCTCGGTCGTTCTGGCCTGGCAGAAGGAGACCGGCGCCGACATGGCCAAGGTCAACGTGAACGGCGGCGCGATCGCCCTCGGACACCCGCTGGGCTCTTCGGGCACGAAGCTCATGACGACCCTGCTCAACGAGCTCGAGCGTACCGGTGGCCGCTACGGCCTTCAGACGATGTGTGAGGGCGGCGGCATGGCCAACGCCACGATCATCGAGAGGCTCGGCTAATGCTCGACATCAATGGAGCTTCGGCAATCGTAACGGGTGGTGCCTCCGGTCTCGGAGCGGCCACTGCACGACTTCTCTCGAAGAACGGCGCGAAGGTTTGCATCGTCGATCTGAACGACGACCTCGGCAGCTCTGTCGCGGCGGAGATCGGTGGCAAGTACGCCAAGGCCGACGTTTCGAACGAGGAGCAGGTTCAGGCGGCCGTCGATACTGCGTCCAGCATGGGGCCGCTTCGCGTCCTCATGAACTGCGCCGGCCTCGGCAGTGCGGCCCGCACGGTGGGTCGTGACGGCACGCCCTTCGATCTCAAGAACTTCGAGTTCGTGATCCGGGTGAACCTGATCGGTTCGTTCAACTGTCTTCGTCTCGCCGCTTCCGCGATGAGCAAGGTGGAGCCGCAGAACGAGGGGGAGCGCGGTGCGATCGTGAACACCGCGTCGGTGGCTGCTTTCGACGGCCAGATTGGTCAGGCTGCCTACTCGGCGTCGAAGGGTGGCGTCGTCGGCATGACGCTGCCCATCGCGCGTGACCTCGCTGCGATCGGCGTGCGGGTCAACACGATCGCGCCGGGTCTGATCGACACGCCGATCTACGGACAGGGCGAAGCCTCGGAGGCGTTCAAGGCCAACCTGGGGCGCAACGTGCTCTTTCCGAATCGTCTCGGCCAGCCCGAGGAGTTCGCAAGCTTGGCTCTCGAGCTCGTCACGAACAGCTACATGAATGCCGAAGTCATCCGAGTGGATGGCGGCATTCGCATGCCTCCCAAGTAAGAGGAGACCCATCATGGCCGAGGATGCCGTCCTGACCGAAAAGCGTGGTCGCGTACTCTTGATCACGCTCAACCGCCCCGAAGCGCGCAACGCTGTGAACAGCGATGTGGGTCGGGGGCTCCTGGCCGCATGTGCGCAACTCGAGGAGGACGCCGACCTTACGGCCGGCGTCCTCACGGGTGCCGGAAAGGGCTTTTGTTCCGGCATGGACCTGAAAGCGTTCCTCGAAGGAGGTATGCCGGAAGGCTTCGGTGAGTTCCTCGCCAAGGGCGCCAAGAAGCCGCTCATTGCGGCGATCGAAGGCTTTGCGCTCGCCGGCGGGCTGGAGGTCGCGCTCGCATGTGATCTTCTGGTCGCCGCGGCCGGGGTCAAGCTCGGCATTCCCGAAACGGGTGTCGGGCTGTTCGCGGCGGGCGGAGCGCTGATGCGTCTTCCACGACGGATTCCGTACGGGGTCGCGATGGAGATGGCACTGACCGCGGATCCAATCACGGCCGAGCGAGCCCACGAGCTCGGGCTGGTGGCGCGCGTTGCGGAGAAGGGGAAGTCGCTGGAGGTCGCCCTCGAGTTGGCGGAGCGCATCGCGCGCAACGCGCCGCTGGCCGTTTCTGCCTCGAAGCAGCTCGTGCGCGAGACGGCGGGCCGCACCGAGGAGGAGTTCTGGGCACATCAGCAGGCGCTCAGTGCCGTGGTCTTCAAGTCGGAAGACGCAAAGGAAGGCCCGCTCGCGTTTGCTCAGAAGCGCGCTCCGAACTGGCAAGGGAAGTAGAGCCGAGGGATCCGAGGTCCCTTGGGTCATCGAGGGGCGCGTAGCGCCTTGCGCATCGCGCGGTGGGGAATGCGGGCGTCGTCGAACTCCGGACCGTAGGCCTCGTAGCCGAGCTGCTCGTAGAAACCGAGAGCGGAGGTCTGCGCTCCGAGGAGGATCTCCGCCAGCCCCAGGTGGACCGCCTCGGCCTCGAGCGTTCGCATGAGGGCCGCGCCCACTCCTCTCCTTCGTGCCTCGACGACGACGGCGACCCGTTCGGCCTTCGCCCCGCCGGTTTTCGTGCGCAGCATCCGCGCCGTGCCGAGAGGGTGCGGGTCGAGCGCAAGGAAGTGGATGCAGCGCTCGTCGAGCCCGTCCCACTCCTCCTCTTCGGTAACACCTTGCTCCTCGATGAATACTCGTCGGCGAATCTCCCGGCAGATCGAGAGGTCGCCGTCGCCGGCGATGACATGTACGTGCATGGCCCCACCATAACCCGCTCGTGCAGGGGACTGGCAAGCCGCCCGCGATCCAAGTAGGGCTGGGTTCCCCGCGATGTGTGGAATCTATGCCGAGCTCACTTGGTCCGGGCAGGTCGATGAGGAAGTCGTCGTTCGTTGCCGGGACGAGATGGTCACGCGTGGGCCCGACGATGCCGGTCTCTACGTCTCCGCGCAGCGCGAGTGCGCGCTCGCCCATCGCCGGCTTTCGATCATCGATCTGAGTGAGGCCGCGCGCCAGCCGCTCGCGAATGAGGACGGCTCGGTTCAGGTGGTCGCGAACGGTGAGATCTACAACTACCGGGAGCTGCGAAGCGAGCTCGAGGGCGACGGGCATGTGTTTCGTACGGGTTCGGACTCCGAGGTTCTCGTCCACGGGTACGAGCAGTGGCGTGATGAGCTGCCCGGACGTTTGCTCGGCATGTTCGCGTTCGCCGTCTGGGATGGGCGTCGGCGAGAACTTTTCGTGTGCCGCGACCGGTTTGGAATCAAGCCACTGTACGTGTGGCGGACGACGACCCGAGTCGCGGTCGCGTCGGATCTTCGTGCGCTCAACGCCCACCCCGAGTTCCGACGCGTGGTCGATGGCCAGAGCCTCGGACAGTACCTATGCTACGGGTTCGTCCCGACGCCTCGATCGATCTACGTCGACGTCGAGAAGGCAGCACCCGCCCGCTGGACTCGCTTTGGCGGCGATGGGTGCGAAACGAGCGGGGTGTACTGGGACGTGCCACCGGAGAGCGGGAGGCCATTGTCGCCGTTGGCTGTTGGTGAGGAGCTCGGAGCGCTCCTGGCTGACGTCTTGGACAGCCATCTCGTATCCGACGTGCCGCTGGGTCTCCTCCTCTCGGGCGGCATCGACTCGACGGTTCTCGCCCTCCTCATGAAACAGAGTCTCCCAGAGAGGTTCTCGACGTTCACGATCGGGTACGCGGGCCATGAACGATCCGAGGCCGGCGACGCGCACTCCGTGTCCCAGCTCGTCGGCTCGGCGCACCACGAAGGTGAAGGCGCGGTGCCGGATACCGCAGAGCTCCTCTCGAAGCTGGCCGATACGTACACGGAGCCCATGAGTGACACGTCGGCGATCGGCGTCCTCGCTCTCAGCGAGCTGACGCGACGCTCGGTGAAGGTTGCCCTCGGCGGGGACGGAGGCGACGAGATCTTTGCAGGCTATCCGAACATCTTTCGCAAGATTCGCCCGAACGGCGCCCGAGCGGAGAACGCGCGCCTCCGCTGGGAGCAGCTCTTCGGCGGCCGCTCCGGCGTGACACAGCAGCTGCTCGCGTTTCACCGGTCCCGCTATCGTCTGTACGACTGGCGCGATGTGAATGCCGCCGTGCCGGACATCGACTTCGACGAGAACGCCCAGGTCGCGCCGCTCGCACCGCACTACGACCGACGCGTTCCTCTGCTCCGCCGTCTCCAGCGTCTGGAAGCGCGGAGCTTCATGACCGACATGATTCTGGCTAAGGTCGATCGCGCTTCGATGCGCCATTCGCTCGAAGTCCGTGTTCCGATGCTCGATCACCGGCTCGCTGACTTCGCGTTCGGACTTCCCGCGAAGACGGTCATGCCCGACAAGGCGAATAAGCACCTGCTGCGCGGTTGGCTCGAGCCCAGGGTGCCGGCGGAGCTTCTGAACAAGCCCAAGGCCGGCTTCGGCTATCCGCTCGAGCGGGATTTCGACTTCGATCAGGCACGAGAACTCGTCGTGAATGGGGAGATGGTGCGGGCCGGTTGGATCAGCCGGGGCTGGGTGCGGTCGGCGTGGGATGCCGACGTCCCGCGTTTGCGCAACCGCCGGTACCAGCTGGCAGTGCTCGAGGCGTGGTGTCGGCGATGGCGCCCCGTAGGTCTCGAAGGATAGCCCGGCTGGCCGTTCGCAGACTCCGGGGCCCCGTTCGTTGCCCGAGCACCGCCCTTCAGGCGGTCCCTGAGTCGGTGTCCGGGCCGATTCTCCTAGCGGCGCAGCCCGAAGGCCGCGTCCAGGTTTGCGGCCCGCGCGCTCCACGAATACCGCGCGTCGAAGTCGGCGCGAGCGGCGCGCCCCAGCGCGTAGCGTAGGTTGGGGTCGGCGGCGACCCGG
>JAJCZO010000134.1 GCA_029262355.1 Deltaproteobacteria bacterium
CTCGTGTCCGGGGGGTACTGCGCTGGTTCTCGGGGGCTCTTCCCGGACTTGTCAGATTGGAACGACCGGCTCCGTGTTCGCATGCCGTGGGTTACACTGCGAACTCGGAGCCGGTCGTTCCATTCTGACTAGCGAGCCGGCGAGACGTCTGGCGTTTCGGTCCCGGGCTCGTACCAGATCGGGGATGTCCAGGCTCTTTCGTGGATCACCTGGGCAATCGTGTCGTCGCTGCACCCTGCCGGTCGGTCCCCGGGCGCAAACTGCAGGCACTGCCACCACGACCAGCGGCAGCTCGGGTTCTCGATCACTCGGGCGTAGTAGACCGCGCTCTGGTCTGGATCGAAATCGGGGTCGCGCCAGACCCCACAAAGCGTCGAGTAACCGGGCCCGGAGGTTTGGCACGTCGACAGGTCGACCGCCGCCCCGTTGTCGGCGGTGCCGGCCACGTCGTAGACGGCTTGATGGAACTGGCCCCGCAGGCCAACCCAGCCCTTTACGATCTGAGCTCGTCGCAGGAGCCCGCCCGGACGCTCGGCCGTACCGGGGTCACGCACGGCCAGTACGGAAAACGTCGGCGCGTTGGCGGTCCCGCGGGTGGGCAGATCGGCGCCCATCGGGACGCCCAGCGCGTATCCCTGTTGGACGAAATCGTCGCGGTCGCAGATGTCGGCTGGCAGATCCCAGCCGCCAAAGAAGCGCGGCGCGATGCGCGGACCGCTCGTCGCGAACGCCTCGCGGCGGCGCATCGCGTAGAACAACGAGTCGCGAGAGTTCTCCACGGCCCAAAGCCCCGCGAGTCCTCCCGGATTGCGCGAGATCTCCTTGCTGTTCTGCGGCGCGCCGGCGGGCGCGGTCGCCAGGCGGAGCTCGGTGGTCATGTCTTCGTTGCCGCCTGTGCCGGGGTACCCCGGCTCCAGGACGCCGCCTGGGTTCGCGTTGTGCGTGTCCGTACTCCCGATGAATCCGAACTTGTACGGGTTGACGCCGATTCGTCGGCCTTCCCGCAGGCCCTCGATGAGCGCGTACCGCACGTAGTCAAGGCGCGAGTGACAGCCTTCTCCCTTGAGCGCTCCGTCGCCCGTGTCCTCGCTGCAGTCTTCCGGTGCGTTCGGGCCGAGCCCCCGGACTTTCTCGAAGTCGCATAGCTCGTCGTTGGCGCCGAGGACCCCGTACATTCCATTCGCGCACTCCGACTCGCCCTTCACCTGCATCATCTCGACGAGCGGCTCCATCGATGCGCGGAGCTCGGCCTGGGCGCGTTGCTCTGCGGGCGACCGGTCGCGGTACCACACGTTGAACATGTTCCCGTTCGAGAGGTTCGGGTTGTGGGGGATCGCGAGCACGTCGCAGCCGACCTCTTGGTCGAGGCATTGCTCCCGCAAGCGTTGCCAAAGCTCCTGCTCGGTTGGCGTGTCCATCCAGGAGATCGGCAGCTCAGGTACGAGTTCGTTGCGGAAGATCACATTGCGGTGGATCTTCGAACGTTCGGGACTGCGGCTGTACTCCCACCCCGGAAAAGTCGTGAAGCGGCACGCCGAGCTTCGATCGTAGTATTGCTCGGCGGCGGCCTGGGTCGAATGCCAGACCGACTTCGTCGCTTCCCTACAGACCTCTGCGTTCGAGCCGCACACCTCGCCGTTGCGACCGCCGATGCCGACGACGCCCACGATGCGCTGGTGGCTTCCCGTCACGCCGAAGAGCCACGCAAGCCACGAATCCTCCTCTCCGCGAAAGATCCGGCAGCTTCTCGTGTCGTACGCGGGTTGGTCTGGGTCGAGGCAGACCGCGACCTCGCCCATCCATTCGGCGTGATCCGTCACCGCTGCGAAATCGAGTGGGCGGTCGATCCGAATCTCGCGTGTGCCGTTGCCTGCCTCGTCGAGTGGGGCGAGCTTGATCGGCTCGCCGGTGGCGAAGAGGTACGCGTCGGCTGGGGTGAGAAGGGTTTCGCGGATGCGCGCGTCCATCGAGTAGCCGGTGTGGACGTGCAGGTCGCCAAAGAAGGGACGGCGCAACGGGTCGTGGTCGGCACATGCCTCGCGCGGCGCAAGCGGTCGTGCCTGGGCCGCTTCGCCGGGAGGATCCCATTCCTGGCTGCCTGGGTTCTCGGGGATGAGCCCGCAGCCGTGAATCGTGGCGAGCAGTCCCAGGAGCCCCAGAAGGAGCGTGGATGGAGGGCACCCAGAGATGCGCATACGGGGGTGCGCCAACGATGCGGGCCGATCCATCGGTCGGTTCTCTTAGCGGACGGTCGACGGGATCTCGAAGAGTGACAAGCCGACGTGCTTCGTCACCACGAACCCGTCGGCGCGAGCCGGTGGTCCGGATCGCAAGCGCCAATAGTGCGACAAGCCGATCCCACCTACTGGCGCACTGGTCTGAGGAGATGCTTCGACCTCGACCAATTCGAGCATTTGCCTGCGCGAATTGAAGGGGCCGATCGCTCCGAGTCTCTGTTGAACACGCGCTGCCGGTTGGCCGACGCATCCATCTGGGCAAATCCTGATCATGGCTTCGCGAGTCTCGTGTGGTCGGTCGGTTCCGCGCAATACGACGCGGTCGGCGAGCCCGTGCCACTCGAGATACTTCGCCAAAACGGGGTTGCCGATGTGACCGGGGCGACGGCGCTCGGTGATGAGCAGGTAGACCTCGCCGGGAGCCATTGCGTCGACTCGTTCTCGTAGGTGGTCAACGAGAGATCGGAACTGTCGAACCGTCTTGGAGCGTCTGAAGCCGGCATTTGGGTTCTCGAGGTGGGCCGAGACGGGTCCGAACTGGGTCAAGAGTACGAAGCTGATCGCGACCGCGGTGTAGGCGTTCTTGCGAGTCGGGCCGGAGAGCGCCGTCCGGCGTAGTGGATCGAGGCCGCGCAATGCGGTGAGTAGTCCACCGGCGATTACGAGGGCGAAGACCGGCAGCAGAAAGAACGCGTGTCGCGGGTGGAAGTAGTACTCCTTCCATCGCTCGATCTCGACGATGATCGGGATCGTCGCGAACGACATCGCGAGTCCGATGGCGATCGCGAACGACTCGCGCCCGCGTCTCCACTCGCAGACGAGGAGGAGTACCATTCCCGCCGCGAATGCGACGAGCAGAAGCGGGCTCCCCCAGGCGAAGAAGTCGATTGCGGCGTACGTGCGCTCCCAGGTGTCGAGGGATTCGGTCGGCCGCCCGTATTGCACGCCGAGAAATGTGTCGCTCAGATAGGCCGCCACGACCGCGAGAACGACGAGGCCGCTCGCGAGGGGAAAAGCGAGTCGGGCGACGTCGGCCGTCCTCCCGGGGCAGGGCGCTTTCGCGGCGTCGAGTAGGAGCAGTGCCGCGAGGACGATGTACTGGCCGAGGGTCACGAGGAGCGACATGAACCCCGAAGTGAAGTAGAGCACCGCGATCGCGGTGTAGGTGATCCATGCCTTCGCGGATCGGCGGCGATGGACGAGCGCCGAGAACGCATAGAGGTTCACCACCGTCATCAACCCAAAGAGCGAATAGTTCCGAACCTCGGCGGCGTAGATGGAATGGGAGACGGATGTGGCGAGCAAGGTCGCCGCGACGAGCGCGAGGCCGCGATCGAAGAACCGCAGTGCGTAGAGGTACGTGAGCACGACGGTCAACACGCTCCAGGCCAGCGCCGGTGCGCGGTAGTACGCCTCGAGCCATTCCGGGGACGGGGCGGGCACAAGCCGCAGCCACCCGTTGAGGAGCAGATAGTCGAGGGGCACCGCCCCGGCGTTGCCGAACCCCGGTGGAATGCCGAGCTTCACGCCTTCGAGTACCTCGAGGAAGCTCCCGCTCGTGGCCATGTGGATGTGGACGAGCTCGTCCCACCAGAGGCTGATGCCTCGTATCGGCGTGGCGCGCAGGAGGAACGCGCCGACGGTCAGCACGAGTACGGCGATCGCGTCGACTCCGTGCCCGTCCGTCCGTTTTCCTGCAGATCGAGCCGCGGCCACGTTGACACGTCGCTCGTGGGAAGCCCGGGGTCAAGCGGTGGCAAGGCGGTGTAGCTCGGTGGTAGGCAACTCGGCGATACGTCACCGCCAACCCCGAGAGGAGTCGCAACAATGAAGCTTTATAGTGGACTGGGTCCCAATCCCCGAGTCGTACGGATGTTCATGGCTGAGAAGGGCGTTGAGATTCCGCACGTCGAGGTCGATCTGATGGCGGGCGAGAACCGTCAGGACGCGTACAAGAAGAAGAATCCCGATGGACGTCTTCCCTGCCTCGAGCTCGACGACGGCGCGTTCGTGTCCGAGATCATCCCGATCTGCGAGTACCTCGAGGAGAAGAATCCGTCGCCGTCGCTGATCGGCACGACCGCCGAAGAGCGCGCGGAAACGCGCATGTGGGTCCGTCGCATCGATCTGAACATCGTCGAGCCGATGACCAACGGCTTTCGGTACGCGGAAGGCCAGGGGCTCTTCAAGGATCGCATGCATCTCATCCCGCAGGCCGCCGACGAGTTGAAGGCGATTGCGCAGGAAAACCTTTCCTGGCTCGAGGCGCTGATGACCGGCCGAGAGTGGATCTCGGGATCGCGGTTCACGCTCGCGGATGTCTTGCTGTTCGCGTTCGCTGATTTTGGCCAGACGGTTGGGCAGCCGATCGACCCGAAGAACGAGTGGCTCATCGCTTGGAAAGACCGGATGAGTGCGCGTCCGAGTGCGGCGGCTAGCGCGTAGCGACGGCTTTGGAAGCACGTGCGGTGCCCTGTCCCCCCGGACCCGGGCACCGCACGACGTCCCCCGGTTTAGGCGACGCCTACGTGCTCGGCGACGATGATCGTCCTCCCGGGCTCGTCCAGGGTACCCCATTTCGTCGAACGATCGTTCCAGGCTGCACGAACGCTCGGTTAGGCCGGCGGCGCGTCCGGCGGCCCGTAGTCGACGAAGATCGGAGACGACCACGCGCGCTCCTGGCTCGGGCCGAGGCACGCGCTCCCCGGTTCGCACCAGTCGATCGAGATCGCTCGGCCCTGGTCGTCGAACGTCGTGCCGAGCCCGGCCCCAATGATCTCCTGCGTTTCCGTCTGGACGGCCCGCACGTAGTACAGCGAGTCGCGACCATCCGAGACGAAGTCTTCGTCTTCGAATGAGACCGCGCATCCGGCCGGATCGGGAGCGCAGTCGAAGCGCTTCCAGGGGTCCTCGATCAGCTGTTCGATTGGCTCGCCCGCGGTGGAGCGCGTTCGGATGCGGACCACCTCGATCGCCGAGATCGGATGACGTTCGTCGCCGGGGTTGTTGCACTCGTTTCGGCAGAGTCGAGAGACTCTTTCCACCGACATCCCCTCGTGAACCCAATCGGGGCAGCCGGGCTTCTGGACCGGAGCGCCGGCCGCGCGGACCTGAAAGAGCGGTGTATCGGCTCTCATGACCTGACTGCCCATGGGAACACGTTGATCGCCGTCGAGCAGGTCGAACCACAGAAGGATGCGTGGCCCGCTCGTGCCGTACACTTCACGGCGCTGCATGGCGTCCCAGATTTTCTCCCTGCTTCGGCCAGCGGAATGCACCGCGGCTATGCCGCCAGGGTAGAGGAAGTTCGACACGCGGAGGTCGTTGCCCGAGAGTCGGATTCGTCCGGGCTCGGGTCGGAGCGGTTGCTGCGGGTTCTCCATTCGACCCATGTAGTCCTGAGCCATCATGGTAATGGCGCTGGGCTCGCCGGTGACGTCTGTCATCATTCCGCGTTCGACGGCTTTGTAGCCGGTGCCCGGGCGGCCGCTGTGCCCATCGCTCGAGCCGACAAATCCGTAGCGGAACCGCAGCGGCTTGCCGTCGGGGCCGGTGGCATCGTCGCGCGTCAAGGTCATCGCGTACTGAATCGATTCGAGCGGGCGGTAGGCGAAAGACGGCTTGAAGCAGTCTCGGCATTGGTCGCAATCGAGCCACGCCTCGCGAGGTGCATCGGGGAAAACCTGTTGCGGGCGGATGTAGGCTTCGGTTGCAAACTTGCGCGCCTCGACGATGCGGCGTTCGCATTCTTCGGCGGGAAGATCCCGGCAGCGCGAGCGCATGATCTCGCCGGCCTGCCAGCAGCAGGCGAGATAGTCCTCGGTGGGCTCGGGGCATTCCCGGTTCCCGTCGGCGTCCACCGTCCACTCGCGCCATGGGCGGTACTCTTCGGAGTTTCCGTGGCCCGACATGATTTCGACGAGCAGTTGCCGTTCGGGGTCGAACATCGCGGGGTCGAGGTGCTTGTCGATTCGTGTCGTAGCGGGGGTGTACATCCCCCCCGCCGGTCCGTGTGGAATTACCCGCGCGTCGAAGCCCCAGTCGTCGAGCTTTTCACGCAAGCCCTGGGGCGTTGGGGACACGTCCTTGCACTGGGCTGAGTTGTCGCGAACGGGGACTCCTTCTTCGCACATCGGCTGGTCGACCACGGTTGTGACGTACTTCATGTAGTCGGTGTACTGCTGCCAGTTCCACGGTGTGACCATGCGCATCATGCCGATGTTGTCGCGCGCCGATGCCAGGATCTCGGTGTCGGCGCGGGCACCGATCGGTCGAGTGGGGAGCGCCTCGTCAGCCGTATCGCGGAAGAACACGCAGCGGTGGCCGAAGTGGGTTTCGGGCGTCGTTCCCGCCTGGCTCCATTCGAACCCCATGAATGCGACGACGTCGGGGTCCGTTGGGTCGCCCGCCACGTCATTGCATTGGCGGATGCTCTCCTTGGAAGACTCCCACGTTTCCTCGACGAGCGATTCGGCGTGATCGGTCAATGCGTAGAAGTCGAGGTTCGCGCAGTAGCGCGCGAAGTCGCACGCATCGTTCGGTGGATGTGCCCCTTCGCCGCCCATCAAGGGCAGCGAGAAGAGGTAGGCATCGAAGGAGTACGTGGTGTGGATGTGCAGATCGCCGAACAGGACCACCTTGCTGGCGTCTGCCACGGTTGTTCCGAGTGCCTGGCCGACTTCGCTCCGAGCGTTCTCCGTCGCCGCGACCTGCGACCGTGGGCGCGCCGGCCCTTCGATCGGTGCGTCCCAGTTGGGTCGACCCGGGTCGCAACCGAACAGAAGGGTAGCGAGGAGTATGGTGTGAAGGGCCGGGCGCGGTGGCTGTCCCTTCATGGTTCGAGGGTGATCTCGGAGATCTTGTCGGCCTCGATGTCGTCCGGGCAGTACGGCATGTCGATCCACTGTTCGGCCGAGTACACCCGGGTCATGTCGGCGTAGTGCGGGGACGCGGGATCGGTCGACTGAGAGTAGGTGAGGACCGCGAAGGCGTCGGGGCACTCACTTTCCGTCCACGTCACGGTATGGATGTAGCTGTTGCCCGCGCGGATGTTGCCGAGCCCCTGATCGTCCACGTAGCGCGACGAGATCACGCTGAACATCGATGCGCCGGAGCCGCCATGGATGGGGATGCGCTGGTCGCCGTCGGTTCGATATTGCACCTGGCCCCACGGCCGACTCATCGGGAGGCCGCGACGGACGAGCTCGTCGGCTGCGGCGCCGAGCGAAGCCTTCACGGCTTCGACGACGGCGCCGTCCCCGGTGTTGAGCTCGCGCGGCGTATGCACGGAGTCGTCTGCGTCGAACGGTACGGCCCACAGGTTCGCGGTGCCGGTGACCTCGCCCCAGAACTCTTGCCAGACGTGCGGGCCGACGCTCGTCGTGTCGAACCGGCCGTCCCACGCGCTGAGGACGCTGCATGCCTCGGCGGCCTCGGCCGGGTTCTCCGTGTAGGCGCTCCAGTCGTCGACGCCAGAGCAGATCGCGAGGACGTCGGAAAGGATCAGTTCCCCGCCAATGTTGCGGTTCCCGTAGAGCAGCTCCTGGACGTGCCCGACGGTGAAGCCAGGGGCGCCGAGCCCGTCGGTGCCCGCCATTCGGTCCTCGAGCTGCACGAAGGCCTGTCGCGTGCGGAAAGACTGCTGGACGCGTTCGCGCCCGATGACGGGAGAGAAGCCCTCGAGCAGCTGGTTCGGGTTCGACAGCCAGTAGCTGTCATTGGAGTTGGCGACGTAGGTCGTTGTCTCCAGCGAGGGGAGGTTGTTCACGCCGAAGATCCCGTCACGTGTATTCGGATCGTTACCCCACTCGCATTCGCTGCGCGAACCGTCGAGCGAAGGGAAGCCCTGCGAGGTGAGAAGCGAGGTGAGTGGGGTATCGCTGCATCGCTCGATCTTCTCGGACGTCATGTGCGGGACGGCGCCGATGTCGGCGTACAGCGCCGTGCCGGCCCGGTCGGCGGCGATCGTGTTGACCCAGGGAACGCCGAGGAGGCCGAGTGCGCTCTTCAGCTCGGCGGTGTTCTGCGCCTTGCCGAGCTCGAGCCACTGCGGGAGCGCTTGGGTATTGTAGAGATTGGCGTCGGCCGCGGCGAGCACGGTTCCAAAGGCGGTAGGCCATCCGCCGACGATCTCGTTGATCGAGCCAATGTCGACGATCGGGCCGAAGTGACTCATGTAGATCGTCTCGGTGCGGGTCTCGACCGTGCCATCTTCCAGCGTGATCTCGGCGCTCACCGGGTGAGCTTGGATCTCGCGAATCTCTCCGTCGTACCGGTAGCGCATGGGATCGTCTTCGAGAATCTGAAGCTCGAAGAAACCGAAGCGACGCGCAGTCGACACGGTATGCGACCATGCGACGTTCTCGTTGAAGCCGATGTTGATCACGGGGACCCCGTGCAGGGAAGCGCCCATCACGTCGTAGACGCCCGGTATCGTGAGGTGCACAATGTAGAAGCGTTCCGCGCCTTCCCAGGGGAAGTGGGGGTTGCCCAGCAGGATGCCGTAGCCGGTCTGGGAAGCGTCGGAGCCGATTCCGTAAGCGTTGCTGCCCATCTCCGTAGGCGGGGGAAGGCCAAGGTCGGTCGGTGCGAACGCGAAGCTCTGCGGCGCCCGGTGAGGGGCTTTCGCCGTCGATTGGGCAGGGGGGGTGGCCGCGATCATCGCCGGGGCCAGGGGACCCGTTGAGCCGCGCAAGATGAGCTTGCGGTAGACTTTCGCGAGATCGTTCGGCGTGACTTCTCGCACCCATGCGGCATCGCGACAGCCTTCCGGACCTTCGGCGAGTGCGCCGGATCCGGTATCGGCGAGGTAACGGTTCATGCCCTCGGCGTACCCCGCGACGAGATCCTGCAGCTCCGGCGGAGCCGACGGAATGAACTCGGTCTCGATGTACTCGTCGGTGTTGTAGAACCGGTAGACGAAATCTTCAGAGAGGTCGCCGTCGTCGCCGAGCAGCAGTGCGGAGCGACCGGTTGCGCGGACGACCTCCTTCATGAGGACGCAGTAGTTGTCTTGCGAGTACGCGTAGCCGTAGCCGAGACCGAGGCCGTAGAAGTCGTCCGCCGTGACGTGGGGGATGCCGTACTTCGTTCGGACGACTTTCACGCCCCCGGTGCTGTCCCCTCCGCCACCTCCGCCATCGCTCACGTTGGCGTCGGAGCAGCCGGAGACGGCCAGGGCGAGTGCGGCAACGATCGGTAGGAATCGAATGCGGAGCATGATGATCCTCTCTATGGTCTGATTTCGTCTTCGAACAGACGGCGGTATTCGATGGCGGGGCATCGGTCCATGACCACCGTCATCCCCGCAGCGGTCGCACGCGCTGCAGAGGCCTCGTCGATCAGGCCCAGTTGGAGCCAAAGCACCTGGGGTTGGATGGTCAGCGCTTCGTCGACGATCCCGGCGATTGCGTCGGGGCGTCGGAAGACGTCGATCATTTCGATCGGCTCGGGGATCGCGGTGAGGGAGGTGGCCACGGGTCGTCCGAGGATCTCACCACCATTGACGTTCACGGGGAAGACTCGATGTCCGCGGCTTTGCAGAAGCTTCGCGATCCGATGACTGTCTCGCGAAGGGTCGGTGGAGCAGCCGACGACGGCGATCGACCGTGGGGTTCCTAGGATCTCCCGGATTCGTTCGTCCCCCGGATTCTGAAAGCCCCTGTCCACCGCCTCTCCATATAAGAGCCGGAGGTCCGGATGCCAGGCGGCTGGCTCTCGATGGGGGAGTGCAGTAGATTCCCGCCATGTCCGACGACACGATAACGCGAGAGAGTTTCAACCTGGTTTCCGGCCCTGACTACGCGGCCAAGGGGTATCCTCACGCGATCTGGACCGAGCTGCGCAAGGAGGATCCGATCCATTGGTACGAGCAGACCGATGGTGGTCCGTCGTTCTGGGCTGTCACGAAATCGGAGCACATCCAGACGGTCGGTCGACTGCCGAACCTCTTCTTGAACGGGCCCCGTCTGGTCCTGGACAACACCCAGGAGAGCGATGCCGGCTTCCCGGCGACGCTCATCCAGATGGATCCGCCGAAGCACACGGACTACCGCAAGCTCGCCAGCAAGCGATTCACTCCCGGCAAGCTGCGGCAGCTTCACGGGGACATTGAGTTGCTCGCCAAGGAGATCATCGACTCGCTGCTCGCCGAAGGCAACGAGGGGGAGTGCGATTTCGTCGAAAAGGTCTCGGCGCCGCTACCGATCGCCGTGATCGCGTGGCTGCTCGGCGTGCCGCGCGAGGATTGGAAGCTTCTCTTCGATTGGACCAATCGGACCATCGGCGCGAACGATCCGGACTTCATCGGTGAGGGTATGACCGGTCGGGAAACCGCGCTCCAGGCCATGGGGGAGCTCTTCGCGTACTTCACCGGTCTCGTCGAGGACCGTCGGAAGAATCCGCAGGACGATCTCATCACCTTCTTCGCCGAGATGGAGGTCGACGGAAAGCCGATCCCCGAGGTCGACGTCCTGACCTGGAACCTGATCATCGTGATCGCGGGGAACGAGACGACGCGCAACGCGACGAGTGGTGGAATGCTCGCGTTGATCGAGCACCAGGACCAGCTCCGCAAGATCCAAGGAGACGTCGACCTTCTGAAGAACGGAGTGGAGGAGATCCTGCGTTGGACGAGTCCGATCATCCACTTCTGCCGAACCGCGAGTGAGGATACCGAGCTCGGTGGCCGCAAGATCGAGAAGGGCCAACACCTCGGCCTGTTCTACCCATCGGCGAACCGGGACGAAGACGTGTTCGAGGACCCCTTCGAGTTCCGCATCGATCGCTACCCGAATCGCCACCTGGCGTTCGGTGTCGGCGAGCACTTTTGTCTCGGCGCTCACGTCGCTCGCCTCGAGATGGAATTCGCGTACCGTTATCTGCTGCCGCGCATCGAGGAGATCGAACTCGCAGGCCCGGTCGTCCGGTTGCAGTCGGCGTTGGTTGGCGGCGTGAAGAGCCTGCCGATTCGCTACAGGCTGAATGAAGGGTGAGGGAGCCTCGTGTTCGGAAGGGGAGCACGATGAATTGTGTCCCCGGCCATTGCCCCTACTTGGTATACTCGTAGCTCAGGATCTCGGTCTCGTCGCTCCCGGGGATTTCGATCGAGAGGCTTAGGCTACGCTCGTTTGGGAGGTCGTAGCCGGCGAGGCTTCGGTAGGTGGCCTGCTTGCCGCTCGTGGGGTCGGTGTTGCGCCCCGTGAGGGAGAGGAGGCGGGTCTGCTCGTCGTAGCTTCCCTCGTAGTGGTAGAGATACGGGTTGGCCGAGTCGATCCACGTCGACACGAAGACCTGCCGCATCGGGTCGAAACCGAGGTAGGTCACGCCCTCGATGACGGAGTCGAAGAGCTCGATCCTGAGATTCCCGCGCTGCCAGAACGGCCCCGTCATCTCCACCGTTTCCGTGCCCTCGGCGTCGAGCGGGTCCTGGCCGGGGCCGATGTAATACAGGCCCTTCACCTTCCAGGTGCCGATGCCCTGAGCGAGCCACTCGTGGGCTCGGGTCGCGATTGGATTCTCGTTCATGGCTACAAGTCCTCCAGTTTCTCGTGAAGAACCTATGCCACGGACGGATGCCGCGGGTCGAATCGAGCGGAGGCCGCCGGCAAAACGGCGAACCCCGGGGCCTCCGCCGGACTCGGATGAGACTCTAGATCGTCTCGTCGAACTCCGCGTTCCCTCCGCCCAGTGCACCTGCGATCGCAGTCAAAGCCCGCTGCACGAGGTCGACGAGACGATCGAGGAGGTTCGAGCAGGCCTCTTTCACCCGCTCGGCCAACTCGGGCTCACCGACCTCATCGAGGTACGTGACGCACCGCACGCAGTGCTGCTCGATCCGCTCGGTGCATCGGCGCGTCTTCTCCACGATGCGCTCCTCGCACGTCGCCGCGACACGCTGCGCGCGTTCCAGGCGGCCTGCTTCGACCAGTCGCTTCACCGTGCGGATGCACCGCTTGGTGGTCTTCACGACCGCCCGCGCACAGGAATGCGCCTTCCTCTCGGCTCGCGCGATGCACCGGTGGGCGATCCGCTCTGGACTGCCCACCGCCGCGTCCGGCCGCACCTCCGGCCGAGTGTCGGGCACTCCATCTGGCCGCGAGGAACCAACCTGCGCCTGGCTCGTCGGTACGTGGCCTAGGACCACCCCACACACGGCCAGCATTCCCATCAACGTCGTCAGTTTCTTCATCGCTCTCCCTTTCTTCTCGGGCGCCGGCCCCCGGTCTCCGGAACCGCCCATGAGTCGAGGCTAGGGCTTCGGCAGATCTATGTAAACAACTTTTGTTAGCTAATCACATAGAGGAGTGTTTCACGAAGCGAGACGGATGCGGGGCTGGGTCTGCGCCAGCACTTCGACGGTCCCATCACTCCAGCGAAGACCAACCCGCCGGCTTCGAGCGGCGCGCAGAGGTCGCTCGTGCGAGACGGGGAGGAGCTCGCGACCCTCAGGCGGTCGCGAGCTTTTTCACATCGCCCCAGACCTCCGCGCCGTTCTTGCGGAACATCTCGACCATGTAGTCGGGTACGAAGGCGGTTACTGCCGCCTCGTACGATGGCAGTGCCTGGATACGCGCATACCAGTCGGCGACCCGCGGTCGGGCCTCCGCTCCGAAGAGCGGCGCCATCGAGAGGTGGTCGAGGCGCAGCACGTACGGGAACACGCACGCGTCGGCGAGGCTGAGGGCATCGCCGGCCAGCCATGGAGCATCTGCGAGCGACGCTTCCATGTCGTCGAGCATGGCGACGAAGGCGCGAACGGCCGGTCCCATCTCGGGAGCCTTTACCCCGTGATCGATCACGCTCTTTCGCTGAGCGCGTTTCGCCGCGCTCGGCATCTGCGCGATCGAGGCCGCGATCTCCTCCGCGCTCCGCTGTAAGAGCAAGGGGCGGGTGCCGATCCCGAAGGTGATCACGCCCGCCATCGGGTGGACCCTGTCGTCGATCCGTTTCGTCCACATGCGCATGGCATGTCGGCGCACTGGATCCGAGGGTCGCATGGCCTTCTGGGGAAACGCATCGTCGAGGTACTCGTTGATGAGGGTGGATTCGATCATCACGCGGCCGTCGTGGACGAGGGTCGGCACGACGTGGTTCGGGTTGAGCTTGACGTACTCGGGATCGTGTTGCCCGCCGCTGATGAGGTCGACCATGTGCGACTCGTACTCGAGGCCCTTCTCGGCGAGGACTAGGCGAACCTTCTGGGAGCAGGTCGATGCGAAATTGTGATGAAGTTCGAGCATGGTTCCTCCCTACCACGGTGGAGCCAGCCCCGCCGTTCTGGCATGACTGAACCATGCAGGACATCACCGTGCGCCGGATGGCCTTCGAATTCCCTGACGATATGGACCCCGTCGTGATCGCGGGTCAGCCCGAGGAGTCGTACGCGCTGATCGGGCTGTCGCTGCTGTTGCCTTACCTCGAGCCGTATCTCATCCGAACGATGAAGGCCGCGAAGCAGCACGTCACCGATCCGGGTCTTCTGGCCGATCTCCAGAACTTCAGCGCCCAGGAGGGGCAGCATTACCGAGAGCACATTCGCTTCAACGGGGCGCTGCGAATGAGTGGATTCCCCGGGATCGAACCGCTCGAGCGTCAGCTGGAAGCCGACTACCTTCGCTTCAGCGAGGCCAAGTCGCTGCAGTTCAATCTTGGCTACGCCGAAGGCTTCGAGGCACTCACGACGGCCAGTGCGCGGTTCCTGCTCGAAGAGGGGCAGCTCGA
>JAJCZO010000135.1 GCA_029262355.1 Deltaproteobacteria bacterium
GTGCAGATTCCCGAAGAGATTCTGCAGGTACCAATCGGCGAGGAATTTGTAGCACTCGGAATGGTACAGCAGCGGTGGCGCAAAGTCCGAACCAGCCAGTGTGGGGTCGTCGAGCGCATCCGCATAGAACGCCGCCGCCTCGGGGCTGACTTCATAGGTGCTCGAGCCGCAAAAGCGGCCAACATACGCAGGTTCACCGCGGAGATTCATAGCCTCTCCTCATAGCATCCCGCGCCCGTGGTCCACGAAGATCGGAGACGACCAGGCACGCTGCTCGGTCTCGGCCATGCACTGGGCGTCCCGGGGCTCCGGACCGCACGGCTTCACCCCTGCACAGGCGCCGGCCTCATCGCGATCGCAACGGAGGTTGTCGGCGTTGATCGCCTGGCTCGGCTCCTCGACGGCCCGGACGTAGTAGACGGCATCGCGCGCGCTCGACTCGAAATCCGGGTCGATGAAGACCGCGCGGCACCCTTCGGTATCGGGCCGACAGGGATGGACCTGCCACGGATCCTCGATGAGCGAAGCGATCGGCTCGCCCTCCTTCACCTGAGGCCGGATGCGCACGACTTCGATCCGCGAGATCTGCCGGCGCTCGTCCGACGGGTGCAGGCACTCGCCGCCGCACAACCACTCGACGCGCTGCGGGCCCAAGGCCTGGACCGTCGTGGCCGAACAGCCGGGCTTCTGCTCGAACGACCCGATGGCCCGGACCTCGAACACCGGAGCGCTCGCCATCTCGACTTCCGATCCCATCGGCGCGGGCTTGTCGGTGGGTGGATTCAACAGGTCGAACCACAGAAGAATTCGGGGGCCACTCGTTCCGTAGACCTCGCGCCGGTCGAGCGCATCCCAAACCGCACCGCGGTCCCTCCCCGCGGAGTGGACGGCAACGAGGCCTCCCGTCACGAAGAACGACGCAGCGCGCTCGACCTCGTTGCGGCCGAAGAACGGCATGTCGCTCGTTGCACCGTCGAAGGCGATCGACCGCGGCTCGGCCGACCTCGTGTCGTGACCGCCGAGAGCCGTGTTCGTGCTGGACCCGAGGCGCGCCTCGGTCATCTCCACCCGATCGTATTCCTTATAGCCAGTGCCGGGCCGCGAGGAGTGAACATCGCTCGACGCGAGAAATCCGAACCGAAGGCGGACCGGGTCCTTCGGGTCCTCGAACCCACCCACCGCCGTCATGTACTGGACGCTGCTCTTGGGGCGCATGTTGAACGCGGGCTGGAAGCAACCCTTGCATTGGCCGGAGTCGAGCCACTCTTCGAGCTGCACCCCGGGAACCGTCAGGTGACCGGCGATGTCGGCATCTACGTAGTTCTGGCGCGCGACCACCGCGCGCGATTCGCACTCTGGCCCGGTCTCCCCCGCGTCGAGGCAGCGCCGCCGAATGATCTCGCCCGCCCTCCAACACGACGGGAGATGATCCTTGCTCGGCTCGGGACAGGTTTTCGTACCGTCGGAACGGATCGAGACGGCGCTCCAGTCGCGGAACTCTTCGGAGTTGCCGTGCCCGGAGTAAACCTCGACCAGCTTCTGGTACTTCGGGTCGTGCTGCACGGACGTGGCCTGCTTCTCCCAACTCGACCCCTGCGGCGTGTACAACCCCCACGCCGTGCCGTGCGGGATCACCAGCGCGGGGTGATCCCAGTCGTCGAGCTTCGCGAACAGGTCGGCAGGTGTCGAGGCACCTTCGCGGCAGTTCTCCGGGAGGTCTCGGACGGGCACGCCATCCGCGCACGGAGGCTCCTCGATCATCTCCCTGAAGAATCGCGCGAGGTCGTTCCCCTGCGCACCCGTCATGACGGCGAGCGCCCCCATCGCGATCGGACCGGGCTGGTTCTCGACGTCGCGATCACGCGCCTCCGGGGGCGGAGTGGCGAGGATCGGGCGGGTCGGAATCGCGCCGTCCTCGAGGTCGCGGAAGATGACGTTCTTGTGGCCGTAGTGGTTGGCCGGATTCGTGCCCATCTGGGTCCACTCCCAACCGAGGAAGCTGACGAGGTCTGGCTGATCGCCCTCGCCCGCGATCGCCTGGCACGCACGCAGTGAATCGACCGTCCCGCGCCAACGCGGTGTCGTGAGCGAGATCGCGTGGTCGTTGATCGACCAGAAGTCGAGCCCAGAGCAATAGCGCGCAAAGTCGCAGGCATCGGCAACCGGGTGTGCCCCCTGCCCGCCCATCATCGGCAAGCTCATGAGAAATGCGTCGAGCGAGTACGTCGAGTGGACGTGGAGGTCGCCGAACAGGATCTGCTTCGGCGCGGCGATGCCGATCCGCTCGGCGGCCGTCCGCTGGTCGGCAAACCGACCCGCGACATCGGCCGGGGGGATCCGCGGGCCCGTGATGACGCCGGGGCCAACCGGCTCGCCAAACGCCCCCCGTCCCATCACCCACAAGACGGCGACCCCGAGGGTCACGAGCAAGACGACGAAACCGAAAATCTGCAGGGGCCGAGACATCTGCGGGCTATACGCCTCACAGAGACGCGGGCAAAGCCCCTTCCCGCGGCACGCCTCCGTGATAGGTTCCCCGCCGAAGGAGTGTCCCCATGAAAGAAATCCTCTACCGTCCGCTCACCGAAATCATCGATCGACTCGCCACCAGGGAGATCTCCCCCGTCGAGTTGATGCGCACGACGCTCGACCGCATCCGCGAGACGCAGCCGATCCTGAACTCGTTCTGCCAGATCGGCGACGATGATGCACTCCTGGCCGAGGCCGCGGCGTCGGAGGAGCGCATCGGTCGCGGTGAAGCGCGCGCACTCGAGGGCATCCCGCTCGGCGTAAAAGAGCTCGAGGATGCGCTCGGATTCCGATCCACGCATGCGTCGCTGCCGTACAAGGACAACATGCCCGCGCAGGACTCGGCCCAGGTCGAGCGCCTGAAGGGGGCCGGGGCGATCGTAGTGGGCAAGACCAACGCGCCCGAGTTCGGATACACTGCGATCAGCAAGAATCTGATCTTCGGCGTGAGCCGCAGTCCCTGGAACCCCGACCGGACGCCCGGCGGCTCGAGCGGTGGCTCGTCAGCGGCGATCGCCGGTGGCATCATTCCGCTCGCGACTGCCAGTGATGGCGGCGGTTCGGTCCGCATCCCGGCATCGTTCACGGGATGCTTCGGACTCAAGGTGAGCTACGGGCGCATTCCACACGGCCCCGATGACCTATGGGTCATGGACGACACCGCCGTGCACGGCCCACTCACGCGCACCGTCGAGGACGCCGCGATCCACCTCGATGCCGTCGTGGGTGCGCACCCGCTCGACCCCAAGTCGCTTCCGCACCCCGGCCTCTCGTATCGCGCCATTCTGAAGGACCTTCCCAAGAAACTTCGCGTCGCGTACTCGCCCGACCTGGGCTACGCGGTCGTCCAATCGGACGTCGCAGCGGCGGTCGCCGAAGCCGCGCGGACGTTCGAGTCCCTCGGACACTCGGTGGAAGAGATTTCCGGCGGACCGCCCGAACCCGGCTACGCCTGGGGCATCTCGGGTGCCTTCGAGATGCTCGCAAAGCTCGCACCACTGCTCCCGGACCACGAAGCCGACTTCGGCCGAGGCTTCATCGAAGGCGTGAAGGCCGGCTATCGAATGAACCCCGACGTGTGGCGCCAGCTCCGCGACCACCGAGAGCAGTTGAATCGCTGGTGCGGGAAGGTCTTCGCAGACTACGACCTCCTGCTTACCCCCACGGTCCCCTTCGATGCGCCGCCGGCGCGCGGACCGTTCCCCGAGGAAACCGAAGGGCGCAAGCAACCGATGGCGACAGTCGGCAGCTTCACGATGCCATTCAATCTGTCCTGGCATCCGGCCAGTACCGTACGCGCCGGGATATCGAAGGCCGGACTGCCCGTCGGTCTTCAGATCGTGGGGCCCCGCCACCGGGACGACCTCGTACTGCAGGCTTCCTGGGCGTATGAGCAGGCCCGGCCGTGGACAGAGAAGTGGCCGCAGGTCTAGAACGTGACGGCTTCGTCCGCAGCGACTGCGAGGGTGTCTCCCGGCGCCGGCGCCGCATAGCCACTCGGGAGCGCCACCGCGACGCGCGCCTCCCCGATCGCCCCGACGACTTCGCGGACATGCCCAAGGTCGATCACCCGGCGGACGATCATCTCGACGCGCACGGGCCCATCGCCCACCCGAAGCCCCTTGGGCTGGATGCCCAGCAGGCCCGCGCCCGTCGGCACGAGCAGAAAGCCGAGGAGCCCTGCCACCTCGGGGTCAGGCGGACGGCGGAGCAACTGCGCCGTTTCGGCGTGTGCGCGAACGCGACCGTCGATCAGAACCACGAGACGATCGGCGAGCCGGGACGCTTCCGCCAGGTCGTGCGTCACGAGAACCGTCGTTTCGGTGAACCGAGCAAGGAGGTCGGGAAGGTCGTCGAGCAAGCGCAGACGGCTCACGCCGTCGAGCTGGGCGAGCGGCTCATCGAGAAGCGTGAGTGGAGACCGGAGCGACAAGGTGCGCGCCAAGTTTACCCGCTGCCCCTCGCCACCAGAGAGGCGACGCGCATCGGCATCGAGGAGCGGCGTCGCGCCGGTCGCTTCGGCCGCTTCGTCGATCCGTCTCGAGGCCTCATCCCCCGTAACCCCGCGAAGCTCGAGCGCAAGCGTCAGGTTTCGGCGGACGGTGCCCGAGAAAAAAACGGCCTCCTGGAATGCGTAGGCAACTGTTCGCGGTGCGGCGACGGCCGCCGGCTCACCGCCTAGCGAAACCGATCCGCATGTCGGCGTCTCCAGGCCGCCGATCAGTCGAAGCAACGTCGTCTTGCCGGCGCCGTTGGGACCGAACAGCGCCGTGGCCCCACCGCCCTGGATCTTCAGATCGGAAGCCTCGAAGCGAAAGCGTCCATCGCGCTCGAGCTCGACGCCGCAGATGCGAACATCCATCAGGTGGCTCGCGCCTGCTGGGAGCGGGTCAGAAACAAGTTCACGAGGAAGGCGAGCACGAGCAGAATGAGACCAAGTGCGATCGCGCGCTCGGTCTGCCCCCGGCTCGTCTCCGTCACGATCGCGGTCGTCAAGATCCGAGTCTGCCCGCGTAGATTCCCACCGACCATCATCGACGCACCAACCTCAGAAATGACGGCACCGAAGCCCGCCATCACGGCAGCGAGCAAACCCAATCGCGCCTCCCGCGCCAGGAGCCAGACCGTCCGCACGCGCGACGCGCCGAGCGATCGGAGCAGATCCGGCAGCTGCGGCGGCAACGCCTGGATCGACGCAACCGTGAACCCCATCACCATGGGCGTCGCGATGAAGAACTGCGCGATCGCCATCGCGCGAATCGTATAGATCAGCTCAAACGACCCCAAGGGGCCGTTGCGCACCAACAAGAGCCAGACGAAGAGCCCCGCCACGACGGGCGGCATCCCCATCCCGGTGTTCACCAGGCCAAGAACGAAGGTCCGACCCGCAAACCGTGCGCGCGCGAGCAGGTACCCCAACGGCACGCCGACGGCCATCGCAAGTAGGGTCGCGATCCCGGACACGAACAGCGTGCGGAGAACGATCCCCTCGACCTCGGGGTCACGCTGGAGGAGCAGCTGAATCGCTTCTGCTGCCCCGCTAAGGAGATCGGTCACCCGACCTGTTTAGAGGATGGAACGACGTCCGGCACGAAAAGCGGTCGGCCAAACTCTTGGCGCCGAAATTCGCCGATGCGCTTCTGGATCTCCGGCTCGGCAAGGAACGCAACGAGCCGCCGAGCCAGATCGGCCTTGGCTCCAACGTGCTTCGCGGGATTCACCAGGTAAACGGTGTAGATGTTCATGAGAGGCGGATCGCCCTCGAAGATCACGTCGAGATCGAGCCGCTTCGAGAGCGCGAGGTACGTGCCACGATCGCTCAGCGTGTACGAGCGCCGCTCGCTCGCGATGTCGAGCGTGGAGCCCATGCTCTGCCCGGTCTCCTCTCGCTTCGCCAGGCTGTCCGGGTCGACACCGGCGATCTTCCAAAGAGCGAGCTCCCGCTTGTGCGTCCCCGAGTCGTCGCCCCGCGAAACGAAGGCCCCGTACTTCGCAATGGCTCGTAGCGAAGCGACCAGAGTCTCCGTCCTCGCACCGGCCGGATCCTTGGCGGGCCCAAGAAGCACGAAGTCGTTGTGCATGATGCGGCGCCCCTCGATGAGGTCACCCGCATCCACGAGCGGCTGCTCGGCCGCGGGCGCGTGCGTGAGCACGACATCGGCTTGCCCTTTTGTGGCCATGCGGAGAGCGGCGCCCGACCCGACGGCGACCGGCTTCACATCGATCCCCGTCCGCTCCTCGAAGATCGGCAAGAGATCGTCCAGGAGACCACTATTGTCGGTGCTCGTGGTCGTGGCGAGGATGATGGACGGGGAACCCGCGCCCGCTGGCGCGCAGAACACCAAGGGCGCGCCCAGCACGAGAAGGATCATCAGGGCGCGCATGGTGCGCTGTCTACCCGCCCGGGGAAGAGGCCTCAAGCGCGGCCAGCCGGACCCCGATCGCGGCGCACGGGACGCATCGGTTCTTGACAGCTGGCGAGTTCTAGATCAATCGATTGATCTAGAACCACGGCCACACACGACGGCGAGGGGCCTCTCCTTGCCCCCGTTCCGGCCCTCCCGCTAGGAGAAATCATGGTCACGAGCCGTCGAAATCTGGCCCGCAAGAAGGCCCGCGCCCGCCGGGAAGGTGCGATCACCCGGCCCGCGAGCGCCGGGCGGCGCCGCAAGCCCTCGAATGATCCCGTCACCGCGGAGATCATCCGGGGCGCCATGGAAACCGTCGCCTTCGAGATGGCCACCCACGTATCGCTCACCGCGACGACCCCGATCCTCAATCAGTCGAACGAGCGAAACGCGACGATTCTGGACGCACGCGGGTGTCTGGCCGCGCTCTCCGTGGGCATTCCGCAGTTCATGCTCTCCAGCACGTTGCCAGTGAAGTTCGCGCTCGACTTCTTTGGACCCGACGGGCTGTTCGACGGCGATGTGATCCTGAGTAACGACCCCTACCACGGGGGCGGGCACCTGCCCGACTACAATGTCTACGCGCCGGTCTTCCACGACGGCGAGATGATTCTCATCGCGTCGATTCAGTGCCACCACGCAGACACCGGCGGCGGCGCGCCGGGCGGTTACAACGTCGACGCCCCAGATATCTGGGCGGAGGGCGTGCGCTTCCCCGCGATCAAGATCTACGAGCGCGGCCAGGAGCGCAAAGATATCACCTACATGCTGCAGACGAACAATCGCACACCCACGTTCATCGGCGACCTTCGCGCCCAGGTCGGCGCGGCCCAGCTCGGCGCGCGGCGACTCCGGGAGGTGTGTGAGCGTTACGGCAACGACACCGTGCGCGGCGCGGTCGACTACATGGTCGAGTACGCGAAGCGTCGCTTCAAAACGGAAGTCACTCGGTGGCCCGACGGTGTTTACGAGTCCGACACGTGGGTCGACCACGATCCGAAGGGTAACAAGGACATCCACGTCCACTGCAAAGTCACCATCGAGGGATCGTCGATCACCGTCGACTTCAGCGGCTCGGACGACCGGCCCGAGATCGAGGCATACTCCACCTTCGGCAACACCCGCGGCTACGTCGTTGCGCAACTCGCAGCGATGATGCCGTCTGACATTCCGAAGAACGAGGGATTCTTCGACTCGATCGACCTGATCGTACCCGAAGGATGCTGCCTCAACCCACCCGAGGGACGCTCGGTCGCCGCCGGCACGCACCACCCCGGCACCGAGGTCGGCGAGGCGATCGCCAAGGCCCTGGCTCAGGTCGTACCCGACCGCTGCTGCCCCCAAGTCTACAAGATGGGGATGCCGACCGTGATCTTCGGGAACAACCCGCGCACCGGGAAGACCTTCATCGATCACTCCGTCGACACGTTTGCGGCGTACTGCGGCGCCGTGCAGGGGCAGGACGGCTGGGGCGCGATGAACGTCAGTTTCGGGAATCTGATTCGCGCGACCGCTGAGATCAACGAATCGATCTTCCCGGTCCGCCAACTCTGGCGCGACTACGAGACCGACAGCGGCGGCGCCGGGGAGTTCCGGGGCGGCTGCGGAAGCCTCTACCGAAAACAGGTCCTCACACCGTCGACCGTCTACACGTACGTCGTGGGCAAGAAGTATCCGATGCCGGGCATCGCGGGGGGCGACGACGGTGCGTCCAACCGGCTCATGGTGCGGGTGGGTGGCGATCACACGAGCGAAGTCGGTGATCTCTCGGAGCGCGTCCCTCACGAATCGGGGGAGTGTTACGAATACTACTACGGAGGCGGTGGAGGTTGGGGAGATCCCCTCGATCGACCAACCGAAAAGGTATTCGACGATGTGCTCGACGAGTACGTTTCGGTCGAAGCGGCGCGCAACCGTTACGGCGTGGTGCTGAAAGGGGATCTCGAGGACTTCTCCCTCGTCATCGACAAGGGCGCAACGACCCGGCTGCGCACGAAGATGCGTACCGCACGCAGGGACGCCTGAATCTCATGGCGCTCCGAAAAGTCTCGATCAAGAAGGCCGCTCGCGAAGGTGGCTACCGAATCGGCATCGATGTCGGCGGCACGTTTACCGATCTCGTCTTGGTTCGGCCGGATCGCAGTATCCACGTCGACAAGACGGCCACGACGCTGCACGACCAGAGCGAAGGCGAG
>JAJCZO010000136.1 GCA_029262355.1 Deltaproteobacteria bacterium
AGCTGGATCGAGCACGCCGATACGTTCTTCATCGCCACGGGACATCGGGGAGACGGCGACAGCGCTACGTACGGCATGGATGCGTCGCATCGGGGCGGTGACCCCGGGTTCGTTCACGTCGAGGGAGAGCTACGCATCGTCATCCCCGACTACGCCGGGAACAACCACTTCAACACCGTCGGGAATCTCGAGGTAGATCCACGGGCCGGCCTGCTCTTCATCGACTTCGAGCAGGGCGATACGCTCCAGCTCACCGGCCGAACCACCATCGACTGGAATTCGCCGGCGCTCGATGCGTATCCAGGCGCACGACGCCTGATCGTCTTCGATCTCGACGAAGCGATCGAGAACAGAGGCGCCTTGCCCTTGCGGTGGAACGACGATGCGACAGCACTGCGGACGTTGCATGTGACCCAGAAGGTTCACGAGAGTGACGACGTCACCTCGTTCATCCTCGAGCCCGCCGATGGGCGCAAGCTCGAGGGTTTCACACCGGGGCAGCACCTACCGATCGAGCTCGAGTCGGCCTCGCAGGGAGCTCCACTCCGGCGCACCTACTCGCTCTCCGGCCCGGCGAGCGCATCGAGCTATCGCATCTCCGTGAAGCGCGAGCCCCGCGGGCTCGCGTCGCGGCTCCTGCACGACGACCACGACGTGGGCGACGAGATTCGCGCGCGCGCACCCGCGGGGCAGTTTCTGCTCGAGCACGGGATCCGCCCGGTTGCGCTCGTGAGCGCCGGAGTAGGCATCACACCGATGCTGAGCATGCTCCATACCATGGCGGTATCGAAGGACCCGCGACGCGTTCTCTTCTTTCACGTCGCGCGCGACGGAGGACATCACCCGTTCGCGGCCGAAGTACGGCGGAGCGCGGCCCTGCTCGGCGGCACGGTACATGTCTCCTACAGTCGCCCCCGACCCGAGGACCTCCTCGGGCGAGACTTCGATGCCCAGGGTCGCCTCGACTCGGACGTCGTCGCCCGGCTTCTCCCCGATCTCGAAGCGGACTTTTATCTGTGTGGGCCGCCTAGCTTCATGGCGCAGCTCCGGGCAGACTTCGTAGCGCGCGGCGTTGCGCCGGCTCGCGTTCACAGCGAGTCGTTCGGGCCGCGAACCTGAGGGAGTAGAGAACGACAATGAGACGACACAGACGGACGATGGTCATCGTAGCCCTGCTCCTCGCGGTTGGTTGGCTCGCATGGAACACCCTACTCGTCGAGTCGGAGGTGTCGGAGGCCGACGTGGCCGTCAACACGCCCAGCGAAGCCGATCTCGCTGGGCCATAGCCCCAGCTCCGTGATCGGACGGCAACGAATGCATCGCTTCAACTAACGGCTACGGGCCGGGCAGGAAGGAAGACATGTCGGACACCACACCCATTCCTCGACTGACGTTGGGCCACTGCACGCTGGCCGCCAAGGACATGGACCGGATGTGCAGGTTCTACTGCGATGTGCTCGGCTTCGAGGTCACGAACCGGGGCCCGGTGGGCGACGAGGGGAGCGAGCTCGCGTTCCTGTCCCAGGATCCGGCGCATCACCATCAGATCGCGATGGTGACCGGCGCCCCGGTACCAGAGCATGCCTTTGTGTTGCTCGATCACTTCGCGTTCAAGACGGGCACCCTCGACGACCTGCGCGCGCTGCGGGCGAGCCTCCAGGAAGCCGGCGTCGAGGGCATCCTTCCGATCTGTCACGGCAACGCCTGGTCCCTGTACTTCAGCGACTGCGAAGGCAACGGGCTCGAGTGCTACGTCGACACCCCGTTTCACGTCGCCCAACCCTTCGCCAGTGGGTTCGACCTCGACCAGAGCGATGACGAGATCCTCGAAGGAACACGCGCGCTGATCGAGTCCAAACCCGAGTTCCGCCCCATGGCGGAGTGGCAGGTCGACTTCGCCAGGCGCCTCGAGGGCCGAAAGCGCTAACCAGTCCTCACCGCGGGACGCGCGGCCAATATCGAGCTCGTCGCCGACGTGCCTGCGCTCTCGTTGGTGGTGCCAACGAGAGCGCAGGGCGTCGAAGCCGCCCCAAAGACCCGGGCGAAACTCTGGGACTACGCCCGGCTGGCGATGTACTTCGCGTAGCCGTCGGCAAGCACCCTGAGGCCCTCGTCCTTCGCGAACAGCGGCTCGAACTTCTCGCGCGCCTTCTCTCGCTTGGCCGGGTAGTACTCGGTCGGCCAGAAGCCCTCGTGCGGCTCGTACGACCGCAACACGTTCCGAGCAACGGTTGCCTTGTGAACTTCGTCGACCCCATCCGCGATCCCCATCGTCGGGGCAGCAGCATACATCGCCTGGATGGGGGTGAGATTGGTCGTGCCGAGCGACCCGAGAATGTGCAGGGCGTTGAAGGACACCTCTCGAAGCACCTTCGCCATCGTGTACTTCACGGCGGCAATGTCGGTGCGGGTCTCCTGAGTACTGGTGTTGTCGATCTTCCAGGCCGTCTCGAGAACGAAGAGACGGAGCATTCGAATTGAGGCGTAGGAGTCGGCGATCTTCTCCTGCACCATCTGGTGCTCGCCGATCGTCTTGCCGTGCGACTCACGGCTGAGAGCCCGTTCACACATCATGTCGAAGGCGAGCTTGCACTGCGCGATCGTACGCATCGCGTGGTGGATCCGCCCGCCCCCGAGCCGACGTTGGGCCAGGGTTCGCGCTCCGTCCTCAGGGCCGAGGAGATGATCGAGGGGCACGCGCACATCGTTGTATTTGATGTGATTGTGCGAGCGCGGCTCTGGCATGATCTCGACGCCAGGTGTGTTGCGGGGCACCACGAACATGCCGTTCGTACACATGACGAACAGGATGTCCGCGACGCGACCGGCACTCGTAAACCACTTCTCGCCGTTGATGATCCATTCGTCGCCATCTCGCTCGGCGAACGTCTTGAACAGCCTCGGATCAGAGCCGCCCTGCGGCTCCGTCATCGAGTAGGCCGACCAGATCTCCTGGTTGAGCATCGGCTCGAGCCAACGCTCCTTCTGCGCATCCGTTCCGTACGCCGCGAGCATCTCCATGTTGCCGGTGTCGGGCGCAGCCGCGCCGAAGATCTGAGGCGCCGAGCCGTAGCGGCCGAGAATCTCGTTGAGCAGTCCCAGCTTGAGCTGCCCGTACCCTGGGCCGCCCAGGTCTTCGTCGAGAAAGAGCGCCCACAGGCCCTGCGCCTTGACCTGGTCCTGCAGGGGCTTCACCAACGCCTTGATCTTCGGATCCTTCGACCGCACGGCGTAGGGGAAGATCAGGTCGAGTGGCTCGACCTCCTCTCGGCAGAACTGCTCTACCCAGTCGAGCTTCTTCTGGAACTCGGGGTCAGTGGAAAAATCCCAACTCATCGATTCGCCCTACTTTCTCGTCATTCTTCGCGGTTCGATCGCGTCGTCCGCCCGCCAAGGGGTGCACGATCATGGATCGAAGACCTTGGAGGAAGGCAGTGCCGCTGTCCAGATTGACAAGAAGGGGCGAAGTCGGCGGCCGCGTCAGCGCGTCGCCAGGGGGGCTCCCACCGCGCCGGCGCCGATGACCGCGGTTCGCCGGAGCTTCACTCTCGTCGGCTCACCCGGTACCACCCCTAGACTAGCATCCGGCGAGCCTGAACGGCGCTCGCCGCAGGAGGACAGATGGGAACGTGCAGCTGTGGAATGCTCCTGGCGAGTCCGCCGCCCGACGGCGGTGACGCGAGGTTGGTGTCGGCACCGATGTCGGTACGCGGGCGAGCCCTGGCCGCGTCGCAGAACTGGGTCGACGTGCACGCGCACCCAGGCAGGTGCTTCCTGCGGGGGATGGCGCCGGACGACCCACTCTTCGCCCTTCTCGGCGGAGACGCGATGGACCAATCCTCCCGCGATTTGAAAGAGGGCGGCGTGGCGTTGGCCTCCTTCTCTACCGTCGCCGATCTTCGCGTCCTCGGTGCCACCCCCGAAGGCGGCCTCTGCAGCGTTCGTGATTTCGCGCCCGGGGAAGCGCGCGCAGATCACGATCGTCAGCTCGACGCACTGCAGGCCTTCTCGCAGAAGCCGGGCATGCGGCTCGTGCTCACTTCGGCCGACCTCGAAAGGGCACGAGCCCGCGACCTGACCGGCGTGCTCATCACATGCGAGGGGGGCGACTTCCTCGAGGGCCGGCTCGAGGGACTGGCCGATGCGCACGCCCGGGGAGCCCGGGCGATCACGATCGTCCACTATCGGGTGAACGAGATCGGCGACATCCAGACGGAGCCGCCACTGCATGGCGGTCTCACCGACTTCGGTCGCGAGGTCGTCCAAGAGATGAACCGCCTAGGCCTGATCATCGATCTCGCGCACGCGACATTCGACGTCACAAAAGACACCTTGGCTGCCTCCCAGCACCCGGTCATGATCTCGCACAGCCATCTCGCATCGAGCCCCGACGCGCATGCGCGACTGCTGACCCAAGAGCACGCACGCGCCGTGGCGGTCGCCGGCGGGCTGATCGGAGCGTGGCCCGCGGGCGTCGCCGCCTCGACGTTCGACGAATACATCGACGAGATCGAACGCCTCATCGACGTCGTGGGAATCGATCATGTCGCGATCGGGACGGACATGGACGCGAATTACCAGCCGGTGGTCGAGCGGTACGCTCAGTTTCCCGACATCGCGGACTCACTCGAGCAGCGGGGCCTCGCGCCGGAAGACGTCGGCAAGGTCATGGGCGCGAACTTTCTGCGCTTGTTCCGCCAGATCTGCGGGTGACCGCGCAGCGCCACGGGAGGCTCCCGGTTCCCGTCAGCCGCAGCAGCTACATTGCCCGCCGAAATGAGGCCTCGAGGCCGGCGGCCGCCCTTGAAAAATCGTTGACACTCCGTGTCGAACTGCATAGTTTCGTCCGCCCTGACAACCGTCCACGGAATCGGAGATTCGTCATGAAAAGAACGATCTTTAGCCATGCCATCGCCATCGCCGTCTCGCTCGGGTTGGCGTCGACAGCTTTCGGGGTCGACTACCCCATCGCGGCAAAGGCGCAAGTCATCAAGCAGGACTCGAAGGCCGGGTTCGTCGCCAAGCTGGCCAAGATCGTGAACAAGCCGTTCGTGAAGGGAACCACCTTCACCCTTCCGAGCGATGACCCTACGGTGGTTGGCGCAACCCTGCGCTTCTTCCGAACCGACGCCGCCACGGCGAGCCCGGACATCGCACTTCCCGCAGCCGGCTGGAGCGGGCTGGGCAATCCCGCGGGCAGCAAGGGCTGGAAGTACAAGGGCGCCGGCTCGGGCGCGGACCCCTGTAAGGTCGTGATCATCAAAGAGAAGGTGATCAAAGCCGTCTGCAAGGGTCCTGGCGCCTTCGAGTCTCCGTCGCCGTACAGCGTACCGATCGGCCTCTTGCCCAGCTCGGCGAACTGGGACCTGGTGTTGGGAAGCGATCGCTATTGTGCAGCCTCCAATAGTTCCAGCGCGGACATCAAGAAAGACGACGGCGCAAAGGGTCTGTTCAAGGCGGTAAAGGCGTCTGCGCCGGCCGCGTGCCCGTCCTGCGGTCATGACGTCTGCACCGAGGGTACGCCGCTCCTCACGGCGTGCTCGAGCTGCGCCGCGACCGTGTGTGCGGCCGATCCCTTCTGTTGTAACGTCGCCTGGGACGCGCTCTGCATCGATGAAGCGGTGGACCTCTGCGGCGAATGCGGCACGCCGTACGGGTCGACCAGCAGGGCCTTCGTCACGCAGCCCTTCGGCCTGCTTCGGTGAGCTTACGGCCGAGGGATTCGCGGAGCCCAAACCCGAGTAGGTCTCGGGGGCGGGTTCTCGTCGGCTTCGACGAATACGTCTACTTCACCGTCTCCCTCGAGTCCGGTCGAGTCCTTGCAGCGGGCAACGACTTCGTAGTCCGCGACCTTCTCGAATACGTGTGACGGTCGTAATCCCGCCACGCGCGCCGAGCCGTCGCCGAAGTCCCATTCGCACTCGACATCGCCTTGGTTGTCCTCGACGTTCGCCGAGAACTCGACCGACAGCGGGGGGAGGCCTTCATCAGGTTCCGCCTCCGGGTCGACGAACAGTTCGGGGGCCGGCTCCGCGTAGGCGAGTGGCGTTGGGGCCGACTGTTGCGCCGCTCCCGACGTCGCTGATTCGTCCTGCGAGTTGGAACATCCCTGGGCGAACACCAACGCGAGAGCGCCGAACGAGCACCAAACAGTTCGTGAATGCGTCACACCGGGGATGAACCCAAAGCCCCCGCATCAAGTCAAGAGCGTTGGGTTTTGCCTCGCCGAGATAGCGACGCCGCGGCGGCGTCTGCGCGGACACTCCGCTGGGGACGCTCACGAAATATCCGGCTCGCGCCATGCACACCCGACGCCTCCTCCCGCCGCGGGCAGTCGAATCGTCCGACCCCCACCGAGGTGATACGATGGACGGTCAAGATGACGATAAAAATCCAGGCCCGGGCGGCAGCTCCCATCGCGCTCCTCTTCTCTCTAGCGGCGGGGTCTCACGCGACCGAAGACCAGCTCACCCCCGTACTCGCGCGCGTACTCACACCGCCGGCGGCGACCGTACAGACCGACGGCAGGTGGCAGCTCCCCTACGAACTCGTGCTGACGAACATCACGTCCGCGCCAATGACGATCGAGGCGCTTGAAGCCCGCGACCCGGACCGAGAGGGCCTCGTCGTCCATTCTCTCACTGACGAAATGATCGCTCCGAGCCTGGCACTCCTCGGTGGCGTGTCCTCGTCGACGCTCGGTCCTGGCCAAAGCGGGGTCCTCTTCGTGAACGCGTCGTTCGAGCGACGCGAGGACGTGCCCAAGAGACTCGCGCATCGACTCGTCATCACGAGCCCCGACCCAAAGCCGCCGCTCCCGAAGCGAACCGTCCAGGACGTCGCCCCGAGCCACGTCGAACCGGTGGCCCCCGCGGTTCTCGGCCCACCGCTGCGCGGCCATGGCTGGGTTGCCGCGGCGAGCTGCTGCGAGGCTTATCACCGCCGAGCCGTACTGGCCGTGAACGGTGCACGGCACGTCGCACAACGGTTCGCCATCGATTGGCTGCAGCTCGACGCCGAGGCCCGACTTGCGACCGGCGACCCGACGCGCAACGAGAGCTTCCCGCAGTTCGGCGCCGAAGCGGTCGCCGTCGCCGACGCGAAGGTCGCGCACGTGCACGACGGCCTGCCGGACGGACAGCCGGGCTCCTTTCCCCCGGCGGTCACGGCCGCGACGGCCAACGGAAACCATGTGGTCCTGGATCTCGGTGCGGGCCGCTGGGCGCTCTATGCGCATCTTCAGCCCGGAAGCCTTCGCGTAAAGCGCGGCGACCGCGTAGAGCGCGGCCACGTGCTCGGCCTGGTCGGAAGCTCCGGAAACAGCGATGCGCCGCATCTCCACTTCCAGGTGATGGACTCGCCCTCCCCGCTCGCTTCCAATGGACTGCCCTACGTGATCGACAGCTTCGAGCTACGTGGGAACGTCGCCTCGTCCAGTGACCTGAACGATGAGCTGGAGGCTGCCAACGAGCCGGTCTCGGTCGTCCCCACCGACGGCCCGACCCATCGCACGAATCAGCTGCCCGCCGACAGAGCGCTCGTCGACTTCCCCTGATCGCCCGTCCATCCTCGAGCTTCGAGATCCGAAACGCGCAGAAGCCTTTGGCGCCCGCCCAAAGCCCGGCCTCCAAAAGTGGCGCTACTCCCGCCCGGCGCGCTTCTTCGTTCGCGCGGTGGGCGGTGCCGACCACGGATCTTCTGGCCAGGGGTGCTTTGCGTACCGACCGCGCATTTCCTTGCGAACCTCGGGATAGGTCTGGGCCCAAAAGCTCTGCAGATCGCGAGTCGTCTGTACGGGACGACCATTGGGCGCCAGGAGTGAGAGAGTGATGGCCCGCGGCGGGCGGCCAACTTTCGGGCTCTCCGCGAGCCCGAAGAGCTCCTGGAGCTTCACTGCGAGGAGAATCTCGCCGTCATCGCGATAGTCGAGGCGGTGGCGTCGTCCGCTTGGAACCTCCAAGGCGTCCGGCGCGTACCGGTCCAGCGCTTTGCGATCCGCGTGCGGGAGCATCGAAAGGAAGTCGATCGTCGGCAACGACACCGCGCCGACGAGAAGCCCTTGCCCAAGAGCGTTCAGATCGAGATCGAGGCCGGCCACCGCTGCGCGGGCGCGGAACCCTCGCTCGACCCTTCCTGGAGTCCGCGCTGAAAACGCCTCACGCAGCAGTGGCAGAGCCGCGTCGGGGTCGACCTCAGCCAGCCGCTCGTGCACCAGCAACATCCCGATCCTGCGACGGCGAAACGCCCGCACGCGCGCACTGCGTTCGTCGAACTCGTGCTCGACCCTCTCTTCGGCCACAGGAAGCCACTTCTTTTCGACACGGCTCGCGACCTCGACCAGGGCTTCGGCCCCCTTTCCTCTCGGGGCCGCCCGCAGGGCCACCGCGACCAGCCACTCGCCCTCACGCACGCCGCTCTCGTCAGCAAGACGACCACCGTGACCATTTGCAAGAAGAAGGCGGTTCGAACCGGGCTCTCGTCGACGAGCCAGTCGATCGGCGAACCCAGCGAGAAGCGCGCGGCGCAGCTCCTCATCCGTCGCCTCCACCGCATCCCCGCCCGGGCGCGGCGGCAAGAGCGCGGCGGCGATCCGCTCGATCTGGTCCGCGGCGCGACGAAGCGACACCGGAGCACGACGAAAGTCTGCGAGGCGAGAGAGCACGTCGCTTTCCGTCGTCGCGGCGATACCGCGCTTCACGGGTGCGGGCTCCGAGAGGGTCGCACAGAGCTCCGCGGCTCGGCGTCCACCGCCCGTCTCGAGGAGCACCCGGGAGAGACGCGGCGGGAGCGGCAGGCGACGCATCGTCCGTCCGATGTCGGTAAGTCGTCCGTCCTTCGTGGCGCCCAAGCCTTCGAGAAGAGCCAGCCCGGCTTCGAGGGCCTCGAGGCGCGGGCGCTCCAACCAGGCGAAGGACCGCGGGTCTTCTGACCACGCGAGAAGCTCGAGCAAAATCGGGGCGAGATCGACGCGATGGATTTCTGGCTCGCGGGCCGCGCGGAGCTGCTGAGCGGAATCCCAAAGTCGAATGGCCTGACCGGGCCCGGTTCGCCCGGCGCGACCGGCCCGCTGTGCCGCCGAATCCTCGGCGATGCGCTCGGTGGTGAGG
Source organism: Deltaproteobacteria bacterium (assembly GCA_029262355.1). Lineage (GTDB taxonomy): Bacteria > Desulfobacterota > Binatia > UBA12015 > UBA12015 > VGTG01. The sequence goes on from JAJCZO010000136.1 coordinate 9,108, forward strand.
CGATCGAGGCCGATCCGAAAATCCTGACGCATGACCTTCTGGAGACCGGAATCGACGACGGTCGTGACGCCGTCCACCGTGATGCTGGTCTCGGCCACGTTCGTTGCGAGTATGATCTTTCGCTCACGACTGTCCGCCAGCGCTGCGTCCTGCTCGTCGGCAGACAGCGCCCCGTGCAGACGATGAATGCGCGCGCCGCGCAGGCGGCCGCCGAGATCACGTGCCGTGCGCTCGATATCGGCCATTCCGGGCAGAAAGCAGAGCAGATGCCCGCGCCCGTGCGAGAAGGCCTCACGCACGGCTTCCGCCGGCGCCACACCATCTCGATACTCGATCTCTATGGGATACGGACGCGCGTTCGCCTCGACGACCGGGCAGCCACCGAGCGCATCGGCGTAGAGTGCCGTATCGAGGGTTGCCGACATGACCACCAGACGAAAATCGTCGCGTGCTTCACGGACCTTGCGCGCCAGCGCCAGCCCCAGGTCCATTTGCGCGCTGCGCTCGTGAACTTCGTCGAGAATGAGCGTGTGGAAGTCGGTGAGAAAGGGGTCGTCCTGCAATCGAGCCAACAGGATGCCCTCGGTCACCACGAGCAGCCGCGTCTCGTTCGAGAACTTCTTCTCGAAACGGACCTGCCAACCGACCTCCTCGCCAACGCGGCAACCTTCTTCGAAAGCGATGCGACGCGCGACGCTCCTGGCGGCCACGCGCCGCGGCTGCACGAGCAGGACCGACCCATCGCGCATCAACGCCGGCGCAATGCGGGTCGTCTTTCCGGAGCCCGGCGGGGCGGTGACGACGACCGCGCCGTGGCCTTCGAGCCCTGAGCGCACGGCTGAGAGCACCGCGTCGACGGGAAGTTCCTTGCGGGCACTGGACACCGTTCCCTTTAGCCAGCATTCCCGCGCTACCACCGCCACCAGCCCCGCAAAACCGGCGCCCAGGGCCTGCTCGTGCAGGAGGCAGAGGCCCTCGCCCCACGTCGTCAGGCCGCTTCCCTGAACGCGACACGACTTCGAGTACGGCATGGCGTCGCAACGGACGGCCGGGGCGAATCTCTACTCGACGTACCCGAGGGCTCGGAGCTGGCCCTGCAACTCCTCGTCGATCTCGACATCGGGAACAGGCGACGACTTCATCGCCGCCTTGCTCTTCCGGACGCTCTCGTCGAATCGCCGACGCAGCACTCGACCCCGTGCGAGGACTTCCGGCGAAGCCAGCTCCATTCCGCTGCCCTCGCCTCGCGTGAGGTCGAACGCTCGCACTGGCGCGCCGTCTCCGGGCAACAGCCACTTCAGATCCCCCTCGCGCGCGGCAATCGTGCGCCCGATCTCCTTGCCGTCCACCCCGACCTCACCTTCACTGTAGACGGGGACAGGCGCGACACCTTGGTCTCCCGACAAGACCGCGACGAGGGATCGCCCCTGCATCGTCGGCGGCGTCGGCAGGTCCGCCAGGTCCAGAATCGTCGGGGCAATGTCCACCAACGAAACGGCCTGGCCGACGCGACCGCCTCTCGGTGCGAGGTCAGGCGCACGCACCAGGAGAGGAACGTGCAACAGCTCCTCGATCAGATGCCTTCCGTGCCCCACGACGCCGTGCTCACCGAACGCCTCTCCGTGATCCGACGTGACGATCAAGACCGTACGCTCCGACAACCCGAACCTCTCCAAAGCGCTCACCAATCGGGAAAGCTCGTTGTCGGCGTAGAGAATCCCACCTTTGTAGGCGGCCCGGGCGCGTGGCTGCAGTTGGTCGGGGTCTGGGGCGAAGAGATCGAAGTCCGGCGGCGGGCGGTAGGGCGAGTGCACCTCGTATGTATGCACGAAGAGAAAGAAGCGCTCGTCGCGATGATCCGCGAGCCACGAAGTTGCGAGTATCGAGCGGCGGGATCACGAACGCACGCACCTCCACGACGTCGGCGCCCTTGGGAACCGGCAGACTGACGATCGGCCTCGCGTTTCGAACCACGCGGGAGGCCAGCGGCCTCCACGCGTCGTCGAGCCCCACCCGCGCTCGCCCCTCGACCCAGAGGTCACGCCGCAGTCCGAGCCGGTTCACACGAAACCGCCTCCTACCCGGAGCCTTCGACGCGAGAGGACGCAGGCCAATTCGCGTGAGGCAACCGCGAGCGGGGCGGATCTCTCTGCCCACCGCGCACTCATGATACTCTCCGGCCCGTGCTGTGCCGTCATGACCGAGAAGGCGTGCGACGACCTCCAAGCGAACCTCCGAACGACGAGTGCAACTGGCCCCCAACGCCGCAAGCAAAAGCACGCATCCCCCCAAGGATCGCCCCCAGCCAAAGCTCAGAGCCTTCTCACGAGTCGCACGCATGCAGAGCCGAACTCCAAACGAGGGGGATAGACGAAGCACTCCAGATGTTCAAAAGGTCACCCGGTGACGACGGCACTCCCTAGCTTCACCACGCCCATGTGCCGAAGCAGGGCTACGCGTGGTCCGCACCGGAACCGACGAAGCGATCGTCGGGTTCGCCACGGAGGTCGTGGGCCGACACTGCTCCAGAAAGCCGCGATGAACATTCTCCCGCGATCATCCCGGCACCTCATCGGCCTACTCATCGTAGCACTGATCACCCCGGCGGCCGCGCACGCCGAGCCCTTCTTCGCAGCACGGATCACCGCCGAGAACGCGGCCCGGCTCCCGGCCGGCGGCATGGACGCCATCGGCGGCGCGGGCGACTGGTTGCTGACCGACGGCACGCTCTGCGCCGTGATCTCGTCGCGCGAGCACCCGACCTACCTCTCCCTGCACGGCGGAGTCCTCGTCGACTTGTGGCACTGCGAGAAAGCGAACGATCAGTGGAGCACGACCCACTTCACATTCAATCTTCGGAAGGAGGAAATCCCACCCACACTGCAGATCAATGCCGGCACCAGCGACGACGAAGCATGGGTGGAGACCACGGCCTCCGACGGAGCTCGGCGCGTCGTCACGCGCTACGCCTTCGGCGCTGCGAACCCGGGCGCACTCACCGTGACGAGCACGATCACGCGAACCAAAGAGGGTCCACCCCTACAGCTCTACGGCGGGTTGATCCTACACCCGCGGGGTTCACTCACTCCGTTCACCATCGACACGCTCGATGGCGAGTTCTCCCGAGGCTTCGACCAACCCGAGATCGACACGACCGATCCCACCTCCATCGTGTCGAGCGCAAGTGCCGCCGATTTGCAGATCTTGTTAGGCAGCCGTCACATCGAACCCTCGATCAGCTACGGCGTCCAAATGTTGGACGCCACGCACACAGACCGAGACGGGAACCGTGAAGCCGTGATGCCGTTCTTGATGGGCGGACAATACTTCACCCTCGTCAGCATCTTCTCGGAACCCTTTTACACCTGGACTCGCGCACCCGGGTTGCTCAGCTTCCTGCGCAGCCGGCTCTTCGATCTCGAGGAGGGTGAGAAACTCACCGTGAGACAAGCCATCCACCTTGCAGATCGATCCGACGCGGCGGCGATCACCGACCGAATCTACGACGGCATCACGGTGTCCGGCCAGCTCGACACCGAGCAGGCAGGCATCACCGTGCGCGATGAGCAGGGCAGGAGCCTGACGTTCGTTCGCCCCAACCCGGGCGGCCACTTCCAGTTCCGTCTCCCTCGCCGCACGACAGCGGCCACCATCGACATCGCGACTCCCTGGAGTGACTCCACCCGACGCATCGAGGTGGCGCGTCAACCCGTGGATCTCGGCGCGTTATCGACGGGCGCGGTGGCGACGGTGAATCTCCCGCGCGACGCGACCATGAATCTCCTCTTCGATGCGGCAGATGAGGACCCGATCTTCTGGAATGAGCTCACGCCCAGTCGGGTGGGAGGCGTGCGCACGTTGGTCGGCCCGGAGAGCCGCCGTCTCAGTCTCGCGGGCAGTCCGCGTGACCGGCGCGCCGTGCAGCTCGCCCCCGGACGATATCGGGTCGTCGCCAGCCGCGGGCCCGAGTACTCGATCGGCGAGACGACGATCGACCTCGCGGCGGGCGACTCTCTCGACCTACAGATCGACGCCCCCGTCCGAGTCGTCGAGACAGGCGGGCTGATCAGCGCCGATCTCCACGTACATAGCGGCGTGAGTTTCGATTCCAGCCTACGGCCCGAACAGCGCATCACGGATTTCGTGGCACAGGGATGCGAAATCCTCGTACCGACCGAACACAACATCACCTACGACTTGCAGCCAGCGATCGAATCCATGGGGCTTTCCGATCGCGTGGTGAGCTTCCCGGGGGTCGAGATCACGGGGATGATCCGCACGCCCCAAGCCCCAACCTCGATCGGCCACAGCAATGTGTTTCCCGTAGCGGTCGACGAGACGGCCTTCATGGGCGGCACACTGCGGTTCGAGGGCCGGCGCCTCGGAGAAGTGATCGGTGCGTACAAGGAGCAGTTTCCCTCGAGCGTCTTCCAACTGAACCATCCGCGAACCGGCACGGACGACACCGACGTCGCCTTCCTCAATCATCTCTCGGTTGGGCAGGAGTTCGACCCCCTCCAACCACTCGATGCGCCGCCCAACAGATCACTCGTGGAGCACCACGCCGGGACTCGCTACCGAGACATCGACTTCGACGCGATCGAGCTACTGAGTGGCGAGGCGATGGAAGCCTACGAATCGGTTCGCACGGATTGGTTCGCTCTGCTCCGCCAGGGTGTCTACAAGGTCGCGACCGCCAACAGTGATTCCCACTCCAGCGATCAGCTCGTGGCGCTGCCGCGCACCTACCTCGGCGTGCCCCACGATGATCCGGCCCTCGTCACAGCAGACGATGTCGTTGCGGCCCTGGGACGAGGCCACGCGTACGGCACGACGGGCCCGATTCTTCGAGTGCGGCTCGACGATGTCCCACCCGGTGGCGTGTTCACGGGGCAAGCGGCCGTACTGCACGTGCGCGTCGACAGCGCCCCCTGGGTCGACGTCGATGAGATTCGGATCTGGATCAACGCCGAGCTGTGGAAGACACTGCCCATCCGCTCCGGCCAGACGCGGCGTATCGACGTCACGGCCGAGGAAGACAGCTTCGTGTTCGTCGAAGCACAGGGCTCCGTCTCGGCAGAGTATGAGACGGTAGCGCCAGGCTTCGTTCCCTTTGCGTTCGCCAATCCGATCTTCATCGAGGTTGCGGGAGACGAATCTCCGACGAGATGATCGACGCGAGGTGGGGACGACCGGCCGCCCCGATTTCCGTCGGCCCGCAACCGGGCCTCGGGCGATCGGTCGAGGATCTACGCCATCGCTGGTGCGGGACACGGATGAACCAAGACCGGCTTCTCTGCGGTCGAGGTCGAGCCGGGCTCGACGGCGCTGCGGCACGTGATCGAGCTCTTCGCGACCCGCCTCTAGACGCGCCAACACCCGCCGGAGGTCGGCCGCCCCCGCCGACGAGCCCCCACAGCAGCAACGAGCCAGGCGTTGCAAGCAGCATCCCCGGGCCTGGCCGAATCCCGAGACGAATCCCGGGCTGCGCCGGAGGGGGAGAACATGGTAGAGGCGGCTTCGAATGCTTACTCTCATGCGGCCCTTCCTCCTGCGCCCGACGCCGACTTTTCTCCTTGCGGCAGGGCTCGGACTCCTCCTCTTCGGCGGTCTCGCAGAGACCGCGCAGGCTGACCCAGGCGCGACGATTCGAGCGTACGGCGAGGCGTCGCGCGGCGAGCGGGAACAGCTGCTCGATCAGCTGGGCCGTGATCGTGCACGATCCCTCGGCGCGCTCCGAAGCGCCGCAGCACACGGCGACGTCGACGAGCGAGTCTTCGCGGTCCGCACACTGGGTGAGATGCGCGACCCCGGGTCGCTCGGCGCGCTGCTCGCGGCCACCGCCGACCCGAGCGCGAAGACCCGCAAGCATGCCGCTGCGGCACTCCGGCGACTCGGCGACGCATCCGCCGTCCCGCGACTTCGCGAACTGGTCGTCGCAACCCAAGAGCGTGGCCTACTGAAAGTAGCGCTGGTCGGACTCGGTGAGTTGGGGGGCCGCGAAGACATCCCGCGGGTTCGCCCCTTCCTGTCGCACCCCGAAGGGAGCGTACGGGTCACCGCGGCCGGCGTCCTCGCCATGCTCGGGAACGAAGAGGGCCTGTCGCTGCTCTTGGCCGCCACCCAGAGCGACGACCCCGTCGTGCAGAAGAACGCGACCTTCGCCCTCGGCTACTCGAGATCGACGCAAGCACGCGATCGCATCGAAGCAATCCTGGGCGACCCCGCGGCTTCGTGGCGAAGTCAGGCGGCGATGGCACTCACGCAGCGGAGCCTCACGGGCGCCGACGACGCGACCCGCGCGCGCCGGCTCGGCGAGTTGGTCCGCGGTTCGGACAAGCAAGTGTCGAGCTGGGCACTCGCTCGTCTCGCCGCGACGGATGCACCCGAGGCCGCACGCGAGCTCGCCGCGATCGAAGCACAGGGGGGCCGAATCGGCCGCCAGGCGCTCCGCCGCCGAGCGCTTCTGGGGGTGCGTTGAGATGCGCCGCCTCTCGATCGCCGTCGCACTCGCCACACTCGGGGCCATCTGCTTCGCGGATTCGGCCGCCGCCCACGACAACACACTGGTTCACCGCCGGATGGCCGAGGAGGCCGTCTTGTCTGTCGACAATCCGTTCTACGACGGTTTCAGCTTCGACGTCACCGAGGGGTCCTACGGAGAGGACGTACCCGCGACGCGGTCGCTCGGTCACTTCTACAACCCCGAGACCAATACCGAACCCTGGTTCGCGCTCGGCTCCGGGCCCGCGTGGGAGAACGCCCAGACCCAGTACGACGCCGGGCTCTCCGAGTACGGAGGCGGCAACTACTCGGGCACCGACGCGGCGTACCATCGCGTCGGCCGGGCCTTGCACTTCATTCAAGACATGACATCGGTCGCGCACGTACACGACGATCAGCACGCGACCGACCCCGAGGACTTCGAGAACTGGGGCCCGAGCAACTTCAACGGCTTCGACTATTCGAGCGTGATCCCAAAGTTCGCGACGGACCGCACCGCGACCGGCTTCGTCAAAGAGATCGCGCGCCTCGTCTATGACATGACGATCTACGAAGCCGAGCTCGACGCGTACGATGGCTGCCCCTCGCAATGCCAACCGGCGAGTCTTCTGCGTACCATGTTCCCGTCGCTTCACTACGAAGACGGCGGTTTCTTCGACGGCGACACCTGGGTCATCGATCTCATCGGACCAACCGACACGCTGGGCGGCCTGGCCGACGGCTGGTGGATCGTCGACGAGAACAAGATCGAGGACTCCAGCGGGCGCAACGGCACGAGCCGAGTCCTCGGCGGCGCCTACGTGGAGAACACCGGCGGCGACGGCGGCGAACCCGTTCCGCTCGTGTTCAACGGCGCGCCAAACACGGCCAACGAAACCATGCTGGAGCTCTATGGCCGCCTGCTCTACCCCGAGGCCATCGCGTACGGAGCGGGCCTGCTGCAGGTCTTCGCGGAAGCAGCCGTCGGCGCCACGCCGACGCCAGCACCGAGCGGAACCCCAACGCCGTCGGTGACACCCACCCCCACGCCGGAACCCACACCGACCCCCGAGCCGACTCCGACGCCGGAACCAACCGACACACCTCCCCCCTCGGCCGTGTGCCGGGCGCTGCCTCGCAACGATTGCCGCGTCTCGACGAAAGCCCGCGGATCGCGACTCATCTGGAAGAACTCCACCAACGACGACAAAGACGTCGTCATCCTACGAATGACGAGCGTCGAGGAGACATCGATCGCCGCGCTCGGGGACCCCTTCCTCGGACTGACCGCGTATCGGGTGTGCTTCTACGATGAGGTCGCGAGCACTGCGAGCCTGGTGAGCGAGGCCGAGATTCCCGCCGGCGACTTCTGCAAAGGAAAGGCGTGCTGGAAGCGTCTGCCCAAGAGCAGGGGCTTCGTCTACAAGGACCCAGACCTGACTCCCGACGGCATCTTGAAAATGCTCCTCAAGACGGGAGAGGACGGCAAGGCGAAGCTCCTCGTGAAAGCGAAGGGCGACAACATCACCCTGCCCTCACTTCCGCTGTCGCAAGACACGCAAGTGACCGTGCAAGTCGTGAACAGCGAAGACGAGTGCTGGTCCGCCCTGTTCACCACGCCCGCGTTTCAGAATGACGGGGCCGGCTTCAGGGACTTTTCGGACTGAGGTCAGCCACGGCACGGCGAAGGGCTTCCGGCAGCGCTTGCAGGAGCCCGTAGTTCTCCGCCGCCGCACTCCCCTGAAGAGACAGCTCGATCTGTCCGCTGCCCGTGCTGCCCTGGATCCGAGCGACGACCTCCGGCAGCGGGGCTTCGAGAACGTGAGCCATCGGATCGCGCTCGCCATCGCCCTGCAACGCGATATCGTGGAGGAGGAGGCGGACGTTCATCGCGGGCTCGGGCTCGAGACGGGCGTTCAGACTGAGGCCCAGAGTTCCGCGCTCGACCGAGAAGCCGATGAGCTTCTCGAGATACGGATTGAATTCCTGAAGCGAGATCGGGCCGACCTCGCCGGCGGCGTTAGTGGCGCCCGGTCCAGTCGTTGCGCGAAAGCTCAGGCCGCCGAGACTCGACGACTGCGAGGCAACTTCCAGATCGACCGGCCCAGCCGGGCCGGCGGGTCCCTGAACGACTGCATTCACGTCGTCGAGCCGAACCACGACCGGCGGCACGACCGAATCGTCGGCAAGGACGACGGCGCCGCCACTCAGACGCGCCCCCACCGCCGACGGTCGAGTCTCGGGACGAGGCGCCTCGCCGGCCCACTCCCCGATCCCCGCGAGCCCACTCTGCAACCACGACGGCGGCTCGTACGATACCTCACCTCTCAGAAGGCGCTCGACCTCGAAGCCCGCCTGGTCCCATCGCACCCACGCACGCGGCTCCACGATCTGGGCCGAACGCACGCGAAGACGCGGCGGAACGACCGATAAGTACTCCGCAGCGAGGTACAGGTCGGCGACCTCGAGCAGCTTCCCTTCGCCGGTGGCGCCTCCCGCGCCAGGGATGGACGCCGCGAACTCGCGCAGGCGGGCCTCCCCCTCACCCTGGAGCCCCGGAGGGCCCGTGAGCGTCAAGCGCAGGTCGAGCAACCCACCATCGATCGCGATCTCGGACTCCAGCCCCACGGTCAGGCTCGCCAGCGGGAAGTCGTCCACGGACAGTGTCGCGCTACCGGGCATCTCGGGATCGTCGCGCTGCGCAACCAGGCGCACGACGCTTCCGCCCGTGCGCGCCTCGATCTCGAGCGAACCCGTCTCCCACGGCGTGCTCGCGTTGCGCAGAAGAAGCCTGTCGACCGTGAGACCTTCCGCCAAACCGACCTGGAGGTTGGCGACGTCCGCGCTCGGGATACGAACGACCCACGATTCTCCTTCTGCCCCGCCTTCGTCGCGCGACTCGAAGAACTTCGGAGAAAGAACACCATCCGCCGCTTGAACACCCGACAGCAGAATCTCTTCGCGGACAAAATCTACGACGAACTCCGACGCAGCAACCCGCTTGAAAGAGAGCCGCCGGCCGCTCCCATCGTCCATCGCGAAAGCTTCGACCGAACCGTCGATCCCCAGAACGTGCTCGGGGGCGTTCTTGGCCCAAAAGCCTCGATAGAAGACCTGGCCGTTCGCATCGCCCGCGAACTCCCAAGGGCCTCCGTGAAGCATCTTGCCAATCGACACGCCGGACACGCTCGCCTCGACAGAGACAAGAGGCTCTCCATCGGCGCTCACGACGTCAAAGACAATGTCGCCCGAACCACCGCCAATCTCGAACTCGCCCGTGATCTTCAGGGGCTGTTCCGGAGCACGGGAGACCTTCACATCGCGCAACTCGAACGGCGCCAGGGTGACCCCATCGACGGAACCAAGGTGCCACGCATCGACCTTCACGGACGAGATCTGAAGACTCTCGATCGACGTCCGTGCCGCGCGCCGCAACAGGCTGCCCTGCAAGCCCGCGCCCGTCGTTCCGGACCGCGGCCCCCACACCTCGACGTGAAGGTTGCGCAACTCGCCCCGCAAAAACGCCGTCGCCTCGGCCTGCACCACCAGTCGCTCGACGAAAAGCTCTTCGTCGACGGCCTCACCCACGGATACGCCCAGCAGAGACACGCGCGACGGTGGCCACCCAAGGCGGGCGCTCTCGACGCGCACCGGTGATCCGAGAGCTTCAGACAGAGCTCGTTGCGCGAGGGAACGCACGCCCCGAGTCGCGACCAGCCATCCGCCCACACCCAAAACCGCGAGCACGACACCCGCGAACAGGATCCATCTGAAGCCTCGACCCGAGCGCATGAGTGGACGCTGCTAGCAGACTCAGTCGCCGTATCCGAGAGCCTTCAGCTTCTCGGCAACGGCGGGGTCCGCCCCCGGAGCGCCCGAAGCAGAGGAGAACTCCAACGAGCGAATGGAGACGGAGCCGTTCGGGGCGGCAACCTTCATCGTCCAGGTTGGCTTGGTGAACACGACATCACCGAGGTCCGCGATCCGCCGCTCCTCGGTGAACGTGAGCTCGAGGGGAGGTCCTCCATCGAACGACACCTCGAGACCTTCGTTCCAACCCTCCCCCTCGCCGCCAAGCCGCAACCGAACGCCGTAGCGCCCCGGAGCCCACGGCTGCTCGAGGGTGATCGGCGGCACCTTTTCACCGGCCCCCGCGACCAACGCGGGTCCCGAGTGCTCCCATCTGCCGTCGTCGATCGCCGCTTCGAACACCGGCGTCGTCACCGAACCCCCCGCGATCGCGAGCGGAACGTGGATCGTCGCGGGGTCGCCGATGCGACGGCGTGAGGGCAGGGTCGCGTAGTCGCGAGTCCAAGCATCATACGCCTTCTCGAGCGCCTCGTTCAGTTCCTCGTGCTGGGTCGGATCGTCGAGGGGTTCGAGGCGAGGGTAGTTGCGCTCGTCTCGCTCTACTCGAAAGAGCTCCGTCGTTCCGCGCCACGTGTCATGGATGAGTTCGACGTCGCCCCGATACGCGCCCCGCCACCGTCCGCTGTACGCGAACAGGGTGTGCTCGATCTCGCCCTCCGTCCCGGCAAGCCACGAGTCGGAAAGATCCCGGCCGTCGGTATCCGCGACGGCAAGCCCCGGACGCGCGAGGCTCACGAGCGTCGGGGCCAGATCGACCAATCCGACCGGCGCTTGAAACCGCCCCGCGCCCCGGCCGTCGGGCAAGTGTACGATCAGCGGGATCTCGACGAGCGGACGGCGGATCTGCAATCCGTGATTCCGGTTCCAGCGCTCGGGGCCCACCTCCCCGAACTCCTCCCCGTGGTCGGACGTGAAAACGAAGACCGTCTTGCTCCACAGCCCCCGTCGCTTCAGCGAATCGACGACCGCGCGTACTCCCCGATCCGTCCGACGAATGTCGGTGTCGTAACGGGCGTACGCGTCGGGCCAGCCCTCCTGCCTCAAGTCCTCGTCGGAGTCAGACCACGGACCGTGCGTGTCCATACTGTGGAGGTAGAGAAAGAACGGACGATCACCGGCGTCATCGAGAAACGACTCGACGGCCGGCAACAGCTCCTCAAACGGAGCATACGACTCTGACGACGGAACGACGGTGACCTCGTCGAAGAACCCCAGCAACCGGCTGCTGTCTTTCCACCAGTAGTGACTACTGACGAGTCCCGTGTGGTGTCCGGCCTTACTCAGAGCACGCGGGAGCAGCGGGTACTCCGCGGGGATCTGCCGCACCGGGACCGCGAACACCCGCGCGCCCATCAGAAGCGGCGGCGCGTACCGCCCCGTGTGGAGCTGGCTCACCGAAACCGGAGTACCCGGGTAGTGCGCGAAGGCGTGGTCGAACACGAGGGACTCACCGACCAGCGAGTCCACAAAGGGTGTCGTGTCGCGCGGGTACCCATAGAGACCAACGTTGGACGCCCGCAGCGCATCGGATAGGACGACGACCACGTTCCACGGCTCGGTCCCCCGGCCCTCGGCGAACACCGAGATCGGAGTCAGCGTGAGAAAAATGCACAATACACGGGCAAGCACCCGTCGAGAGTATGGAGAGCGCCTCCGGCCCGTCAACGACCTCCTAACAAGACGACGCAGGTCACCACGATAAAGTTGGTGCGCCGGACTTCGAATCCCGGCTAGAGTGGAGCGCCGACATGACCCAACGCGCCCCCTCGAAGCCTTACCTCGCCTTTGCCCCGCTCGCGTTGGCCATGGCCTTTGCGATATTCTCGCCAGGGCGGGCCCGCGCGCTGTCTTTCGTAGACGTCACCGTAGCCGCGGCCGTCGCCTACGACCACGACATCGTGGGGGACGGAATCAACGATCTCGCGTCGATGTCCCGACAGATCGCGGCCGGCGCGGCGGCGGGCGACTACGACCAGGACGGCGACCTCGACCTCTACGTCGTTCGCGGCGACGCCGGCCCGAACCTTCTACTGCGCAACGAGGGCAACGGCTCGTTCGCAGAAGTCGGTGCAGCCGCTGGCGTCGCAGGAGACCCGGCGCTCGGCGCCGGCCCCGTCTTCGCCGACATCGACGGCGACGGTTGGCTCGACCTCCTCGTCGGCGGCATCGAGGGCTCCGCCCCCGCCGTCTATCACAACGACCAGGACGGCACCTTCACCAATAGCAGCGCGGCCGCCGGACTCAACCACGGCCAGCCCCAGTACTCGATGGCGCTCGCCGACATCGACGGCGACGGCGATCTCGATCTCGCTGCGGTGCACTGGGCCTACGACCAACGAATCACGATGTGGAAGAACGACGGCCAGGGCCATTTCACCGACGTGAGCCTTGCGGCGGGGCTCGGCGGTGTACAGACCATGGGCTTCACGCCGATCTTCGCCGACATCACCGACGACGGGTGGCCAGACCTGCTCGTGGCGGGAGATTTCTCCTCGAGCCGTGTCCTGATCAACGACGGGGACGGAACCTTCACTCTCCGTAGCGATCCTGCGATCACCGACGAGAACGGCATGGGCGCGAGCGTCGTCGATTACGACGGCGACGGGCGGCTCGACTGGTTCGTCTCGAGCATCTGGGACCCCAATCAGGTCGCCGAGGGCAACTGGGGAGTCACTGGGAATCGACTGTACCGAAACACCGGGGGTGGTGTGTTCGCCGACGTGACGACCACCACCGGCGTCCGCGAGGGCTACTGGGGCTGGGGCAGTTGCTTCGCCGACTTCGACAACGATGGCCACGTCGACTTGTTTCACGTCAACGGGTGGCCGAGTGAAGCCGCCGTCGAGTTCCACGCCGACCCCGCGCGCCTCTTCATGGGGAAGGCCGACGCCACATTCGACGAGCAGTCGGGAGCCCTCGGTCCGTCGTTCACCGGACAGGGACGCGGCGTCGTCTGCTTCGACTACGACGGCGACGGCGACATCGATCTCTTCCTCACGAACAACCGCGAAGGAACGCTGCTCTTCGAAAACCAGGGCGGCAGCACCGCAGACTACTTGACGGTGGCGCTGAGCGGACGCGCGCCCAACACGGAAGCCATCGGGGCACGAGTCACCGTGACGGTCGGCGGCGTGAGCCAGATGCGGGAGATCCGCATCGGGAACAACTTCGAGTCCGCCGATCCCGCCCGAGCCCACTTTGGCCTCGGCACCGCTCCGACCGCCGACGAGGTTCGGGTGGACTGGACCGACGGAACGTCCACCGTTCTCACCGGCGTGCCGGCGCGGCAGACTCTGACCATCGTCCAACCCCCGGCACCACCACCCGCCGTCCCGGCCCAGACCAGCATCGGACTCTTCTTCGCGGCACTCGCGTTTCTCAGCGGCTTCGTCTTTCTCCGCTACCGCGAGGCCTCTCGCGCGCGCATTGCCCTCCGGCCGTGATCTCCACCCTGGCCTCGCACGGGGCCGCACTCGCCTTCATCGTCACACTCGGCCTCACGCAAGCCTCGGGGGCAGCGGTCGACGAGCGTCCGGCGGCGTCCCCGATGGGCAGTGCCTCGAACGAGGTCCCAGCTGCGCGGGAACGCTCGGCCCGGGTCCAGCCCGCCATCGAACGCGGTGTCGCCTGGATGGCCACGGTACCCACCGCGGAACTTCGATTCGACTCCGCGGTGTTCTTGAGTCAGGTTCGGCGGGTGTTCGACCTGCCGGCCCTCGACAGAGAGTTCGCCCGGGCTCGAACGGTGGCCGATCGAGATGACGACCACCCCCACCGCATCCTCTGGGTCCCGAAACAGACCATGCCAGCCAAGGTGACGAGTGGATGGGCTCTCCCTTCCGACCCGCAGAAACGCGCAAAGCCGAACGACGTCGTCTCCGAGGCGTTGCACTGTGCAGCCAACGGCTTCCGCGCACAGACGCTCGCCTATGCCTGTGGCCCCATGCGCGACGACGGCGGCTACTACACGACGCATGCGCTCTGGGCCGTGGCCCTGGCCCTGGAGCGAAACTGTGTCACCCAAGCCGAGACGGCCGAATGTGTTGCGTCGATGCACGACGAGCTCCTCGCGGCCCAGCCCGCGGAGCTGCATCCGTCTCGTTCGCTGGACACGGATCTCTACGCCGAGCGTCTACTCGTACTCCTCCTGAGCGGCCTTCGCGGCGCACAGATCGACGGATTCGTGACGGAGCTGCTCTCCGTACAGCGACCGGACGGTAGTTTCGGGGTCGCGGGCGCCCACGAGCCACCATACCACGCCTACCACGCGACCGGAGTCTCCGCGTGGGCGCTGTCACAGTGGCATGCACGCGCGAACGAGTGACATGAGAAAGGAGTCGCCGCGCCCACTCGCGCTCGGCTCGTGGCGAGACGTGCTCGGGGCCGACGTGCGCACCCTGGCGGCGTTGCGCATTCTTCTCGCCGTGAGCGTGCTCGCGGATCTCTCCATCCGCGCGAGCGACCTGCGGGCGTTCTATACCGATGCTGGGATTCTCCCGCGCGCCGCGGTGCTCGAGCAGTTCGCGTGGTTCCACGAGCTCGCGCCGAGTCTACACCTCGTGGGAGGCTCGACCTGGAGCCAGGTCGTGCTGTTCTCGATCCAGGCGCTGGCCGCGCTGTGCATGCTCGTGGGTTACCGAACGCGTGGCGCCACGTTCGTCGTTTGGCTTCTCGTGTCGTCGCTCCAGCTGCGCAACCTCTACATCGGGGCCGGAGTCGATGCGCTCCTTCGGATGCTACTCTTGTGGGGCATCTTCCTGCCACTCGGTGCGCGGTGGTCGGTCGACGGCCTACACCGCCTCCGCACCGAACCGGAACAGAACCAAGTCGTGTCGGTCGCGACCATCGCTCTGCTGGTGCAGGTCGGGTTCGTTTACGGCGCGGCCGGACTCGCCAAGCTGGATGTGCCCGCGTGGAGAGAAGGCGGAGCACTCGCGATGATCCTCAACGACGACGTGCGCACCACGGCTCTCGGCGCCTGGGTCGGCGACCAGGCGTGGCTCTGCGCGATGCTCGAGCAGTTGGTCCTCGCCGTGGAGATCGGCGTGGCCATGCTGCTGTTCGTTCCGCTCGCGTTCGGCCTCGTTCGAACGATCGCGGTCGGCCTGTTCGTGGCCATGGACGCGGGATTCTTCGTCACTCTGAACGTCGGCTTGTTTCCCTGGGTCGCAGTGGTCGGAGCGCTCGCCCTGTTGCCGCGCTGGTTCTGGCAAACGGCTCACCGAGCGCTCGCGCGGTTCGAGATCGACGGAAGCCGGCTTCACGAGCTCCTCGTCGCCCTCGCCGCTCGGCTCCCGCCGGCGCGCACCGGGCCGACTCGAACCGGCGCCATCGCGCGCGAGAGCGTGTGTGCCGTGCTGCTCGCCTTCGTTGTGCTGTTCAACTTCGGCGTCGTTCGCGATCCGGCCTATCGCCCCCCCGGCTCGATCGAATGGATCGGGCGAAGCCTCTTCCTGCAGCAAGCATGGAAGATGTTCGCGCGCCCGGCCACACGCACCGGCTGGATCTCGATCGAGGGGCAGCTGAGAGGCGCCGGCGTAGTCGACCTGATGGCAGCCGGCGGTCCCGTCCCGAGTCTGGCCGACGCCAAGACGGAGATCTCCCGGCCCGATCCCATTTCGGACCAGTACAGAAACGATCGGTGGCGAAGCCTTCTGTCGGGCGCGGTGCGCGGGGTCGACACCGCCCCCCAATTCCGACTCTACGGCCGCTACCTCTGCCGACAGTGGAACTCAGCCCACACCGGGGACGATCAGTTGCTGACGTTTCGCCTCCTATGGCACATGCGGGACCTCGCGGCCGAGATCCAGCCCGCGGGCGACTACTCCACACAGACCCTCTGGCGGCACAGCTGCTTCGGCTGACAGGTTGTCACGCCGACCCTAGCGCGAAGCCCCTGCGGTTTCCCCTTGACCGGCCCTGGATGGGCCTCGTATCCATTGGCGAACAGCCGATCGTTCGCTTCGCTCGACGCGAGGCCAACAATACAAACGTTCGATGGCCAACCCACACAAGGGGGAAACATGCTGAAGCGCTTATTCCGTCTCTCGATCACCCTGACCTTCACCCTGGCGCTCTTCAGCCCAGCACTTGGCGCCCTCGACCCGGATGCGAAATGTCGCCGAGACCTCGGCAAGGGCGTCCGCAAGCTCGCGGACATCGTGCTGAAGTCGAAGGCAAACTGCTTCAAGCAGCTGATGCAGGAGAAGATCACGGGCGTCGATTGCAACGATCTCGACGATCCCGCGTTCCCCAACATCATCAAGGTCGCCAAGGCGCGCGCGAAGCTCCTCACCTTCGCGCAGAAGTCGTGCGTCACGGCAGCGACCCCGCAGGAGAACGGGTTCGTCCTGTGCCCGGGTTCGTCTTGTAGCGCGATCGCCATCACGGACTACGACAGCGTCGCCTCGTGTCTCGAGTGCGTAACCGAGGAATGGACGTGCGACGCGACCGAGCAAGCGTTCGGTGCGCCTCCGGTCCCCCCGACCAGTGGCGAGCTCAAGTGCCAGAAGAACATCGGGACTGCGCTGCGCAAGCACCACGTGACGCGCATCAAGACGCAGCAACTCTGCCAGTTCCAGGAGGATGTGGTCGACACGGGTCGCAACTGCCGTGTGATCGATGCCACGACCGACCCGAAGGGCAAGGTCGCCAAGTCGCTTCTCAAGCTGCAGGTGCTGATCGGAAAGTGCACGGCTCCCGACCTGGTCGGACTCGATAGCTGTGGCGCGGACGTCACGGCCGAGCAGAACTGCATCGAGGGCCTCGCGAACGTGCACGCGGACGACCTCTTCACAGACGTCTATACGCCGAGCGGCACCGACGCGATCTTCGTTTCGTCGAGCATCGGCACCAACGGCGCCTCTGGTACGATTTTCGATCCGGTCGACGACATCACCGAGGGCCTCGCGGAGGCGGTGTCGCAGAGCAAGACGACGGTCTTCGTCGATGGCGGCGTCTACTCCGAGTCGCTGAGCCTCGTGAGCGCCAAGAACATCGTCGGTGGGTTCAACTCCACGGCCGGATGGACCCAGGACGGCTCGACGACCAGCGTCTTCGGCGGCGCGACGGCCGTCCTCGGCAGCTCGATCAGCGGCGCCGTGATCCAGGGCCTGGACATCAACGCCCAGGCCAACCCATCGACGGGCGGCAGCTCTTACGGCATCCGTCTGATCAACTCGAGTGGCGTCATCATTCGGGACTCCGACATCACGGCGGGCGGCGCCGGCGACGGTACGGCCGGTGGCTCCGGTACCGGAGGCCTTTCGGGATTCGGTGGCGGCGGTGGGCAGGGCGGCTGCGAGGATTCCAGCATCTTCTGCGACAGCTGCGGCCGACCGAACGGCGGCGGCGGCGGCAGCGGTCGCTCCTGCAACGGCACGTCGGGCGGCAGCGGCAGCGGCGGCGCGCGCCCCGGTACCGGAGGCTCGAGTGGTGACTCCGCGGGCAGCGGCGGCAGCGGTAGCGGCGGGGCCAGCCCCGGCGGCGTCTGCGGCGGCTGCAGCGGCGGCGGCGGCGGCGGTGGCGGCAACGGCAACGGCGGCGGCGCCGGCACGTCGGGCGGCCCAGGCGCGAACGGAGCTGCCGGTGCGGACTTCGGCGGCGGCGTGACGGTCTACGCAGTCGCGAACGGCGTCAGCGGCGCTACCGGCGGTGCCGGCGGTGGCGGCGGCGGCGGCGGCGGTGGCGGCGGCGGCGACGACAACTGCGACAGCTGGGGCGGTGGCGCCGGCGGTGGCGGCGGCGGCGGTTGCGGCGGCGGCGCTGGCACACGCGGCACCGGCGCGGGCGGCTCGTTTGGCGTTTGGGTGTCCAACAGCGACCTGACCCTTGCCGACAGCAACGTCAACACGAGCGCCGGCGGTACCGGTGGATCCGGCGGTGGCGGTGGCGGGGGCGGTTCGGGCGGCCCCGGCGGCAATGGTGCCGGCGGCGAGGACGACTCGGGCTCTGGCGGCAACGGCAACAGCGGCGGCAATGGTGGCGCCGGTGGTGCCGGCGGCGGCGGTGGTGGTGGGCCCTCGGTCGGCGTGGTCTGCGTCAACGGCGGCTCGCTAGCCAACACCGGCAACTCGTTCGCGCTCGGCGCGGCGGGCTCGGGCGGCAGTTCGTCGGGCAACGGCGGCGCCACGGGTCTGAGCACCAACACCAGCGGTTGCTGACCACTCACACCTAACAAAACGACCTGAAGCGGAACGTGGCGGGAGGCGGCAATCGCCCCCGCCACTTCCGTATTGAGGAAGGGAATCCGGCATGTCCACTCGTCTTCTGAACCGTGTGCTCCTCGCGACCATCTCTGGCGTCCTCGCTCTGACCGTGGCAAACCCGGCCGGAGCCGTGTTGAGCATCGGCTGCAAGGCCAAGTCGGCCTCGCAGGCTGCTTCAATGTACAAGTTCGCGGCGAAGCAGTTTGGCGCGTGCGGCAAGAAGGTCGCGGCCGGCAAGGCGTGCCTCACCGCGATTCGCGATGCGAAGGTATCCACGAAACTCGCCAAGGCACGCACCGCGATCACGACGAAGTGCGCCCAGGGTGGAGCCGGGTCGGTCGGCTTCGGCTCGAGCGGTGACCTTGCGGTGGCGGTCGCCGGCAGCGGCAACGGCGAGGGCCGCTGGGTTGCCGATTCCGTCTACGGCCGAGTCCCTGGACTGCTCTCAGTCGACGACAAGAAGTGTGCGGCTGCGATCACCTCGCAGGCCGCGAAGGCCGGCAAGGTCATGATCAAGAAACTGATCACATGCGGCAACGCCTGCACAGCCACGGACCAAACGAAGGTCAACGAGGCGTGGACCAAGGCCGAGGCAAAAACCAACACCAAGTGCACCGCCGGCTCACTCGCCGCGCTCGTGGCCGGCGATCTCCCCGGACACATGCTGGCCATGCGGGCAGGCGCACAACGCGTCGTCGACTCGACCGCGCCGTCGCCCGCCCCCATCGTCACCGTGATCGACCCGGCGCCTGGCACCATTCTCAGCCCGGGCGGAATCCCGTTCGACGTCGGGGTCACCGGTGCCGTCGCGAACGTGCCGCACGCCGGCTACGTGAACTCGTTCGAGATCGAGGGCACCGAGGGCAGCTTCGACGTCGTATCGAGCGAGTTCGACCGAACGCTGTCCATCGCGACCCCCGGCGGAACGAACCTCTCGTTCTTCCTCGAGGCGCGCACCGTGCTCGGAACCGTCTCCACGACCGCCAACCTGAACCTGAACCTCAGCACCCTCGCTCCGGACGTCGTCATCACTTCGCCGAGTTCCGGTGCGATCACGCCGACCTCGCCC
>JAJCZO010000137.1 GCA_029262355.1 Deltaproteobacteria bacterium
CGCAACCTTCGATGAATCCGAGGCCTCTTTGGTGCGGCACCGGAGGCATCGTACTGCCACTCACGGGGGCGAATGTACTGGGGGCAGTTGCCAAAGGCCTGTCCGACATCGAGGACGATCGCGTCGTCGTGGTCGGACGACACGCGACCATTCACTCGGTTGCGTCGGCGGGACGCCAGGTCGATGCCGAGGAGGCCGAGGTCATCGCCCGGGCGGAGACAACCCTCGAGGGCGTCTCCGGTGTGCGGTCGGGCCGCGATTCGAAGGGCGCCCGGTCTGGGAGAGTCTGCGAACCCAGGTGGTCCTGTGAGCAGAGTCGCCCACGGCCGGCCCTCGTCGTCTCGTGCGGCGGCGACGAGAAAGGGGAGCGTGTGGTAAAACTCACGGTGTTGTTCCGGGAGTGAGGGCCGGATGACTTGACGGGCCCAGGGTTCGATCTCCTCACGAACGCCGAGCCGAGCCTGGACCGTTCGTTCTCCCTCGTGGAATGGCGACGTCTCCGGCATCGGTTTAGGCCTCGGCCGGAGCGATGAACTCGACACGGATGTCGCCGGGAATCAGGCACATCATGTGGCGGGTGGGACCGCCTCCGAGTGCTTCGGGAGGGAACTCCACCGAGACGTCGTCGCGATCTTGCAGCCGCTCGTGCAGTTCGACCAGGCTCGTGTTTCCCGAGACTCGCAGCGCCAGGTGATGAAGGCCGATCGTTCCCCGTCGGTCGAACGGGCGCGCGGTGTTCGGATCCTCGGCCGCCCAGAGGGTGATCATGACGGTGCCGTCGCTCAGGAAGACCGCTGGGTACTCCTCGATCTCTCCCACTTGGTGGAACCCGAGGCCGTCGACGAAGAATCTTTGGGCATCACCGAGGTCGGGCACGGTGAGGCCGGCATGGTGGATGCCATCGGTCATCTTCAGCAGCGAATCACTCATCGGATCTTCTCCTCGTTAGGGGGCCGTGCGACCCGTGTTCCCGTTGGATGTAGGAGACTCTAGGTAGTTCCGTAAAATAGATAAATACCGAAGACTTGAGTAGATTTATCAATTAATTAGAGTAATGGGAGCACATGGGAAGACTCGAGGCGATGCGCGCCTTCGTGGAGATCGTCGACCAGGGGAGCCTCACGGCAGCGGCCGATGCCCTCGATCGGTCGCTGCCCACCATGGTCCGGACGCTCGCACTGCTCGAGAAGGACTTGGGCGCGTGCCTCCTCGCGCGAACGACACGGCGAATGTCTCTCACCGAAGAGGGGCGTGCCTATCTCGAGCGATGTCGGGGCATTCTGTCGGATGTGGATGAGGCAGAGCAGGCGCTGGCCGCGGTTCACGCCGAGCCGCGGGGCGAAATTCGCGTTACGGCGCCGGTGCTCTTCGGCCAATTGCACGTCGCCCCCCCGGTGACGAAATTCTTGGAGCGACATCACGCCGTGAGAGTCGAGTTGGTGCTGCTCGACCGCGTCGTGAACATCGTGGAGGAAGGGTTCGACGTTGCTGTTCGAATCGGTCGTCCGCCGGATTCTTCTCTGATCGCGACTGTGGTCGGCGAAGAGCGTCGCGTGGTCTGTGCGAGTCCCGCGCTTCTCGATCGCGTTGGCCCTCCCGACGAGCCGGGAGCGCTGGCCGATCTCCCGTGCGTCGCGTTCCGCGGGTTGAGTCCCAGCGCAACTTGGCACTTCACCGATGGGGGGCGCGATCGCCGGGTCGTCGTTCGGAGCCCCTTCGGCTGCAACCACGCGGTAACGTCCGTCGAGGCGTGCGTCGCGGGGCTGGGCTTTGGTCGCTTCCTTTCCTACCAAGTCGAGCGATTCGTGCAGTCCGGTGAGCTTGCGGTCGTCCTCGAAGACTTCGAGGGACCTCGGCTGCCGGTGAATCTCATGTACCCGGAGGCACGTCTGATGTCGTCGCGCGTACGCGTCTTCCTGGATGCGATGAAGAAGAGTCTACGCAGCAGACGACCGCTGGGGCGGTAGGGGGCCTGGCAGTCGCCGCGTTCGGCTCTGGCAATCGACCGGGTCGCAATGGCGTCAACGGTTGGTGCGCGCCGCTCTCATCGGGTCCTCCGTTTCGCCATCGGCCAGGAGGCGAACCAAATCCGTCGACGAGATGATGCCCCGGAGCTTTTGGTCCTCCGTCACGAGCACGCGGTGGATTCGGTTGTCGACCAGGGCGCGAGCGACGTGATGGACTGAGTGGCTGGGCCTGACCGTGATGAGGAGGCGAACCATGACGTCGTGCACATGGAGTCCTTCGACGCGTTTGCCCACGCGCTTGGCGATGTCGTCGAATGAGTCAATCGACGAATCAACGACAGGGTCGCTGAAGTGGTAGAAGTCCGTCGAATGCTCCGCCGAGCTTCGCTCCAGACAGAGTCTGCGAACGATGTCGGAGCGTGAGACGATCCCGACCAGGCGATCCTTCTCGAGCACGGGGTAGCCGCTCACGCCATCTTCGAGGAACCGTTCCTCGAGCTGCGGCAGGGTCAACGTGGGTGGCACCGAGACGAGGTTCGTCTGCATGAGATCCCGAGCGGTGAGCAGCATGTTCCATCCCTTCCGGCGCGAACGCCCCCGGCTGTACCGATCTATCGAAGCACGTGTGGTGCCAGCGGTGTCGGCCAGGCTCGTCCTGGTTCTCGTGGCTCTCACCCACGGAATCCCAGACTTGGGAATGTGGTGCGGGAACCCGCGTAGTTCTCGGAATGATCTGGCGAGGCGCGGCCTCCATTTTGCACGACTGCTCGTCATGTCGCCGCGAGGTATCCTTTATCGTCCGCGTCGTGTCTGCTTCGGTCGAACCCCACGTCGGTCTCGGCCTTCTATGAACCGGAGTTGGACATGTCGCTACCTTTGATCGATCGAGCCGTCGGCCTTGCCGCCCGTCGGTGCTGGGTGCCGTCCGATCTCGGCTCGGTCACGTCCCACGGCCACGAAACGGGGCGCGATGAGATGGCCGAGAAGGTGTGGTCCCTCGTCGAGTCGTTGTACTCGACCGGAATGCACCCTGCGATTCAGGTGTGCATTCGCCACGAGGGCGACGTGGTCATCGATCGAGCGA
Organism: Deltaproteobacteria bacterium; assembly: GCA_029262355.1. Lineage (GTDB taxonomy): Bacteria > Desulfobacterota > Binatia > UBA12015 > UBA12015 > VGTG01. The sequence continues at coordinate 3,052 of JAJCZO010000137.1, forward strand.
TTGGTCATGCCCGCGGCAACCTGCCCGGCCGGTGGGTCGACGCCGACGCGGCCGTCCCGATGTCGGTCGACACACCGGTGAATCTCTTTTCCGCGGCGAAGGCAGTCACCGCAATGGTGATGCACAAGCTGGAGGAGCAAGGGACGCTGAGCATCGACGATCGAGTGGCCGACCACGTCCCCGGGTTTGACCGCCATGGGAAGGGCGAGATCACGGTCCGTCACGTCCTCTCTCATCGGGCCGGCATCGCGGCCATGCCCACGAGGGCGTTTGACCTCGATCTTCTGAGCGATCACGAGCAGGTCGAGGAGATTCTTTGCAGCCTGCGTCCTACTGCCGAGGCCGGGGCATCGATGGCGTATCACGCGGTCACGGGTGGCTTCGTCATGGAGGCGGTGGCCCGACGGGCGACTGGACGCAGCCTGAGAGCCGTACTGAACGAGGAGATCAAGGAGCCGCTCGGTTTGGATTGGCTCGATTTCGGCGTTGCGCCAGAACACGCGGGATCGGTCGCCAAGAACGTGGAGACCGGGTTCCCGCTCGGGCTGGCGATGGGACAGTTCTTGGCGCGTGTCTTGGGGAGGCCGTGGGGCCCCGTGCTGAGGATGTCGAACGATCCGCGGTTCCTCACCGGGGTGATCCCATCGGGGAATGCGATCGTCACGGCGCGCGACATCTCGACCTTTTACCAGTGTCTCATGAACGGCGGGTCGCTGGGCGGGGTTCGGGTGTTCGACGAAGCGACCATCGCTCAAGCCATTCGGCCGCAAGGGGCGGCCATGGAGCTCGATCGTATGCTCGGCATGCCGATCCGGTACAGCTCCGGGTTCATGCTCGGCTCGGAGCACGCAAGCCTCTTTGGTTGGAATCATCCGCGCGCGTTCGGGCACGTGGGCATGTCGAACACGTTCACGTGGGCCGATCCCGATCGAGACTTGGTCGTGGCCCTTCTGACGACAGGGAAGCCCGTACTCGGAACACACGTTCGCGCGCTCATCGAGCTGATCTCGGGCATCCACGAGACGTTCCCCGAGCGCTGAGCTGCCGTTGGCGTTCGGGTCGTCCGTGCGCGATCGAAGCGGCTCGATGATTCTCCAACCTGGGAATCGCATCTTGGAGACGTTCCGGATTCTGCAGGGATCGACATCGTGCAGCGGGTGTTCCTCCGCTTTCGGGAGGTTCTTGTGTCGGGGCCTGTATCGGCTCCCGTTTTGCTTGGCTCCGTAGTGGGGAAAGCCAATGTACTTCGAGATCTCCGATCGAGCCAAGCAAGTCGAGGCGCAGTTGCGTCGCTTCATGGACGAGCACATCTATCCCGCGGAGCAGACGTTCGTGGAGCAGATGCGCGGGCTCGCAGATCCGCACGGCGAGCCGCAAGTCATGGCGGAGCTTCGCGCCCGAGCGAAGAGCCTTGGGCTTTGGAACCTCTTCCTCCCGGACGAGAAGTGGGGCGCTGGTCTCACGAACCTCGAGTACACGCCCTTGTGCGAGATCATGGGCCGGAGCCTGATCGCTCCGCGCGTGTTCAACTGCCAGGCGCCCGATACGGGGAACGCGGAGATCCTCCTCGAGTACGGTACCGAGGAGCAGAAGCAGCGCTGGCTTCGTCCTCTGCTCGAAGGCGAGATTCGTTCGTGTTTCTCGATGACGGAGCCTGGTGTGTCGGGGGCGGACCCCACGGGCCTTCAGACCACCGCTCGCCGCGACGGCGATCAGTACGTCATCGATGGCCTCAAGTGGTTCACTTCGGGTGCGATCGGTTCCGAGTTTGCGATCGTCATGGCCGCGACGAATCCTGACGGAGGTGCGTTCGAGCGCCAGAGCCAGATCATCGTTCCGATCGATACACCCGGTCTCGAGATCGTGCGTGCCGTCTCGGTCATGGGACACGCAGGTGGCGGCGGGCACTGCGAAGTCCGCTACGACGACTGCCGCGTGCCGGTTGCCCATCGGCTGGGTGAGGAGGGCTCCGGCTTTCTCATCGCGCAGGCCCGGCTCGGTCCCGGACGAGTTCACCACTGCATGCGCGCGATCGGGATGGCGGAGCGAGGCTTTGAGATCATGTGCCGCAATGCGAATCACCGGGTCGCATTCGGGGGTCCTCTCGCCGACAAGCAGTTCGTGCAGGACTTCGTCGCGCTCTCGCGTATGGAGATCGATCAGGCTCGACTGCTCACGCTTCACGCGGCCTGGAAGATGGACACGGAGGGCAAGAAGGCGGCTCGTCAGGAGATCTCGATGATCAAGGTCGTCGTCCCCAACATGATGATGCAGGTGCTGGACCGGGTCATTCAGTCCCTCGGCGCGCTCGGCGTGTCAGACGACACGCCCGTGGCGACGATGTGGCGCATGGGAAGAGCGCTGCGCATCGCAGACGGCCCCGACGAGGTCCACAAGATGGTGATTGCGAGGCGTGAGCTGGCGAGGTTCCGCTGATCACGCGCCACTCGGTGGGCGACGCTGCGTGCAGATGGCCGTCGCGACTGGCGGGATCGTCCACCCGATGGCAGACGATCCCGCGTTCCGCGGTGACGGTGGCTAGAAAATCTCGAACAAGCCAGCGGCACCCTGGCCGCCGCCGATGCACATCGTAACGACGCCCCACTTGGCCTTGCGGCGCTTCCCCTCGAGCAGGAGGTGCCCAACGCAGCGCGCACCCGTCATGCCAAAGGGGTGGCCGACCGAGATCGAGCCACCGTTGACGTTGTACTTCTCGGGGTCGATCCCGAGGGTGTCGCGCGAATAGAGGCACTGACTCGCGAACGCTTCGTTGAGCTCCCAGAGGTCGATGTCGGCGACCTTCAAACCTGCGCGCTCGAGAAGGCGAGGGACGGCGTAGACCGGGCCGATGCCCATTTCGTCCGGCTTGCAGCCGGCAGCGGCGAACCCGCGGAAGGCACCGAGCGGCTCGAGGTTCCGCTTGCTGGCCTCGCCGGCTTCCATCAGTACGACCGACGCCGCGCCATCGGAGAGCTGTGAGGCGTTCCCGGCTGTGATGTAGTGCTCTTCGCCACGGATCGGCTTTAGGCCGGCAAGGCCCTCGAGCGTCGTGCTCGGGCGATTACACTCATCCTTGTTGACGGTATAGTCGACCTCGGAGGTCTCGCCGGTCTCTTTGTTCTTGACAATCATCGTGGTCTTCATGGGGACGATTTCGTCGGCATAGAGGCCCGCTTCTTGCGCGGCGGCGGTGCGCCGCTGGCTCTCGAGCGAGTACTCGTCCTGGGCTTCGCGGCTGACCTGGTAGCGATCGGCGACGATGTCGGCGGTCTCGATCATCGGCATCCAGAGGCCGGGGTATTGCTCGGCGAGCGGCTTGTCGACCTGCAGGGTGAAGCCCTTTCCCGTCATGCTGTGCGTGATCGATTCGACGCCCGCGCCGACGACGATGGGGGCGCCATCGACGATGATCCGACCTGCGGCGGTTGCGATCGCGTTCAGGCCCGACGAGCAGTGGCGGCTGACGGTCACGCCGCTGGTGGTGATCGGACAGCCGGCTTTTAGGGCGGCCACGCGCCCGATGTTGTTGCCGGTCGTACCCTGGGGATTTCCGCAGCCCAGGACGACTTCCTCCACTTCGGCGGGCTCGACACCAGCACGCTCGATGGAGTGCTTGATGGCATGGCCGGCCATGGCGGCGCCGCCGGTGTTGTTGAATCCGCCGCGGTGGGACTTCGCGAGTCCGGTCCGAGCGGTCGAAACGATGACTGCTTCACGCATGATGGAATCCCCTTGTTTTCGGTGTGGATGCCGCTGCTGCTAGCCGGCCATCCATTGGTCCATATCACCGAGAAATGACTTTCGCCCGAGCGCGCTCGGGCCTGGACGGGTCGCGATCCGGAGCTGCCGCCAGTGGGTTCGCGCTTCGGGGTCATCCGTGTGCATGAGGTCCACCATGCGAGAGCTTCTTCCCGGCATCTTTACGTGGGGCGTTCTGTCGGAACTCCACGGGTACGACTTCAACGGGACCGTCGTGATCCACCCGGAGGGAAACGTGTGCATCGACCCCGTGGAGCCAAGCGAGGTGATACTCGAGGAGTTGGAGCAGATCGGTATCGCTCGGGTGGTCATCACCAATCGCAATCACACGCGGGGGGCGAACGCAGTTCGGGAGAGCACCGGCGGGCGGATTGGACTTCACCTGGCAGACGCGGCCTTCGCGCGAGGACGAGGCGTGTCGCTCGATGACGAGCTCTCTGTCGGCGAACGCGTCGGGCCCTTCACGGTCATCGCCGCGCCGGGAAAATCGCCGGGGGAGATCGCGCTCCACGATCCGGAACGGCGGATCCTTCTCGTCGGTGACGCGGTCATCGGGAACCCTCCGGGGAAGCTCTCTCTGTTGGGCGAGAAGGTGATGGACGACCCTGCGCTACTCCGCACCAGCGTCGCCAGCTTCTTAGGGCTCGATTTCGATGTATTGCTGGCGGGCGATGGAGTGTCGATTCTCCAGGGCGCGAAGGATCGGCTGAGGGAGCTGGTGGCCGCCTTCTAGCAGGTTGTTGAAAAGCTCCGGACCGAGCCGGGTGCGTCCCTTCGACCCGAGGCCAAGGCGCGAAAACGACGCGATAGTCGGGCACTCTCGCTAGTTTTCGCAACGCGGGGATCGGGTCGAAGGGGCGTGCCTGGCGACGGGAGGAGCTTTTCAACAGCCTGCTAGATCAGATGGATGCTCTTGCGCGTTCGAGTACCGTGGTGAATGCCACGTCCTCGGCGCTGCCGAAAAGCTCGTGCCGCGTGAGTCGCGCCCGGCTCAATCGGGGAGACGCGATCCCGCAGAGAAACCGGGCCATCGCGACGGGAGTCGCGATGGCGTCGATCATCTCGTCGTCGCGAAACTCAACCGCGCGCTGCCACAGAGACTCATCGAGCGCTGGAGCCGCAGGTGGAGTCGTCTCCGAGGCGTCGATGCCGGTTCCGCGGCAACTGGAGCATTCGCCGCACGGCTCGTCGAGAGGTTCTCCGAAGTGGGCTCCGATCCGAGAGGAGAGACAATCCGAGGCTTCCGCGAAACTCGTCACGAGGTCGAGGCGCTCGAGATCGCGTATCGCGCGCTGCCGCATCCTCTCGACGAGGTCTGCGGCCACCGCGCCGAGATCTGCCCCGTCGCGAATGCGCCGGAACCGGTGTACGAGCCCGCTGGGCTTCAGCTCGACGAAGCCTCGGTCGGCGAGGAGGTCGAGCGCCTGCACGATCCGTCGGCGATCGGAACTCGTGGCGGCGATGGCGCGCTCGAGGTCGATCGTGAGCCACTTGCGCGCGGCAACGGCCTGCGCAAGCAGCGTGCGCATGAACTGCTGCTCGTCGCCCTCGAAATGCGAGAACATCCTCTCCGACGCGACGAGTGCCTTGAACTGGTACTTTCCGTAGATCGGCGTGAGTTCCTCGAGCCATTTGTCGATGCCGAGGTAGGTGAGCAGGGTGCGGACGACGAGAGGCCGAATGTCGTGGAGCGAGGAGAGCTGGGAGAGCGCAACCGAGATCTCTTCGTCGCCTCCCAGCATCGTTTCGACGAGACCGAGCACGCCGGCCTCTTCAGGGGTGTCGCCGTGAATGAAATTCTCGAGCGGGCCGCGGTCGTCTACGCATGCCAATAGTTCGCATCTGGAGGTCTGGCCGTCGCGACCGGCGCGGCCGATCTCCTGCGCGTAGTTCTCGAGGCTCTTTGGCAGATTGTAGTGCACCACGGCGCGGATGTTGGCCTTGTCTATCCCCATCCCGAAGGCGATCGTTGCGACGACGATCGCTTCAGGCGAGGCCATGAACCAGTCCTGCGTCTTGGCGCGGAGTTCGTCGGGGAGACCCGCGTGGTAGGGACGGGCGGGGAAGCCCGCGTCGTGGAGCTGGGCCGCGACATCCATCGCGGTCTTCTGCAGGGTGACGTAGACGATGGTGGATCCGCCCTCGAGCCGAGCCTTCAGAAGTTCGATCAGGGTGGCTTTTCGATCCGAAGCAACGACGCGGCGGGCTCCCAGAACGAGATTCGGGCGGTGAAATGGCGTTCGCACCGCCCGAGCCGGTTCGATGTCGAAGAATCGACAGATGTCGTCGAGCACGGGCGGCGTGGCGGTCGCCGTCAGAGCGAGGATCGTCTCGGCGCCGGCTTCGTGCGCGAACCGGGCGAGCTTCAAATAGTCGGGTCGAAAGTTGTGCCCCCACTCCGAGATGCAGTGGGCCTCGTCGACCGCGAAGAGCGAGATCGGGGTGTCGGCGAGCAGCGCCCGGAAGCGCTCGTTCGTGAACCGTTCCGGTGCCACGTAGAGCAGCTTCAGATCTCCGCGGCGTACGTGGCGGGTCACCGTGCGAAACTCTTCGGCGGTGAGCGAGGAGTCGAGTCGCGCGGCGGCGACCCCGCGCGCAGCGAGAGCGTCGATCTGGTCCTTCATCAACGCAATCAGGGGCGAGACGACGATCGTCGTCCCGGAAACCGCAAGTGCGGGGAGCTGGTAGCAGAGCGATTTTCCCCCACCCGTCGGGAACACGGCAGCGGCCGAGTGTCCCGCGACGAGAGATTCGCACACCTCTCGCTGCCCGGGGCGAAACCGGTCGAAGCCGAACTTGTCTTTGAGCAGTGTGTCGAGCGAAATCGTCATCGTGTCTCGTTTCTCTGTGTAGCGGTCGGAGGCCGACCCGATCACTTGGGAGTCGCGCCCTTCCCATCTAAGCAGGTCGCGACGCTGTGGGCAGCGCAGCGTTGCGAGGGGGCGCTCGCCTCCATCACACTCGCTCGACCATCGCCTGGGCGCGCGGAGGGCGAGGGGGGACGGATCGGGTGGTCTGCATCGGGGCTCTCCGCGAGCCCATCGCCCTTCTCGACGGCATCCTCCCCATGGAGCCCAGAGCCCGTTCCCGTCATCCGAGCGAGCCCGCGCTGCGATCCAGGGCCGATGAGAAGCGCCTGGGGCGAGATCCCGCCGCGTGCGCTCTCCCCGGGGCGGTCGCGCTCCGCTGCCCTCAAGGGGACCAGCGGATCTGCCGAACTACCCAGGTGCAGAGGAGGAGATCTCGATGCAACTTTTTCGACCGACCCCGAAGGAAGGTGCTGCCGCCCTGCGCGCGATGGCCACAGTGGCTCGCAGTCCCGGCGAGATGGCCCTGCCGACGCGGCGGCTGATCGAGGCTGCGCAGAAGGTGTTGCTGGGCACGCGACAGTCGCTGGACTCACTCGACCCGATCGAGCCCAGTGAGCTCGCTGCTGCCGTCGAGCGGCCCGAGATCCGTACGCAGCTCGTGAACGGTATGGTCATCGCGAGTCTCTCGGCTGGGGAGCCCCCTGCGGAGCAGGTGGACACGGTCCAGTCGTTCGCCGACGCACTCGGCGTCGCCGGTCCGCAGCTCTCTGCGATCCACAAGCTCGCGAATGACGACATCCTGCTCTTCAAGCTCTGTGTGATTCGCAACGGGCATCTTCCCGATGCGCTCAAGGACGAGTATCGCCACCGTGGCGTCATCGGTTTCGCGCAGAGTATCATGGGACTGCGCGGGGTGCGGGAGGATCCGTCCGTCGCGGCGCGCTTCGAGGCGTGGTCGAAGCTGCCCCACGAGACCCTGGGGGCGTACGTGTACCGCCACTACCGCGAGCACGGGTTTGCCTTCCCGGGCGAGAAGGGCGGGTTTCCCGAGGCCGGGATGTACCACGACTTCAGCCACGTTCTTGCCGGTTACGACACCACCAGCCAAGGCGAGACACTCGTGGCTGCATTCATTGCGGGTTACCGCGAGGGGCGCCCGGACCACGGTTTGTTCACCGCGTTGTTCGGGCTCAGCATCTTCAGTGCAGGTGTCGACCTGACGCCGATCGGGGTGCCGACGGCAACGGGTACGGTGGGTGAGGTCGCGGAGCGCTTCTTCGAGGCGATCGGCCGCGGATCGGCGTTGCCGACCGACCTGTCGGACGATTGGAATTTTTGGGACTACATCGAGCTTCCCCTCGAGGGCGCTCGAGAGAAGCTCGGCGTTCCGCCGAAGACGGATACGGGCCCGGGCGACTATCCGTTCTAATCGGCCCGTCGCGTCGCGCCTTCCCCGCGCATCCGGGCCCTCGGGGGAGCCCCGCGGTTCTCACTCAGGACGGGCCCGGGACACTGGGCGGGGCGCGGCGGGACTTTCGGGTGTCGCAGCCCGTCAGCGACGCGGCAGACGACGGGGGACCCGCGTATCGATGACGCGCCGAGCAGTGTCGCCGAACCCTCGGCGCGGCGGCCCGACGGGGCTTCGCTTCGCTACCGGGAACATCGGAACGCAGGGCAGGTCGGCCTGGATTCGGGTCTGCGCGTCGGCGGCCACGGCCAGGACCACGCCGACGTCGGTCCCGTCGAATGCGTCGGGGCCATCTGCCACCATCTGCGTGATGTCGGCGGAGGACGTCCGAATGAAGTCCTGAGAGTCGAGGCTGAACAGGCCAATGTCGGCCTTTGCCCGCTGGAGAACGGGGAGCAGGCCGACGGCATCTTCATACGTCGCGAGGTTTGGGTTCAGCGGAACGTAGGGGAGGCGGTCTTCCTGCTCGGCGAGCCGGACGGCGACACGGAACGCCAGGCGGACTTGGGATTCGAACTTCTCGAAGTCGACGATCTCGTTCTCGTCGTCGACGGTGTGCCAGCACGGCCCGTTCGCATCGCTGAAGAACACCGTCGGGACACCGGCGGCGACGAAGGGCGCGTAGTCGCTTCTGCCCTGGCCAAAGATGTAGCTGAACTCCACGACATCGAGGTCGACGCCTCGTCCGCTGCCGTTCTCGTCGCGGGTGGCTTCGATGACGAGCTCTTGGAGCGCTGGACCGCCGGTCTCGGCTCCGATGGAGAACGTCGTTCGGGCGAGCGCCGGCGTCAGATTTTGACCAAGGATGTCGAAGTTGATGTAGGCCGCGGTTTGCTCGATCGGCACGAGCGGATTCTTCACGTAGTAGTCGGCCCCGAGCAGGCCATCTTCCTCGGTGTCCCATAGGGCGATGATCACCGACCGGCGGGGTGCCTCCGGAAGTTCGCGAATTGCCCGACCGATCGTCGCGGCCGCGGCGGCTCCGGCCGCGTTGTCCGTCGCGCCGTTCAGGATGTCGTCGCCGTCCACGGGGTCGTCGGAGAATCCGTGGTGGTCATAGTGCCCGCCGACGATGACGTACTCGTCGGGCAGCTCGCGCCCGGGGATGATTGCGAGCAGATTGGTTCCGTCGGGGAACGGCTGGCGGTAGACGGTGGCGCTGACGAGCCCCGGGCCGATCTCTTGCAGGATGGGGACGAGATACTCTTGGGCGAGTTCGGAGCCTTCGGTCAGGTTGTCCCGCCCCATGAAGTCGTCGGCCGCCAGTCTTCGAAGGATGTCGGCTGCTCCCGTGTGCGCGCTCCGTGCCTCGCGCTCGATGTGGTAATCGACGAGTCCGGCCGCGGGGATTGCGACCAGTAGGAGGCAGAGGGCTGTGGCAGAGGCCGCCGGGGTCTTGTGCGTACGCATGTGGGCACGCGTGTCACGGATTCGCCGTCCTGTCACCTGCCGAAATGCGATCTCTCCCGCGGCCCGGGAGCGGTCCGTGTACCCAGCGCGTGGGGTCATCGAGACCGCTGATGCGCGCCACCGGTGGTGTCCTCGACCCTGGGTCGCTCAGGCTCGACGGCAGGGGACGTGGCCGCGGACGACGGTGGTCAGCCCGCTCTAGGGGCGATCCACGCGCCGCTGTCGTTTTTCGAGCAGTCGAAGGAGGGAGACCGATCCGCCGATGGCAGGGGGCACTTCGGCCTGTTGGTCGCTCTTCGCGCCGGCCTCCGCCTCCGCCGCCGCAAGAAGGCCAGGGAGATTCTGGTCTTGCTCCGCGTCGAAGTCCATCAGGTCATAGCGGAAGGCGATCTTTTGCGTTCCGCTCTTCGCTCTGTTCCAGGTGTCGATCGCTGCTTCCAACCGACCAATCGGGATCGCGACGTCGTCATGACGTTCCGGGCTCAGAAGAACGCAGAACTCGTTTGCCTGCAGACGCGCCACGACATCCGAGTCACGAAAGCTCTCGAGAAGAAGGCGCCCGAATTCTCGCATCACGTGGGCGCGCTCCCGGGGGCGATCGCCACCGTCGACGGAGCGGAGTCCGTCGAGTTGCAAGGAGACGAGCGTCGATGGTTCGCCCGAGCGATTGCGAAGAGCCAAGACCTGGCCGCCGATGAACAGGAAGCCGCGACGGTTCGATAGATTCGTTACTTCGTCGATGGTCTCGAGTGCGCGGTGGCGCAATTCGGAGGCAGCTAGCTCGGCGAGGTCCTCGAGCACCTCCTTCTGGATCTCGGAGAACTCTCGCGGGCAGTGGTCCATCAGGCTGAACGTTCCGAGAATGGTTGCGTCTGGCGCTCTGAGCGGAAGGCTGGCGTAGAAGCGGACAGCGGAGGCGCAGTTCACGCGCGGGTCGTCCTGGAAGCGCCGATCTTCCGCGAGGTCTGCCACGATCAGGGGGGTGAGGGCATGTGGTGCCGCGGTGCAGAAGGCCTCTGCTTGCGACGCCTCCCCGGCGCCCAGCCCCGGCGCGCACTGAACCCGCCGGAGACCTTCGTCTCCGCCGGTGACCTGGATGAGGGCGATCGGCACCTGGAGCATCTTCTGTGCGAGCCCCAGGATGCGGGCGAGGCGCGGGTCGGGCAGCTCGAGAACGTTCTTCCAGCGGAGCGCCTGGGTGTGGACTGGCTCGTAGTCGGACATTGGCAGTGCGTCCATCGCGGCGTCTCCTCTTTCCTTGCGGGGACGGGTGAGATTTTCGCCCCCGTAGGCCCTATCGGGTATCGGATTGGCCCTCTTTAAGCCGTCGGGTTCTCTCGGCCGCGGTCGCTCGGTGGAGGGCCTCGGGCGCATTGGAGACCGGCCCTTCCCGCGCGGCATCGAGCCGAGCCGAGCCGGAGCAAGCCAGCCAGGCCTAGGCGGACGGTCTCCATAGACTCCGCGAGGCCACTTCTCGCAGGGTGTGCGGGGCGCGGACGATGCCGCTGGACGTGTGCTCCCCGGCCTACGAGATCGAGCCATCACACGATGGGGGGATGCACCTCAGGAGAGAATCCCTGGTAGCCGTGGCGCCGGAGGGAAGCGCCATGAAATTCTCGTCGACGATGTCGGGCCGGACGGCACTGATCGCGGTTGTCCTCGTGCTTGGGGGGGGAGCCCAACCGGATTCCACCGCTGCGCAGCCGAAGGAAAAGGCGGGAAAGCCCAAGGCCGCGGAGAGCGGATCGAGGAAGGGCCTCGACGGGCGCTCGCCTTCGAGCGCAACGACGATCGGCGCGAACAAGTTCCAGGCCCTTCGCGACAGTGGCCGCCTTGCACCGGTTTCGGACGCGAGCGTCGAGCTGGGCTGGGAATTGGCGGGTCGGCTCGACTCGGCGTGGCAGGAACGGCTCGCAGGAGAGCTGGCGAAGGACCCCAAGCTGCTTTCGCGGCTGACGGCATCCCCCCGGCCGGACGGCAAGAGTCTCGTCTCGCTCCCGGGCGGTGGCTACCGTGCCCGTGTGGTGGGGGCCGATGCGAAGCGTCGCGACGTGGTGCTGCTCGGCGAGTCCTTTGCGACGCGCGACACCGCCGAGGGCCTCGAAGCCGTGCAGCGCCGTGCGACCTGGCAGCGCACGTACGCGGCCCTGTATGGCCGGATCAGCGAATTGGTTGGCGACGATTCGAAGGCCGGGAGGGCGATCTTCGGCAGTCTTCCTCCGCCCTACGGGGCGAAGGGAGACAAACGAGCGCCCGATTACGCGAAGCTCGTCGGTACGCTCGCAGGGCGTTGGGCCAAGAACCGCCCGGCCGACTCCAAGCGGGGCGGCACGGATTGCACGAAGTGTGCTGCGGCGTTCGGTGCTTTCGGCAAGCAGGAGGATAAGGACGCCTCGTGTCGCAAGCCTCGCGCGGGCGGGCTGCTCACCCAGTCGACCGGGATGCTCGTGCGGAGTCGCACCTGCGTTCGCGACCAGGGGCCGACGCGCGGGACCCAGATTGGGTTTGCGATCTCCGCTGGGGTCGAGGGCTTGATCGCGGCCCGCGGTGAGACGTGCGTCGATCTCTCCGAGCAGCACCTTCACTACGCACAGAAGAACGAGTGGTTCCCGATCCCGCCGAACTTCGGGGAAGACGAGAACCCCGTCGGCGACGTTCTGGGCATGATGCTCGCTGACTATCGCTTTCGCTACGAGCGAGCCTGGCCGTACAACCGCTCCTCCGATCGTTCGGTGACGAGGGAGGCGAAGGGGATCGGGGGAAAGCTCGCGCCGCTTGGGTACGAGGGGTCCTGTAAGGGCTATCCCGGAAAACCCTGTTCGGACACCAACCATCAGGGGGAGTACGTCTGCGAAAAGGGCGCGAAGAGCCGAGCGTGCGGGTACACCGCATCGGTGACGGAAGGCGCGAGTACCATTCGGGTTCTTGGTTATGCGCCGCTCCTAGACGTGCGCAAACCGGGCCGCGGTATCGAGTTGGCGCGAACTTTCGTCGACCTCGGCGTCCCGGTCGTCGCGAGCTTCGGCGTCACCCGAGGGTTCCTCGACGCTGGTGTGGATGGATACGTCCGCAACGCGAAGTCGAAGGATCATGCCTCGCCGCTTGGGTGGCACACCGCCCTGCTCGAGGGGTTCGTGTCGAACGCGAGGCTTCCCAAGGGCGTCGAGAAGGGCGCCGGCGGGGGGTACTTCATCATGAAGAACTCGTGGGGGCCGTGCGTGGGCGACGCCGGGTATTGGTACCTGCCGGCAGACTGGCTCGCGAAGGCCGCGCGGTCACTGACTGCGCTGACCGCGATCGTGGCACGGGGCAAGGAGATCCGCCGGGACGTTCGCCCCGACTCAGCCGACGAGGGGAAGGATGAGGGAGACCAGGAGGACGCCGAGGAC
>JAJCZO010000138.1 GCA_029262355.1 Deltaproteobacteria bacterium
GGGCGAACGAGGCATATCCGGCAGCCGAACTCGATGCGCGCGTCCTCGAGAAGGCGCAGCGCATCGCGGCGATGCCCGACGACCTCGTCCAGCTGAACAAGCGCGTCGTGCACCGACAGATGGAGATCATGGGGCTCCGTACGGGAATCCGCGCCGGATCAGAGCTGTGCGCGCTCGGGATCCATACGAAGTCCGTGCGAAACTTCGTCGCGCAGGTTCGCGCGCGCGGCGTGGCGAAGGCAGCGCAGGAGCGCGACGCGCCATTCGGCGACTACGCGGGTCGCAAGAAGAACGACTAGGCAAGAAGGCGCTCCTAGCGCACGACTCCTCGAGCCGTCCTCTAATCACGCGCGCGTCTCAGGCCGAAACTCCTCGCCCTGAATTGTCACCTCCGACAATTCCGCAACTCGGGGCTTGACGAATTTGGGATGGGGGTGCGCAGCGCGTCCGGGAGCTTGCGAAGAGTGCGCCTTCCTCGGCCGACGTCGCGCCGGGCCGGCCTCGCGCGCGTGAACGGTCTGGCGAGGGGCCGTACCGTCCCGTTCGCTCCGTACGCGTGACGGCTCCTGCACCCTCGAATCAGTCTGATTCGCTTCGAGAGAGCGGATACGTGTCATCGAGTTCTCCTTTCGGACAGTCACGCGGCCTTCGTTGCTGGGCACGGCACGAGGCGCTCGACGAGGCGGACCACTTCCGCGTGGGCCTGGTCGACCGATCGACGATGGCGTTCGTCTCCGAACTCTTGGTACTCGATGGCCACGCGGTGCGTTTCGGCGACGCCGAAGTAGTGAGCGCAGGTCTGGAGGTGCGGTGTCAGGTGGTCCATATGGGCGCGCGGTCCTCCCGGCGCGAATCCGAACTCGCCACTCGAGGTGAGCAGCACGAGTTTCTTCCGGCCCAGGATCGGCTCGAGGGGCCAGTCGCCTCGCGACAGGTCGAACGAGAAGGTCTCGTCCACGCGGACGACTTGGTCGACCCAAGCCTTCAGGGCAGCTGGCATCCCGTAGTTGTACATGGGAGTCGCGATCAACAGCAGGTCGGCACGGCGAAGCTCACCAAGCAGCTCGTCAGATGGGGCCAGCATCCGCCTTTGCTCGGACGTGCGCTTGGCCTTGGGGGTGAATGCTGCTGCGATCCAGTCCTCGGAGACCAGGGGGGGCGGCACTGTACCGACGTCCTGGTGGAGTACCAGATCGCTGGGCCGCCGAGCCTGCCACTCACCGACGAAATGATCCGCAAGGGCGCGAGACACCGAACGCTCGACGCGGGCGCTGGCATCGACGCGAAGAATAGTGAAGTTAGACGACATCTCAGATCTCCCGAAGCGAGCCAGACAAACGGCTCTGGCTCGTGGTGGTGTGACCCGGCGGCAGTTGGGCCGCCGGGGCGTGGTTGTTGATGAATCAGTTGCGATCGGTGGAGCGGCTGTCGCGGATGAAGCGGGCGGCGGTCTCGGCCCCGACCAGTTCGGTCGCGACCTGCTCGGTCGTGCGCATCGCGTTGGCGATGAAACGGAAGTTGGTCAGCGCGGCGGCGTAACCGTCGCCGTCCGGCACGACCGCGGCAGCGGTACCGTCAGAGACGACCAGCACCTCGAAGCCCTGCTCGAGGAACTCACGCATATGCGACTCGGTGCAGAGGTTGGCCGACATGCCGGCCAGGATCACGCGGTCAATGCCCCGTTTGCGCAGCTGTAGCACCATGTCGTTGGTCTCGGGGCCGTAGACCTTGTGCGGGCTGCTGACGACGGTCTTGCCATCTTCAATGTAAGGCTTGTAGCGGGCCAGCCAGTCGGCACCGGAGCCCTCGAAGCCTTCGAGCGACAGCGCGTCCTTGCGATCGAACATGCCGATCGCGTGCATCATCTTTTCTAGCGCTCCCTCGAACTTCCATGCGTGGTCATGCGGGTAGTAGTAGTGCGGCGAGACGAAGACCGGGATGCCGGCACTTTTGGCCGAGCGGAAGAGCACATCGAGGTTCTCGACGGTGTGGTTGTCGGTGACGCTCTGGCCGACGACACCCCAGGTGACACCCTTGGGACTGAGGAAATCGTTCTGCGGGTCGGTGATGACCAGTGCCGTGTTCGTGACGTCAATCTGCATCCCGGGATCGGGCAGCTGGGCCAGGGCCAGTGTGGTGGACAGCGTCAGCAGGGTGGCGATGGTCAGGGTTGCCAGTTTGCGGTTCATGGTAGTTCTCCTTGTTGTGGTTAGGTGTTGTGGTCAGAGCAATCAGGTGTTGACGGTTTCGAGGGCGGAGGCGGCCGGGAAGTCGACTTCCCTCTGGCGAAGCTCACCAAGCAGCTCGTCAGATAGGGCGAGCAGCCGCCTCTGTTCGGGCGTGCGCTTGGCCTTGGGGGTGAATGCGGCTGCGATCCAGTCCTCGGAGACCAGGGGGGCGGCACTGCACCGACGTCCCGGTGGAGTACCGGATCGCGGGGCCGGCGAGCCTGCCACTCACCGACGAAGCGATCGGCAAGGGCGCGAGACAGCGAGTGCTCGACGCGGGCGCCGGCATCGACGCGAAGGATAGTGAAGCCATACGACATCTCAGGTCTCCTGAAGCGATCCGAATGAATGGCGCTTGATGACCCGAAAATGCCCGGTATGGGCATTTTTGACAAATTCAAAATTCTCTTTGATGCATGAGCCAGATTCATCTATAAAATGGACATGTTCACTCGAATGCCCTCCCCCTCGGCACTGCGCACCTTCGAGGCCGCGGCCCGCCTCGGCAGCTTCAAGGCCGCAGCCGGCGAGCTCTCGGTCACCCCGACCGCGGTGTCCCACCAGATCCGTGCCCTCGAAGAGCACCTGGAAGTTCCACTCTTCATCCGCCGCACGCGTGCCGTGGAGCTGACCGAAAGCGGCCGGCGGCTCTCCGAGGCTACTCATCAAGCCTTCCAACAGATCATGCTGGCGCTGGAGGACGTCTCGGCCGCAGAGACGGTGTTGACCGTTAGCACCACGCCCGCGTTCGCAGCGCTTTGGCTCGTGCCGAGGCTCGGACAGTTCCAGGAGCGTCATCCCGCATTCAAGATCCAGCTTGATGCAGGCACGGCGCCGATCGATCTCGAACGCGATCGGCGAGTTGACGTGGCGATCCGCTACGCAGCAGGACGTTACCCGGGGCTTCATGCGGTCCCGCTTGTTGACGAGACCTTTGGCGCCTACGCCACGCCCGACTATCTGCGGGCGCTGACTCGCTGGGAGGACGCGGTGTTGATCGAAACCGCTTGGCAGCAGCCTGGCCTGGACGGCCCGTCGTGGGAGGCCTGGCTTTCCGAAGCCAGGATCGACGCGAAGGACCCGCTGAGCCCGCGACGATTCGACCAAGAGCACTACGTGGTGCAGGCCGCGTTGGCGTCTCGGGGACTGGCGCTTGCCAGTTCGCTCCTGGTGAACGATCTCGTGCGACGCGGCTGGCTCGAGGGCTATCGGCCGGAGGTCCGCCTGGCTGGCCAAGAATACACAGCGTTTTGTCTGCCCGGCCGCGCCTCGACCCGAAAAGTAGCGTGCTTCCTCGACTGGCTCCTCGAAGCGGCAGCGGAGGGGCCGATGGGGCCAGCGGCATCGACGAGATCAATCAAGGATTGACCGGCGGCAAGCTGAGCAAGGCGAAACTCTCCTGGGCCGCGTTCCAGCTCACAGCCGAAAACATCGCAACAGCATTTCACGATCTTATCGAGGCCGCATACTCAAAGAACGATGTGACCGATCAGATCGACATTGCGTCGTATGCGGCCGTATAGATCGGTCTTCGAAGGTCGCGCACGTTCGGATTTTCGACTTGACCTAAAGTTGACCTAAGTGTTCGTTACGCACCTCTATGCACCGTAAACCTCGTAAACATCAATGAATTCAAGGATTCGAACACGTTGCCAACGTGAGGGTAGAACTGTGAGCGATGATTGAACAGTTCTGTAGGAGGGCAGGTCGCGCGGAACGCGACCCAGCCCGACGGGGGCCGCCAGTTCGAATCTGG
>JAJCZO010000139.1 GCA_029262355.1 Deltaproteobacteria bacterium
CGGATCGCGCTTCTCCAGAAACGCCATGATCCCTTCCATCGCGTCGGGCGTCCCCATCACGACGTGGTGCAGCGCCGTCTCCATGCTCTCGATCTGGTCCGGGCCCATCGTCCGTGATTCCCACAGAAGACGCTTGCACACTGCAGCCGACAAGGGAGCGACGTGCGTCGCGACGTCACGCGCGGTCTCGAGCGCAGCCGCCAACACCTCCGAGGCCCCTAGAACCCGCGTGGCGAGACCGAGTTCACCGGCCTCGTCACCCTGAAAGCGGCGCCCCGTCAAGAAGAGGTCCGCCGTGCGGGCGAAGCCGACCGCCAGCGGCACCGTCCAGTGCGCGTACGCGTCGGGAAGGACGCCGCGCCGAGTGTGCAGAAAACCGTACTTGCCCTCTCGCGCGAAGATGCGGATATCGCATTGCATCGCGAGGCTCAGCCCGATCCCGACGGCGTGCCCGTTTACGGCGGCGATCACCGGTTTGCGGATCTTGAAGGCGGGCGGCTCGACGGGTGAGGAGCGAAAGCTCTGATCGTCTTGTGTCGCGAACGTTTCGCCGCCGGTGTCGGAGAAGTCTGCCCCCGCGCAAAAGGCGTCGCCGGCGCCCGTCAGGACGAGGACCCGGACATCGTCGTCCTGATCGCAGGCGGCGTACGCACGCCCCAGCGACTCGCCCATCGCGCCAGAAAACGCGTTTCTGTTCTCTGGTCGATTCAGCGTGAGGAGCGCTACGCCCCGATCGACGGACACCGTGAGGTCGTGGTAGCTCATGGCTCTCCCCTACCGAACCCGATCACCGCTCGCCGGGCTACGGCCCTGAAGACCGTGCGCCGACCGCCCAAGGCCCCGGCACACGGTCTCCCTTGCCGCGCGATCAATTCCCGCCGGTGAGACCCTTCGCCGCATCGATCGTGTCCTGGCCGGCCTTGAGCGTCTTCTGGCCCGAATCCACGGCCTTCTGAGCGGAATCCAACTGCCCCGTCGTGCCGCCCGCCTGCTCGGCTGCCGCATCGACGGCCGCGCCCTTGGCCGCGCCCTTGGCGTCGTCTACCTTCTTGTCCGCGGCACCGGTCGCGCCGTCGACTGCCCCCTTCACGATGTCGTCGTGCGAGATCGCGCTCGCCGGCCCGGCCGCCGTGAGAAGAGCACCGGCCGCAGCCAGACCCAGTACAACCATCTTCGATCCAATCATCCCAAATCTCCTCTTCGGTCGCGCACAGCCAGCGCGCGTCAGTGTAGAAACCTCGTCATAGCCAGCGCGCGGCGGCTCGGCCACGCGAAGAACGAGGCGCGTCGAGCGTGAAGTCTGCGCAGAATGAGCACAAAACTAATACGAACAATTAGCTCAAATTCACAACGCGAAACGCCCCTCAGATGAATTGCAATGATGCTACGAGACGCTAAAAGAAAGATATTCTCATGAGTGCGCCGCGATTCCAGCTCTGGTCGTCGGTCGGAAAGAAGCTCCTGACCGGCGTGACGGGCCTGGCTCTCATGGGGTTCATCGTCACCCACCTGCTGGGGAACCTGAACCTCTTTGTCGGGAGCGAGGCTTTCAACGGCTACACTGAGGCATTGCACCAGATGGGGGCGCTCCTCATCGTCGCCGAGGTGGGCCTAGCCGCCCTGTTCTTGCTTCACGCCATCTCTGCGATCCAGGTGTGGCGCGACAAGAAGAAGGCCCGCTCCATTCAGAACAGCGTGGTGGCGACCAAGGGCCCGCCGAGCAAGCAAACCGCTTTCTCGCGCACCATGATCATCACCGGTTCGATTCTGCTCGCATTCGTGATCCTCCACGTCGCGCAATTCCGGTTCGGCCTATTCGGTGGGCTCGAGTACAAGACAATGATCGACGGCAAAGAGGTCCGTGACCTCTACAGACTCGTCGTCGAAACGTTCGCGAACCCAGCGTGGGTCGCCGGCTACATGGCCGTCACGCTGCTGCTCGGCGCGCATCTGCGCCACGGCTTCTGGAGCGCCTTCCAATCGGTCGGGCTCCTCGACCCGCAACTCCGGCCGCTTGCCTATTCGGCGGGCGGAGTGTTCGCAGTGATCGTCGCTCTCGGCTTCTTCGTGATGCCGATGTACCTGTTTCTCTTTGCCACGGTGAATCCCTGATGGATGTAGAGATCGTAGACGGTTCGCTGCATTCCGGAGCGCCCGACGGCCCGATCGAGACCCAGTGGGATCGCCACCGCTTCGACATGAAGCTCGTGAACCCGGCCAACAAGCGCAAGTACAACGTGATCGTGGTCGGAACCGGGCTGGCCGGCGGCGCCGCCGCCGCGACGCTTGCCGAACTCGGTTACAACGTCCAGAACTTCTGCATCCAGGACAGCCCACGCCGCGCTCACAGCGTGGCCGCACAGGGCGGCATCAACGCCGCAAAGAACTACCCGAACGACGGCGATAGCGTCTGGCGACTCTTCTACGACACAGTGAAGGGCGGGGACTTCCGTGCACGCGAGTCGAACGTCTACCGGCTGGCGCAGTGCTCGGTGAACATCATCGACCAGTGCGTGGCGCAGGGCGTTCCGTTTGCTCGTGAGTACGGCGGGCACCTCGCCAATCGCTCCTTCGGCGGTGCCCAGGTCTCGCGAACGTTCTACGCGCGCGGCCAGACGGGCCAGCAGCTTCTTCTCGGGGCGTACGGCTCACTCATGCGACAGGTCGACGCCGGACGCGTCAAGATGTTCGCGCGCCGCGAGATGCTCGACCTCGTGGTCATCGACGGGCACGCCAAGGGCATCATCTGCCGCAATCTGGTCACCGGGAAGCTCGAGCGCTACGTCGCCGACGCGGTCGTTCTTGCGACCGGCGGCTACTCCACCGCGTACTTC
Source organism: Deltaproteobacteria bacterium (assembly GCA_029262355.1). Taxonomy (GTDB): domain Bacteria; phylum Desulfobacterota; class Binatia; order UBA12015; family UBA12015; genus VGTG01. The sequence continues at coordinate 2,835 of JAJCZO010000139.1, forward strand.
CTTTCCACCAACGCGGTAAACTCGAACGCAACGGCCGCCTGGCGTTGTCACAAGCGCGGCGCGTACTTCGCAAACCCCTGCTTCATGCAGATCCACCCGACCTGCATTCCGCTCTCAGGCCCATCGCAGTCCAAGCTCACGCTCATGAGCGAGAGCCTACGCAACGACGGGCGGATCTGGGTTCCGAAAAAGAAAGGCGACGCACGTCCGCCGGCCGACATCCCCGAGGACGAACGCGACTACTTCCTCGAGCGTCGCTACCCCGCGTTCGGCAATCTGGTACCTCGCGACGTCGCGTCGCGCGCCGCGAAACACGCCTGCGACGAAGGCTTCGGAGTCGGCGCGACAGGCCTCGCCGTCTATCTCGACTTCGCGGACGCCATCGAAAGAGTCGGCCACGAAAACGTAAAGCAGAAGTACGGCAACCTCTTCGACATGTACGAAGAAATCACGTCGGAGAGCCCGTACGAGCGACCGATGCGCATCTATCCCGCGCCCCACTACACGATGGGCGGACTCTGGGTCGACTACAACCTGCAGTCGACGATCCCCGGACTGCACGTGATCGGAGAAGCCAACTTCTCCGACCATGGCGCGAACCGCCTGGGGGCGAGCGCGCTCATGCAGGGGCTCGCTGACGGCTACTTCGTGATCCCGTACACGCTAGGCAACTACCTCGCGCAGACGACTCCGGGAGAAGCGACCACCGACGACTCTGCGTTCAACGAGGCCGAGGCGAACGTGCGCGGCACTGTAGACCGCCTGCTCGCCGCACGAGGCAAGAAGACGCCGCGCGAGTTCCACTGGGAGCTGGGTCGCCTACTCTGGGACAACTGCGGAATGTCTCGTACCAGCGACGGCTTGAAGGACACCGGGGCGAAGATCCGATCCCTGCGCGACGAGTTCTGGGAGAACGTCCACGTCGCCGGCTCGGGCGAAGAACTGAATCAGCATCTCGAGTACGCCGGCCGGGTGGCTGACTACTTCGAACTCGGCGAATTGATCGCGATCGACGCCTACCACCGCGAGGAGAGCTGCGGTTGCCACCTACGACTCGACCATCAGTCGGCAGAGGGCGAGGCGGTTCGCGATGACGAGAACTTCTCTCACGTAGCCGCGTGGGAGCACACCGGCGACCTCTCGAAACCGCGGATGCACCGCGAGAAGCTCGAATTCGAGAACGTCCATCTGGCCGTGCGGAACTACAAATGACCGACGCCGAGAATACGCGCTCCTACAAGCTGAGAATATGGCGTCAGCCCGACGCCACCAGCTCCGGCCGACTCGTCGACTACGAGATCTCCGAGGTCGGCGCCGATGCGTCGTTCCTCGAGATGCTCGACCAGCTGAACGAGAACCTAGTGAAGAAGGGCGAACAGCCCGTAGCGTTCGAAAGCGATTGCCGCGAGGGAATCTGCGGCGCGTGTGGTGTCTGCATCGACGGTCGTCCGCACGGACCCGTCACCCACCTCACGACCTGCGCCTTGCGCATGCGCGAGTTCAAGGATGGCGAAACGATCGTAGTCGAGCCCTTCCGCGCCAACGCCTTCCCTGTCGTGAAGGACCTGATCGTCGACCGCGGCGCCTTCGATCGAGTGATCGAACGGGGCGGTTACATCTCGGTGAACGCGGGATCGGCGCCCGAAGCGAACATGCTCGCCATCGGCAAGGACACCGCCGAGTCCGCAATGGATTCGGCGGCATGTATCGGCTGCGGCGCCTGCGTCGCCTCGTGCCCGAACGCGTCGGCCTCACTGTTCGTCGGTGCCAAGATCCGGCAGATGGCCCTTCTCCCGCAGGGGCAGGTCGAGCGCACAGGGCGCGCGCTGGCCATGGTGCAGCAAATGGACGCCGAAGGCTTCGGCGACTGCTCGAACCACGGCGAATGTGAGGCGGCCTGTCCGAAGGCCATCTCGATCGAGAACATCGCCACGCTGCGGCGCGAGTACCTGCGCGCCGCGTTCCGTTCCTGACGAGGGAGTGGAAGCCTCCACACCGTTTCGACCGGCATGGTGGTTGCCCGGTCCGCACGCCCAGACCATCTGGGGACAGGTCGGCCGATCGCGCCAACTCGTCGACTACGAGCGAGAGAGCGTCGAGACGCCTGACGGCGACGAGGTCCTTCTCGACCACCTGGGCACAGCGAAGAATGCGCCCCGCGTGCTTTTGATGCACGGACTCGAAGGAAGCTCCTACTCCGTCTACATCCAGAACCTCGCGCTCCTCGCCGCCGCCCGCGGCTGGAACGTCACTGTCTTGAATCTCCGCGGGTGTGCGCGCGACCCAGCCGACACGTGGACGTGGATCCCCAACCGGCAGCCGCGCCTGTATCACTCCGGCGAGACCGGCGACCCCAACCTCGTCATCCAAACCCTCGCGCAACGCGCCCCTGGTGTACCGCTGGTTGCCATCGCGGTCTCGGTCGGCGGCAACATCCTCCTGAAGTGGCTTGGGGAGAACCCGGATCAAACGCATCTCTCCGCGGTCGCCACGATGTCGGTGCCCTACGACCTCGGCGTCGCTTCGCGACACATGGAGACGGCGCTAGGGCGCTACTACTTGCGGTGGTTCCTGCCCACGTTGCGAGAGAAGATGCTCTTCGTGGCCGAACGATTCCCCGAGATCGGCGCGCGCATGGACGTCGAAGCGGCGAAGCGTGCCGTGGACTTCCACCCGTTCGACCACGTGGCCACGGCGCCCATGCACGGATTCGACGGAGCCGACGACTACTATGAGCGGTGCAGTTCGATCTACTTCGTCGGCCGGATTCGCACCCCCACGCTCTGCCTCAGTGCGCGGAACGACCCCTTCCTGCCGCCGCACGTTCTCGACCGACTGGCCGGGGAGGTCTCCGAGGAGGTGCGCCTCGAGGTCACGCCGGGGGGCGGCCACGTCGGCTGGGTCGAAGGCGCACACCCTGGTCGGGTCCGATACTGGGCCGAGGAACGGGTGGTCGATTGGCTTGGCGACCAGCTCTCCGGCCACCCCTGAAGGGCATCCCTTGCTCTGATGGCCCCCGCGTGGGAGGGCTCGGAGGAATGAAGATCTTCACGTACCCGGGCGCTCCAAACCCGCGACGGGTTCACATTTACCTCGCCGAAAAGGGCATCGAGGTGCCGTTCGAAAGGGTCGACATCACCAAGCGCGAGAACCGCACACCGGAGTTCATCGACAAGGTAAACGTGATGGGCGGCCTTCCGGTTCTCGAGCTCGATGACGGATCTCACCTCGCGGAGTCGATCGCGATCTGTCGCTACTTCGAAGCACTGCACCCGGATCCACCCTTGTTCGGAAGCGACCCGTGGGATCAGGCACGCGTTGAAATGTGGCTCCGCCGTATCGAGCTGAACTTCATGATGCCGGTCGGCATGGTGTGGGTCCACGGATCGCCACTCACGGCAGCCGTCATGAAGAACCAGATCGCCGAGGTTGCCGACCAGAATCGCGAGATCGTGCGCCGCTACTTCCAGTTCCTGAACGAGCAACTCGCCGACCGCCCGTACATCGCCGGGGCCACCTACTCGGTGGCCGACATCGTCGCGCTCTGCACGTACGATTTCGCCGGGTACCTGAATGAACTACGCCCAGAGCAAGAGCACACCGACCTCCATGCGTGGCACGAGCGCGTGTCCAGTCGGCCGAGCGCCGCCGCCTGAGCACACGGGCGCCGGCGTGCTAGCAAGCTCTGAATGATCAATCACCCGCATAGAAACCGGGGCCTTTGCTGGATCGCCGCCTGCGCACTTGTCGTGGCGACGGGCTGCGCGGCTCAGCGCACCGGCCTTCCCGCTCTGGCCTCCCCTGCCACAGAGAAGCACCGCGTTGGCGAGTTCGTATGGTTCGACCTACTCGTCGACGATCCGGTCCGGGTCAAGCAATTCTACGGCTCACTCTTCGGCTGGACGTTCGAGCCACTGGACACCGGAGGCTACGACACGGTCATTCATCGCGGCCGGCCGATCGGCGGGATCATCCAGCACATGCCCGAGGAAGATAAGTCGCCCGACGACATCTGGCTGCCCTCGATCTCCGTCGCCGATGTGGACGCGGCTGCGAAGCAAGCACGCGCGGGCGGCGGTGAAGTCCTGCGCGAACCACGTCGGCTCGGAGAGCGCGGGCGGGTCGCGGTCCTTCGCGATCCGGAGGGGGCGACCTTCGTCGTCATGAGATCTCCCTCCGGTGACCCACACGATACGGCCCGCGGAACCGGCGACTTCCTGTGGGTCCAGTTGTGGACGCGCGACCACGAGATCCCCGTGCAGTTCTATGACGATGTTGCCGGCTGGGAGATGGGTGAAGTCCTCCACCACGGGGAGATCGAAGAAGGCTTCTTCCAAGCGAGCGGCACCGAGGTGGCCAGCGTGATCGAGCTGCCGTGGCCGGACGTGAAACCAAACTGGCTCCCCTACGTCGGAGTCGACGACGTAAGCGCGACGATCGCGCACGCAAAGCAGCTGGGCGGCCGTCTACTCGTGCAGGGAAAGCACCACGCGATCCTCGCGGACTCGACGGGCGCCGCCATCGGCATCGGGCCTCTCTCGACGGTGGAGGGGAGCGACCGATGAGCGCTCTACGACGCATCGGCGCCGCCGTGGCGGTCTGCGCACTCTTGGTGGGAGGCCCTGGCTGCTTCTACAAGAGCACCGACTATGAGCCGCCCGAGCCGTACAAACCGTATTACGAGGGCGTTGCGGTCGGGAGCCCGTGGCACGGGTACCCGTACGGCCCTCCTGGCTGGTACCCCTCCGACGTCCAACTCGGTGGCGGGAGACTCGGCGGGCGGTACTAGTGCACCGCCGTCGACATAGCGTTAACGCCTTGCCGCCCCTCGACGTCCGTCGCCGCGTCTCGTCTCCTCGGAAGATTGCCTATATTCCTGCGTCGCCGTTCCTTGCGACGAACGCCGATAGACGGCAATCCGTTAA
>JAJCZO010000140.1 GCA_029262355.1 Deltaproteobacteria bacterium
TTAACGGATTGCCGTCTATCGGCGTTCGTCGCAAGGAACGGCGACGCAGGAATATAGGCAATCTTCCGAGGAGACGAGACGCGGCGACGGACGTCGAGGGGCGGCAAGGCGTTAACGCTATGTCGACGGCGGTGCACTAGAGCCCTTTTGGTCGATTTACGAAGCGACGGGCCTCGGGCGAGAAGAACCAACCACCGCCGGCCTTGGTGCCGCCATCGACCGGAATGTTGTGGCCGGTGACGAACGACGAGAGATCGGTTGCGAGGAAGAGCGCGACGCGGGCCTGGTCTTCGGGCCAGCCGAGTCGACCGGCCGGAGCCCACGATGGCCAGAGATCTTCACGGTCTTCAAACCCTTTGATGTAGTCGACCTGCGGTGTCTGGGTGAGGTCCGTTCCGATTCCGTTGGCGCGGATTCCCTTGCGGCCATATCCGACGGCGAGAGACGTCGTGAAGTGCGCAACCGCCGCTTTCATGGCGGCGTAGACCGGCTCGCCGGGAAACCCCCTCATTCCCTCGACGGAGTGAACGTTGACGATCGCGCCGCCACCGGTCTCGATCATCGGAGTGAGAAAGGCCTGCGTCACGGCGAACACGTGCAGCAGGTTGACCTCGTACATTGCCTGCCACGACTCCGGACTCGAGTCCTGAAAGCGCACCAGCGGGCGGTAGTCGCCGACGTTGTTGACCAGGACGTCGATACCGCCGTGTTCGTCGAGAACAGCCGCTCTCAGCCGAGCGACGTCTTCGGCGCAACGCACGTCGACGACGTGCGCGCGCGCGCGGCCGCCCGCGGCCTCGATCGCCTGCGTCGCGGCGGCGGCGCGCTCCGAATCGATCTCGGCGATCTCCACGAGCGCGCCGTGTTGCGCGAACAACCGGGCGATGGCGCCGCCGATCCCGTCGCCGCCGCCCGTGACGACCGCAACCTTGCCGTCGAGCAACCGGTCCCACTTCTCAACGGGAGGGACGTTCGAAGGAGCTTGGGTGCTCATCCTCTTCTCCTGCGGCTCGAGCGACGGTCGAGGCAGCAGTGGGCTCGGCCGCCGCGCCGCCCACCAGACCCCGCTCGCTCTTCAGATCCCGAGAGAGACTGCGCTTGGGCGCGTCGAACTCGGCGACGAAAACCATTGAGAACTCGATACGGCGCAAGCAACATCTCGAACTGGCATCAGGGCGGCGGACGTTGGTGAATTGTGTCCCGCGGTAACCTTTAGAACCTGTACGAGATTTCGCCACCCCAGGTGCGGGGGAGGCCGGCGAAGTTCACGAGGAATCCAAACGTCGAGACCGTCCCCGTGGACCAGGTGATGTAGGTCTGGTCCGCCAGATTCTTGCCCCACAGGGCCACCTGCGCGCGATCGTCCCAAAAGGCGTAGGAGAGCCGGGCGTTCAGAAGATTGTATCCCGGCTGGACGGTGCCCACGAGCTCGGGGCCGAGCATGTGCACCTGGCTCTGGTAGTACCACTCGAGCCGGGGCGTCAGCCACCCCTGGAGGATCTCGGACTCACCGGCGTTCACCTCCATCGAATACTGAATCGAAAGGAAGCTGGTGAACTCCGGCACGTTGTTGAAGGACTGCCCGGTCCGGTCGATCGGCCCGTCGTCGTCGGTGAGATCGCTGATCGCATCGGGGAAGTCGTCGTAGTTCGTGTCGGTGACTCCGATGTTGCCATTGATCTGGAGTCCTTCGATTGGATACGCGATCGTCTCGATCTCGAAGCCCTTCACCGTTGCCTCTGCCGCGTTCTCGGTGATCCGCTGCGTAACGGTATTCTCCCCAGTGCCGTCGGTTACGACCGAGACCTTCTGGATGTCGTCGTACTTGGCGAGAAAGAAGGCTGTGTTCAAGGTGAGCCGATTGTCGAACAGGATCGTCTTGAAGCCCACCTCCAAGTTGTCGAGAGTTTCGGGATCGAACGGAGCCGCGAGCGCCGTCACACCTTCCTGCTGGCGCGGTCCCGCCAGCGCATTGAAGCCGCCACCTTTGAAGCCCTCGGAGTACGTAAAGTAGGCCATCAGGTGGTCGGTCCAATCCGGCAGCAGGTCGAGCGGAACGGTCGACGCGATGCTCCCCATCGGGGTCCACTTCGTGAACAGCTTCGACGCCGAGGTGGACGGGAAGAGAACCTCACCGGTCACCGAGTTGAACTGCTCGAGCGTGAGGGACTTGTGATCCTGCGTGTACCGGATGCCGCCGGTCAGGCTGATCCAGTCCGTCGGGTTCGCCGTCGCCTGCAGGTAGGGTGCCCAGGTCCAGTTCTTGTTCTTTGCGAGATTCGTCGTGAAGCGGTCCAGAGGCGCCAGGACGTTCGTGCTCCGGTCGTCGGTCGCGTTCTCCCATTGGGCGAAGAGGCCCCCGACGAAGACGAGTCCGCCGTCGAACGCCCCGCCGTTGATCTGCAGCTCACCCGAGGTCTGCTGCTGGTGGCCTATCGCACCGTCCAGGGGCGAACCGCCGGCGGTAGACAAATACACCACTTCGGCACTCGTGTTGTCGACGTCGAAGCGCGTCCGAGGCTGCTGTTCATTCCACGACCCGAGCGCCTTGATCGCGAGGTCCTCGATCTCCCAGAGGTCACCGAGGTCATAGTTCAAGACGCCCCAGGTGCCGTAGCTCTTGATGTCGGACATGCCACTGACGTCGGCAGAATTCTCGAATAGGGTCGTCTCTTTGCAGACCGGGAATACCTGGGGGTACAGCGACCCAAGCGGGGCATCCTCGCGAACCGCGATGCACTGCCCCGCACGACCCTTTGTTTGCGAACGATTCCACGTGCCCGAAAGATCGAATGTGAGCTCGTCGGTGAGCAGCATTCGAAGACTACCCAGGAACGCCATCTCGTTGCGGTCGCTGTAGTACTCGTCGCGGAAGCTGTCGAACACGTATCCGTCCCGGGTCGCCGTGAAGAACGAGACCCGACTGAGCAAGAAGTCCTCGATGATGGGGACATTCAGCATGACCTCGGTCTCGAGCGAGCCGAGATTACCGGGACGCACCAGGGCGAACGCCTCGAGGTCGGGCTGAGCCTTCACGGTCGTCATGTTGATCGCCCCACCCACGCTGTTCTTGCCGAACAGCGTTCCCTGCGGACCGCGCAACACCTCGATCTGTTGAACGTCGACCACGCTGAGAAGCGAACCCGACGCGCGCGGCAGGAAGACTCCGTCGAGATAGATCGCAACGCCGGGA
>JAJCZO010000141.1 GCA_029262355.1 Deltaproteobacteria bacterium
ACCACCGTCGCCGCCATGGCCGCGTCCGCCTGCGGAGACAACACCTCGACGGGCACCAGCGGCGGCTACCAGGGCCCGGAGTTCAAAGAGCCGGTAATCCTATCGAGCCAGGATGGCGTCCTCGAGGTGAGCCTCTTCGGCCGCCAGGCCTCGGCAAACATCAACACAGCGGCCGGGCCCGTAGAGAACTTCCTTCTCTTTCGATACGAGCTGCTGCGCGGAAAGGCATCCAACGGGCAGCGGAGCGGCGACGACCTCTACCCCGGACCAACCCTGCAGGTCGGCCCGGGCGAGAAGCTCATCGTCCACCTCCACAACGAGCTCGTGGACCTCACGATTCGCGACTTCTTCGATCCGGCGTTCACAGCAGCGGGCGACACCGTTCCGCTGTACCCGAGGCAGCTTCCATCGGCGCCCTACAACGTGCACGTCCATGGGCTGCACGTGAGTCCGAAAGGAAACTCGGACAACGTCCTGCTGAGCATCCCGGCCGGCTACACGAACACGTACTCGTACGAGATTCCCACCGACCACCCCGAAGGCATGTACTGGTACCACAGCCACCGCCACCAGGTGACGGGCCAGCAGACCTATCTCGGCCTGTGCGGAATGCTCTCGATCGGCCGACCCGACGGAAACATCCCGGTCGTGACGCAACAGAATCTGCCGATCCGAACGATGGCACTTCAGTACAACTACATCTTCGACCGCAAGGGCGGCATGTCGAGCCTCAGCAATTTCTCGTGGCCGCAGTGGGTGAGCACGTTGGTCGAGCCCACCGGAACCCAGCTGGCAGACGGGACCTACGAGCCAAAGCTGACGCCCACGAACTTCGTGCTGTCCGATGTGGGCACCCAGTACATGACCGTCTGGTACTCGGGAGATCTCTCCACCACGAACAATCGCGGCGAGTTCGCCTTGCTGCCCGGCAATCTCCAGAGCTTCGCCGCTGACAGCGGCAAAGCCTCCGACGGCTTGCCGGCCGACCCTTCCGTTCCACCCGAAGAGCGCGATCTGCAGTACACGATCAACGGCCAATTCCAGCCCACTCTTCGCGCCAGTCCTGGCCAAACCGAGATCTGGGTGCTCGCCAACATCAGTGACCAGGCGTACTTCAAGGTTCAACTCACCGAGACGGCGACCGGCCGTCATCCTCCGGTCTCTGTCGTCGGCGTCGACGGCAACCCCGTGGAAGAGGTCCACTACCCGATCGCGCCGTCCGACGGCACGACCCTCGTCATCCCGCCGGCCTCGCGATACGCGATCGCGGTGACGATGCCGCAGGAAGGTCAACTGCTGCTCGAGCTGCCTCCGCTCAGCGGCCAGGAGGACGTATCCGGCCCCGGGATCCTCTACACGAACGACGGCACCGACGACTCGCCAGCCGTCCTCGGCACAATCACCGTCGCCGGCTCGGCGATCTCGTACTACGACGGCTTCTTCTACTACCCGACACAGGTTCTGGCCCGCGTCGAAGCGAAGGCGGGAGAAGGCGTGACGGCAGACTTCTCCGAGGGCACGGCCACTGGCGCGTACACCTCGTTCTACGACACCGAGGGCATCGACGCCGACGTCACGCGCATCTTCAACGTCAGCGGCGGCTTCGCCAACACCCTCGCGAATTCGAACGATCCGAAGGCTTTCGTATACGAGTTCCAAGACAACACGTTCCCGTATTCCCCGTTGATTCAGCCAAGGCTGAACAGTGTCGAGGAATGGCAGTTCGTGAACGACAACAACGACAGTCACCCCATCCACGTCCACGTGAACGATTTCCAGGTCTCCGAGATCGTCTCCCCGATCGAGGGCGTCACCACCGGGTACCAGCCGTGGGGTCAAGACAACGCAAACCTGCCCGTACCCGTATCGGACTCCAACCAGAACGTGAGCAAGGAGAGCAAGATCACTCTGCGCTCGAAGTTCCTCGAGTACACCGGCACCTACGTCACGCACTGCCACCGCCTCAATCACGAGGACGCGGGCATGATGTTGATTGTGAACGTGATCCCAGAAGTGTCGTCCTACGCAGTCGCCCACACCGGCACCGGGGAACGCTCCTCTTTGGTACGCGTGTACGACGGCAATGGGGATTCACTCGTCGGGGAGATCGTTCCCTTCCCGGGGTACACCGGCGAACTGAGCGCCGTGATGGGCGACATCGACGGAGACACGATCCTAGATCTCGTGGTCGGCGCCGGTCCCGGCTGGGAACCCGAGGTCGTGGTGTTCGGCGGTGAGGCCTCGGGCGGGCTCGGCCCGTTCCAGCGAGAGATCCTGCGCTTCCTCGCTTTCGAGGCCGGCTTCGGCGGCGGCGTCAGCGTGGCAGCGGCCGACATCGACGGCAACGGCCAGGCCGACAACGTGATCGTCGGATCCGGACCGGGCATCGAGACCACCGTCCGGATCTACTCTCCGGACCTGCCCGAGCTCGGCAACGCCCCGCAGTTGTTCTCCGAATTCGTCCCGTACGACGGATCGACCCGTGGCATCAGCGTGACTGCGGCCTTGTTCGACGCGATGGCGGGCCGAAGCGACATCGTGACGATCCCCGGCCCCGGAGATCCTGCCGTAGCCAAGAGCTTCCGGTACGACCTCTACACTCCGAACGATTCGCTCGACGCGTGGTGCGCGCCGGATCCCGAACTGGTGGCGGCCGCACCGCGGCTGACTTCCGAGTTCCTCGCGTTCGACGAGTCCTACGTCGACGGCGTCTCCATCGGTTCGGGCTGGATCGCCGGCCCCGAAGGCGGGGCGCAGAGCCTGGTGGTCGGACAGCTCGGCGGCACGGGCATCGTTCGGGTGTTCACGACGGGCTCCGCGCTCTTCGGCCAGCCGGCCGACTACCTCGTGAGCCCCGACTCGCACGACCAATCGATCACATTCGACCAGGTGTCGGAGTTCGCACCGTTCCCCGATGCACCGAGCGGTGGTGTTCGCGTCGCAACGACGAGTGACGTGTACGGCGCCAACTTGTTGGCGAGCGGACTCGATTCGCAAGGAACGACCAACCTCGTCCGCAAGTACGATCTGGTCGCCGACTCATCGACGGCGACGACACTCGACTCGATCCTTCTGAGCGAGGTCGATGTCGGCGCCAGCTCGTCGCCGGCGATCGTGGGAGGCGACTGATGATTCGCTCCTTCGTCGCCGTAGCGGTTCTCGCCGCACTCACCTGGGGCGCGGTCGGTGACACGGTCCAGTCACGGCCACTCCCCAGGCTCGGCCGGGTCAGGCCCTTCGTTCTCCAAGACCAGGACGGCGCCGCGGTCACTCGCGCGTCGCTCGAGGGTGAACCGTGGGTAGCCTCCTTCTTCTTCGCTCGCTGCCCGACGGTGTGTCCGCTCATCACGAGTCGAATGCTCCGACTGAAGACCCTCGCGGCACAGAGAGACGCGCCGCTGCGGCTGGTGAGCATCTCGGTCGACCCCGAGCACGATACGCCCGACGTCCTGCGGCAATACGCGAGTTCCTATGGCGCGAGCTGGTCGATGCTGACCGGCAACGAGCAGTCCGTGCAAGCCCTCGCCGAGAGCTTCGCGGTGGCGCTCGAGGGCCAAGCCGACCCCGAGGAGCTCAACTACGGGATCCTCCACAGCGGCCACCTCGTCCTCGTGGACGGCGTCGGTGTCATTCGCGGCTACTACAACTCCGGCGACGACGACATCGAAGCCGAGATCCTGGCCGACGCCCGCCGCCTTCACACGAGCGGCTGAACCCCGGAGGGCGAACGTGGCTTCCTCTCGGCGGCTACTTCAGTCGATACCCGACCCACGCTTTCGGCCCGCCGCCGCGTCGACAGACCGCCGACGGCGTGCCCAGAGAAAACGACGGAGAGGAAGCACCGTCCCCGTCGCCCAGAGCAGCGCCAGCCAGGCCGGGGTATCTCCCCAGCGCTGGTAAAGGGTCGTCGAGGAGAGGCCGTACACTTCGGCGCGCAGGACTTCCGGCTCGCCGAGGGCGCTCCTCGCGAGTATCCGGCCTTGGGGGGCGACGATCGCCGAGTAGCCGGTGGTCGCGGGGCGAATCAGGTACCGGCGATTTTCGATTGCCCGGACCGAGGCCATCGCCAGTTGGTGACGCACCGCGGGCTCGGATTCGAACCACGCGTCGTTCGTCGGGTTGACCAGGATCTCGGCGCCGGCGATGGCGCGGCGCCGCACGAGCGCCGGATCGGTTGCCTCCGAGCAAAGCGCGATTCCGAGGCGGGCGTCCTTCGAGGGAAGCGGTTCGATGTTCTCCCCCGGACTGTACGCCATGAGTCGCAGCCGATCGCGGAGGCCGAGCACCTCGGCTTCGACAAGCGGTAGCGGGGTCTCCTTCTCGTAGCGCCCACGACGACCCCGCCCCCTGAGGTAGACCGCGTTCCAGAAGTACGCCCGATCTCCCCGGATCTCGTCGTACGGGCCGCCGAACACGAAGTCGGCACCGCTGCGGTGAATGCCGTCGACGAGCCGCCCGTACTGGGGCGACAGACGAGGCACGAAGTCGACCGAGAATTCCGGCCAGAACACGAGATCGACCGGCCCGGCTTCCTCGCTGAGAGTCAAGTATCGGTCGAAGAGCGCAGGGCCGTCGTCCAAGCCCGGCCCAACACCCGCCTGAACGACCGCGATCCGGATCGGACTCCCTTCGGTGAAACTCTCCGACGAGCGCCACGCGCCGTAGCCGAGCGATGCGGCCACCAACGCGGCCACGCCCAGACGCTGCCACACCGGCCGCGTTCCGCGGAGCTCTGCGCAGAAGACTCCCGCTACGACGGCGTTGACCGCGGCGACGAGCATTCCAACCAAGAACGGACCGCCGAGATCGGCGATCTGCATGATCCACCCGAACGGTACTTGCGAATAGCCAGAGAACGTCCAGGGGATTCCAAGTGCAGTATGATGCCGTACGAACTCACACGCCCCCCAACCAGCCGCGACGGTCAGCGGACCGACGGTCCGCCGCCGGGCCACCACGGCCAGCCAGCCGGAGAAGGCAGCGATCGGGAGCGCAAAGAGAGTTCCGGCCGCGCCGGCGAGCCCCAGCCACCCCATCCACATCGGGACGCCCAGATTGCGGTGCAGCATCCCGGCAAGCGGCCATCCGGTCGCGACGCAGACAAGCACCCCCCAGATCCATCCCACCCACAGCGCCCGCCCCGCCGGCAAACGCGCGAGCGCGGCAAAGAGCGGCGCGAGCGCGATCCACGCCAGCGGAAACGCCTCGAGCGGCGGGAAGCTGGCGCCATAGAGGGCGACCGAAAAGACGAGCGCGAGCCAAAGGCGCATGCTCGTCCATGGGTGACCCAGTCGAGCGGTCGATGCAACGTGACACCGTGCGGGAGCAAACTTTCCGCCGGAGCAGGCGGCCTCGCCCCTGTTAGATCCCGTCCAGGAGGACCCCAAGAATCTCGCGCAGCCGCTCACGGCCGAAGACGCGCGGCGGGCTGAGAACCGTGCGACGTGGCGGCAGTCCTCGGCTCAATCCGTATCCGACGCGAGGGTCGCTTCACGGCGCAGGCCGAGCTGGCGCATCTGGTTTACCAGCGCGTCGAAGTGGATCAGGAGAGCGAGAAGAGCCGCCTGCTCGGCCTGGCTGAGGTGCTCGGCGTCGCCGAGGTACGCCTCTCTCATCTCCGCGATGAGCGGTCCCTTGTCGCGCGTCACCGCCTCGAAGATCGCCCGATCCTGGTCGTCCGACCCCTCGAAGCAATCGATCGTCGTACCGAGCATGAAGTCGATCGATTCGATCAGCGTGTCACGAAACGTATCGAATGTGGGCGAGCCGGATTCCGTCGCCAGCGAGACCCGAGCCATACCCACGATCGACTCCTCGAGCTGTCCGAGGAGATGCTGCATCTCGATTGCGCGGACGAAGCGGCGAGAGGCCTCGATGCCAAGGCCGAAGGCCTCGTTGCCGAACTCCTGGATCGCTTCGTGTGTCTCGAGGTAGCTCGCGTGGAGCGCGTCGAGCTCAGCGAGTGCCTGAGGGCGCCCCGTCCGCCTGGTCATCTGCAGAAAGACCGGCATTCCGGCCAGCAACTGGCCGGTCTCGCGCTCGAGCAATTCGACCGCCGCCTCGGGCTCGTCGTCGCGAAACTGGTTCGTAAAGCGCGGCACGAACATCTCGTCGTCGGCCGTCCGCTCGAGAAGCGGCGCGACGCGCGCGACGAAGGGCCGCGAGAGCAGCCCCCCGACGATCGCCGTCGTCAGCGAGAAGATGAGGATGAACAAGAGGTACTGGGTCGTCGGCGCGTCGGCCGCGCTTTCGAGCAACGACAGGACCAGGGCCCGTGAGCAACCGGGCCCCGCCAGAAGGAGCGTGACGAACATGCCGGCAGTCGCGACTTTCAAGAGGATGGGCAGTACCAGCAGGCTGCGTGACCGCCCGCGAAAGCTCGCCCAGTACTTCAGCCGACTGATCGCGAGACCAATCGCGATCCCGCAGCTGATCAGGACGGCGTGTAGGAGACTGAGCGCCCCCCCCTTCAGCAGCGCCAGGGTCACCATGTTGATCCCGATCGGGCTCTGCGAGACTACGGTCAGGGCCACGCTCGTGAACAGCGTAACGAGTAGAGACTCGTCGCCGTTCGCCAGAAGGGCTGGGAACCACTCCAGCTGCGAGAGCTCCGACGCGGCCCCTTTGAGCAGGCCGACAGAGTAGAGCAGAAACCCGATCCCGAAGATCACGCCGAACAACGGCCGAGGGCCGCGTGGCCGCCCGATCGCATATAGAATCCCCGCAACCGCCGCGACGACCAGGATCCACGCCGTTACGTCGAGCGCGAACAAAAAGTAGATCGACAACCCGCCGACCTCGGCCCACAGCACCGTCGCCAGCGCGACCGGCAGCCCAACTGCTCCCAGCGTCAGCAGGCTCGCCATGATGTGCGACACGATGCCGGGCTTGCCCGTCACCATTGCGAGCATCATCCCCCAGAGGCCCCCCATCGCGGGTCGAGAGGCATGACGGCGCAGAAGTCGCTTGAACCGGCGCCCGACCAGTAACCGGACGTTGTCGCCGATCATGCTGACGGCGATCAGATTGAAGCAGACTCCCAGGAGCATCGCTTGGAGGATATTCATCGCGATGTCCTTGATCCGCCGCCTGCGTCCACGCCGAGGGGAACGCGAACTCCTCCTCTACAACTCCGAAACCCGGCGCGCCATCGATCGGATCGCGATGGCCACCCATCCGGTAGTTCGAGAGAGAGTCGTCTTCGGTCGAAATGCGCCGCGGCTCTCGATTCGCGCGGCGATCGCGCTATCGTCGTCGTTCTCCCCATGCTCGCCCTCAGGAATCCCCGTCACGGGTCCCGCCACCATGTCCGCCGGTGACTTCACGCGCCGCGAGGCAGCCGTCGTCGCACGAGTACGTACGCCCCGCCAAGCGCAAGCCTTCGTCGATTCGGTTGCGTACAACACGGAAAGCGACGGGCCGTCGGCCCGGACGTTTCGCGGCGTGATGCACACGGGGCGGGCGCATTGCCTCGAGGCCGCTCTGTGCGTGGCGACGATCCTAGAGCCGCACGGCTTCCCGCCGACCCTGCTCGACCTGCGCTCGAAGGATCGGCTCGACCACGTGCTTTTCCTGTTCGAGCACAGGGGCCACTTCGGCACGGTCGCCCGCTCCCGGGACCCGGGGCTGCACGGCCGATTGCCGGTATTCCGCACGATCGAATCTCTCGTGCGGAGCTACATGGCGCCATTCATCGACCGCACCGGCCGTGTGATCGGCTACGCCACGTACGACCTGCGCAATCTCCGGGGCTGCAACTGGCGGCTGTCCGAGCGCAACGTATGGACCGTCCAGCGCGCCCTCATCTCGAACCGCGGGCGCCGACTCGGGATGTCCAACGACCAGTACCGTCGCTGGCACCGCCGCTTCCTGCGCTTTTGCGACGACCATCCCGGTGAGAAGCCGCTGTACTACTCAGGGCGTGAGCGCTGGATGTCGACGGGACCGCGCAAGGCCGCGTAATGCACCTCCGAACGCGCGACACCTGTTGCTCCGCCCAAGGAAGTCAGGGCAGTCGGGCGAGGTCTGGTCCGAATCCCGAGTGCGACGGGTCGCCGCCCGATGTTCGGGTGCACCGGAAGCTCCTGTAGCTCGCCCGGGCCAGGCGTGCATCGCAGGGATCGCTGATTTCCTCGCTCCAAGAGATCGGCAGAGCGCCCGCCGGGTGCCCACTCCGGTGGGCACCCGGCGGTGGAGTACGCACCGGATTCGCCCACAAAATTCCGCAGCAAGCGATCTCCGCCGGCGATAACCACCTCAGACCAAGGCTTGCCGCAGCGTCACGAGTTGGCCTCCGCCTTGCACCCCAGGCCCCCAGGAGGAGATCGAGATGACCACGACGTCCACAGAGCCGAGCAAATCACCGGGTCGAGCCGCCGCAATCGCAGCGATCTCCCTCGGATTATCCCTCAGTCTGGCTGGCCTATCCGGTGCCGCGACGACCGGCAGCTCAGCACGCGACGCCGGCGCGAAGAGCTCCGCCCCTCGCATCACATTCGGTGAGTGTCACGTCGAGTCGACGCCCCCCTTCGAGGAAAGCCGCAGCATCGAATGCAATACCGGCCAGGTCATCGTCGCCGTGTACGAGAACGCGGTTCGCTGCTGCACTCTCCGCGTACACTGATCGGGAGCGGCGACGACGCGCCGGCAACCTACCCCGCTGCGCGCTTCTCCGTATCCGAGTCTGCCCCCGACCGACCCAGGCTCCGCAGGAATGGAAGGACGCGAGCGAGGCGCCGACCAGGGGTCTCCGGCACAACCGCGGGTGCGCGAACACCTTCCGGCCGAAGGCTGAACTTCACGATTTCGAAGTACGGCGACAAGTCGAAGTCCCGGGGGGTGATCAGCCTCGAGGGGTGGCGCGCCATGCGCAGATGGCGGGCAAGCGGACGGCGGGATGGCCAACTGGTCGCGACCTCGTTGTGATATCCCGCGTCAGACGCCCCGGACTCTTGCATTCGAGGCAAGACCGGAAAGCCGACAGCCTCGAACGCGTCGGCGATCATCGATGAGCAGATGACCTCGGTAGGTTGACCGCTTCCGAAGTGAAGAGCCTCGCGGCGGAAGCGCGCGGGGACGATCGAGACCGGCAAGAAGTAGCGCGCCAGGTCGAAGATGTTCGCGACGTCGTACTGGAAGCCCAGGTGTCCGATCGAGAGATCCACCACCTTGGCGCGATCCTCCTCGGAGAGTTCGAAGGGACGACACAGTCGCACGCGAAATCCCGTGTACTTCGACAAGGGCGAAGCGACGACGCCCGACTCGAGCAGCGCTTCGACCACCATGTGCTGCGCATCGTCGCCGTAGCGCTCTTCGAGCTCGCCGGCCAGATCGGGCGAACGGCGCGCCAACTCGTCGCCTACGTAGATCGCCGAATGCGACCACGAACTCTGGGTCAAATACCGAATGACCTCGCTCACGCGCTGATTGCCCGCGACGAGAAGCACATCCCCCTGGCGGACCGTCTCTCGCAACGCTTCGAAGTCCTGCCCAACCGATTGGGGGAAGTTCCCGAGAGGCGCCGTCAGAATCTGGGAGGCACGTCGGTGGAGGGAGCGGCGGAGGCCGAGAAGCATTGCTTCGTCATTCTCCTCCTGCCGCTCGGCTACATCGAGTCAGGAATTGGAGTTTGACGCGGTGAACCGAAGCGGCTCCAGTCACCGGCTTCAGCAGAAACCATCGGGTCTGCGTCGTTCATCGCGGAGCGGCGCGTCACGCACCGTCGTCAGCATCCGAAGCCATTCGTGTGCGCGCCTGTCCTACGGCTCGTCACAGCTCGCGGGCGCGGGAGACTTCACGGCACGGAACTTCACCGTGCGACGGCTCTCTGAGCTCGACTCGTCGTGGGTCACGACGCCGCCAAACTCCGTACAAATCCGGGTTCCGTCCGCCAGATGCAGCCGAACGGCGACCGCCCCCTGGGAGGCTTCATCGAGCGTGAACCGCAGACCGAGCCCCTTACAGCGAGCGGTCAGCTTGCCGGGACTGAACTTGACGGACTTGCACGGCCCGTGCTCCGGGCTTCGGCTGCGGTACTTGTAGCCCTTCGATCCGTCGGGAGGATTGCCAACCGCGCTCCACCCGTCCGCCACGAGGTTGGTGTACGCGTGCTCGCCGGTGATCGGGTTCCGAAGCTCGAGGACGGCGCCGTTCGTGCGCGGGTCTCCCACCGTGCCGCCGACGGGTGGGGTCAGCAGGGCGTCCTTCGATCGGAACGCGAGGCTCCGCGTTCGTGCCTTCTCGTCGCGATCCTTCGTCAGGACCTGCTGGCCGGTGCACATGAGGGGCACCGACGCCGTGGAGATTTCGAACATGTCGTCGGCGTCGGCACAGCCGGGATCTCCGCCGAAGTCGACCAAGCCGTCCCCATCATTGTCGATGCCGTCGGCGCATCCCGGCCGGTAGGGATCCGGGCCACCCACACTGCTGCCGTCCTCCGCACGCATCGTTACGAAGAAGTCGGACTGGTTCTCCTCGGGGTACACTGGGTTCCGGTTCCATTTCACGCCGGCAGCAACGACCTGCCCATCGGGGTCGACATCGACGCCGTACAGGGAATCGTAGTCATCGTCCTTGGTTGCCGGACCGTTGAAGCGCTTTTGCCAGGAAATCCGCGCCTTGTAGGATGGCGACGCGTCTTCGCAGTCTTCGTCATCCTCGTCGGGCTCACACGGGCGGATCTTCACGAGGATGCCGTCGGTGTTGCCATCCTCCGAAGTCTCGATGCGACCGGAGACGAGCACCTGGCCACCCGCGTCGACCGCCACGCTCTGCGCAACACCGTAGCCGTGAGGACCGGGGAGCACGATGCGCCACTCTGTCGATCCGGTGATGCCGTCGAACTCCGCAACGTTCAGTGCGGCAGAGAAGTCCCTACGCTCCGCCCATCCACCGGCCACGACGTTCCCCTTCGGCGTCAAGGCCAACGACTCCACACGGCCGCGATCCCCGGCACAGCACAGGTCCTGCTCCCACACGACCGCGCCGTCGCTTCCTGCGAGCTTCACCAAGGCAAACTCACCCGACACACCGTCGTCGAGGTCTCCGGCCATGAAGACGTCGCCGGCCGCGTCCACCAGGAGAGCCTGAGCGTACTCGGAACCAGTGCGTGCGATCTCGGTTCGCCAGAGCGTCGCGCCGTCGGCTGCCGCGAGCTTCACGACCAGCGGATCCGTATTCGTAGCCGCGTTCGCGACCCGCCCCGCGGCGATCGCGTTTCCCGATGAGTCGACCGCGACACGAAAGCCGTAGTCCCACCCACCTATCGCGGAGCCGGTGAAGACGCGCTTCCAGACCTCGGTGCCGTCGCTCCCCGACAGCTTCACGACGACGGCGTCTCGGTCGGAGATCTCATTGTGGAGAGTTCCTACGACGAACACGTCCCCCGCCGCATCGACGGCGGCCGCGACCGCGCTGTCCCGGCTATCGATCGCCGAGCCATCGAGCGTGTAGCGCCAGAGCTCTTCACCGGTCGTGCCCTTCAACTTAATCGCGCCGAAGCCCGAGTCGGAGTGCCCGGTGCCGCCGAACCGACCGACGGCAACCACATCGTCGCTCCCGTCGATGACCATGCCATCGGCTACTTCGGTTCCGCTCGTCTTCCCAC
Organism: Deltaproteobacteria bacterium; assembly: GCA_029262355.1. Taxonomy (GTDB): domain Bacteria; phylum Desulfobacterota; class Binatia; order UBA12015; family UBA12015; genus VGTG01. The sequence continues at coordinate 11,606 of JAJCZO010000141.1, forward strand.
TGATGACCGTGCGCCAGAGTTCCGTGCCGCTGCCACCACCGAGCTTGACCACGAGCCAGTCGTCCCAGTCTTCGTGGCCGATGGCGATGACATCGCCGCGCGAATCGAAGGCGACACCGAACGCCTCGTCGTTCCGGCTCTCGCCGTACTCAGAGTCGATCTCGACTTGCCACGCGAGTGCGGGGGCTGCGACCGCGAACAACGCGATCGCAGCGACGGTGATGACTCGACCGAGGAACAGGAACGTACCGGGAGCGCGCATGGCCATCCTCCAGTTATCCAGCTCATAGGCTACGGAGCAGGTGTCTTTGGGTGGGATACCGCGATTCCGCCCGTGAGATCAAGGCGTCCCCATGCACAGCGCCCAGCCGTCAAGCCCGCTTCGAGCGGTCCATTTTGCCGGCCCTGTCGGCGTTTTCTTACGTTCCCTACTCCGACCAGCTCACGGGGGCAGGGAATTCTTCTGTAAACACACGCTCCACCCACGGCTTGATCTCGTAATTCTCCTCGAAGAGACCCCAGCACCGACCAACCTCCCCCTCCGACTGCGCCTTCCAAGGTTCATCGAAGATCGAGAAGTAGAAGCTTGTCACCTCTCGCGTGCGCGTCCACGTGACGAAGTTGTGGAAGTAGAAGGCTGCGTTCGCCTCGCTGGGCACCGCTGCGCCGACCGGGCGGCCGCAGCTCGGCCAGCCCGTCTCGCCTACGATCACCTGCTTAGACCCCGCCGCCGCCTGCAGGGCATCGTACCACCGGTGAAGTTCGGGGACCGCGCGCTCGATCGGGACGCCACTCCAGAAGGGATAGAAGTGGCCGAGCACGACGTCGACGGCTTCGATGACCTTGGGGTGCTCGAGCAGCACACTGTGCACGTCCGCGGTGGTCACGGGCACGCCGGGAAGCGCGGCTCGGGCCCGCCTCACGTAGCCCAGGAGCATCGTCTCGTTCACGTCCCCCCGCAAAAGAGCTTCGTTGCCGATCACCGCCATGTCACACAGACCGACCGAGCAGAGCCGAATCACGCATTCCAGCTGCTCCTCGTTGGCCGCGAGATCGCTCGAAATCCACGCGCCGAGCGCGACCTGCGGGCGAAAACTCTGCGGTAGAGACTTCGCCATCCAGACCGCGCGTTCCAGCACCGCGTCGCAGCCGTAGAACCGGAGCCGTCTCGCGGCGAGGCCCGCGACTAGGACATCGAGTTCGAGCTGTGCGTCCTCGAGAACCGTACCGAGCGCGGGGTCCTGGCCCTCGAAGTGATAGGGCCCGACGTTCACCCCAGAGAGCTGGTGGCACCCGAGCGGCTGGTTCCAGCTCAGCATGGTGGCGAGCGCCACCACCTTCACGATCGAGGCCTTCGCAATCGCTTCGAACATCGCTCCGCCCACTGTGGAGCATGCGCCGACACCGGCCAAGCGATTGATACGCCCGAAAAAAGTGTGTCGCTCTGCCGCTCCAGGGGCGAACCACCGCAGCGCCGGCCTTGTGAACGGCCCGCCCCAGCACTAAGGAGCGGCTGCCCCTGAAGGAACAATCATGATCTCCGCAGAAAAGCTGACCCTCGAATTCTCTGGCCGCATCCTCTTCGAAAATGTCGAGGCCAAGTTCGTCCCTGGCAACTGCTACGGGCTGATCGGCGCCAATGGCGCCGGGAAATCCACGTTCCTGCGCTGCCTATCCGGGGATCAGGCACCGAGTTCGGGATCGGTCACCATCCCGGGAGCACTGCGCCTCAGCATGCTGAAGCAGGACCATTTCGAGTACGACGACACGGCCGCGCTGCAGGCGGTCGTCATGGGCCATCCACGGTTGTATGAGGTCATGACGGAGAAGGAGGCCCTGTACGCCAAGGCCGACTTCGGCGATGAGGATGGCGTCCGTGCGGGAGAGCTCGAAGAGGAATTCGGGAATCTCGACGGCTGGAATGCCGAATCCGACGCCGCCCAACTCCTGAGCTCGCTTGGCGTGGAGGAAGATCGGCAAGCTCGCCTGGTGAAGGATCTCTCGGACAACGAGAAGGTTCGCGTGCTCTTGGCCCAAGCGATCTTCGGTGATCCCGACATCCTGCTTCTCGATGAGCCGACCAACCACTTGGACGTCGACTCGATTCTCTGGCTCGAAGAGTTCCTCTACAACTTCAAGAACACGGTCATCGTCGTGTCACACGACCGACATTTCCTCGACCGGATCTGCACCCACATCGCCGACATCGACTACCAAAAGGTCCAGATCTACACCGGCAACTACACGTTCTGGTACGAAACGAGCCAGATGGCGCTGAACCAGCGTCGGCAAGCCAACCGCAAGAAGGAAGATCGCATCAAGGAGCTGAAGACCTTCATCCAGCGCTTTAGTGCGAATGCGTCCAAGTCCCGCCAGGCCACGTCGCGAAAATCGCTGCTCGACAAGATCACGCTCGACGAGATCAAGCCCTCTTCGCGCAAGTACCCGTGGGTCGAGTTTCAAGGCGGCGAGAAAGCACTCGGGAAGGACGTGCTCTCTGCCAGCCACCTCAGCTTGGCCGTCGACGGAGAGATCCTCTTCGACGATCTGAGCTTCACAGCCCGCCGAGGCGACAGGATCGCCGTGACCGGAAGCGACGTCGCCGTGACCGCGTTGCTCGAAGTGCTCAGCGGCACGCGTGAGCCGGATTCGGGCGAAGTGAAGCGAGGGCACACCGTCAAGATAGGCACCTTCCCCAAAGACAACGCCCCGTTCTTCGACACGGACCTCAATCTCATCGATTGGCTCACGCAGTTCACCGACCAGCAGGAGGAGAACTTCGTGCGGAGCTTCCTCGGTCGTATGCTGTTCAGCGGCGACGAAGTGCAGAAGAGTGCGCGCGTGCTTTCGGGGGGAGAGAAGGTCCGGTGCATGCTCGCCCGGATCATGCTGCAGGGCCCCAACGTCCTCGTCTTGGACGGACCGACCAACCACCTCGATCTCGAGTCGATCACCGCCCTCAACAATGGGGCGCTCAAGTTCGAGGGCACCATGATCTTCGCCAGCCACGACGTCCAGTTCGTCGGATCTCTGGCGAGCCGCGTCCTCGAACTGGACGGGAGCGACTTCTTCGATCTCGACATGAGCTACGAGGACTACCTCGCCGATGGGGCGCGCCGCGAGAGGCGCGGGCTGGCCGCGTAGCCTCACTCCTTGGTCCCTGGGGCCCGCCGAGACGTCCGTGGCCAAGCGCGGTGGCCGCAGAATGCGCGTTCCGTCAGGCCGGATCACAGCCGTTCAGACAGCGAATCGGACGGCTGAGCGCGACTCCGACAGGAAGATCTTGCCCGGGGCGGCGCGGACACCCATTGTCTGGCGAATGATGATTTCGAGTTCGGGTCACACCTCGAAGAGCCTCCTCCCCAGGACGCTTGGGATCGCCATCCTCGCATCAGCCGTGCTCGCCGCTGGCTGCGGCAGCTCGGGCGGCGACGGCTCCTCCACGAGTGAAGTCCCGGAGACGCCGCCGACCACCGATCCAACCGATCCGGAGCCGCCGCCCACCGATCCGACGGACCCCGGACCGCCAGCGTGCAACGAAACCTTCGATTCGACGTTCGACGCCATCCAGTCGGTGGTTTTCGAGCGCAAAGGTTGCACGGCAGAGGCCTGCCACGGCAGCGCGGCATCGGGCGGGCTCGATCTGAGCCCCGAGGTCGCCTACGCGAATCTCTTCGAAGCGGCGTCGACCGCCACCGACCTCGAGCGCGTGCACCCCGGCACGAAGGAACGCAGCTTTCTGTGGTGGAAGCTTCTGGCCGCGACGGACAGCTCTGTCGAAATCGCCGGCTCACCGATGCCGCTCGCCGCGGATCCGCTCAGCGAGAACGAACTCG
>JAJCZO010000142.1 GCA_029262355.1 Deltaproteobacteria bacterium
GCGAGTTGATCGAGCGCTACGAACCGTCGGTGTTGTGGAACGACATCGCGTGGCCAACGGACGAGGCGACTCTCTTGCGATTGTTCGCCGACTACTACGCCTCGGTGCCCGAGGGCGTCGTCAACGATCGGTGGCTCACGCCGACGCCGCTGATCAGGGCGTTGCGATTTGCTCCGGTGCGGAAGCTTGCAGATTGGCTCCTGCATCGCGCGGTGCGCAAGGCGAAGGATCAGGCCTCGCTGCAGCCGCCTCCGCCGCCGCACTACGACACGCGCACGCCCGAGTACACGGTGTTCCCGACGGCGCGCCCGGAGAAGTGGGAGTGCGTGCGCGGCATCGACAAGAGCTTCGGCTTCAACCGGCTCTCCCGGCCCGAGGATCATCTGACGCGCGAGGAACTCCTGAGGAGCCTCGCCGACATCACGGCGAAGAATGGGAACCTGCTGTTGAACGTGGGCCCCCGAGGCGACGCGGTGATTCCGGACGTGCAGATCGAGCGGCTTCGATGGCTCGGGGCGTTTTTGTCGCGTCAAGGCGAGGCCGTACAAGGTACACGGCCTTGGGTGCGGGCCGATGGCACGACAGATCGGGGGATCGACGTGCGCTTCACACGTCGCGGTGACCGGGTGTATGCGCTGCTCCTCGGGCAGCCTTCACCAGGCGAGATTGCCCTGGCCGGGCTTCGCGCACGCGCGGGGGCGTCCGCGAGGTGGCTTGGCGCTGACGTGGGAGGGACTGCTCCGATGGCCTCGCGAGACGACGGCCACCTGGTGCTCGCGGTCCCGGAGAGGCTCGAAGAGAGTCCCGTCCAGGCGATCGCTCTCGATGGTGTGGAGGCTGCGTCGTAGCTCTCTGGGGGCACGGCCGCGGTTGGGGTGGTGCGATCCCCTCCGGGGAGGAGGCCACCCGCTTCAGGCTTCGGCGAGGACGCGTTGCGCGCTGCGCTGCACCTCTGTGACCGCCTGTTCGGGCGTCATGCGCCCGCGAAGTGCCTCGCGAATGGCAGACCAGCCGGCGTCTTCGACCTCGGGGAACCGCGCAAGCGACGGGTACGTAATCATCTGGTCGGCAATGGCTGCTTGGGTGAGCTCCCGTCGTCGTCGATCGGTCTCGTCGGCCGCCGCGGTGGTCGCAAAGGTCTCGACGTGAGCGCAGGCGCCGCCGTTCTCGGCTTCGAGGCGGGCGCCGGCCGGGCCCGCGAGTCGGGCGAGGAGGGCAAGAGCTGCGGCGCGATCGCCGCAGGTCGTGGGGATGGCCCAGGAGTGACAGCCGGAGTAGGTGAAGCGACCCGCGGGCCCGCCTGGATACGGATGTGGCTCGAGATGCGCGTAGTGCGGAGAGCCTCGCAACGCGGCGAACCCACCCGGCCACATGGCCGCCATGTCGACTCTCCCCTTTAGGAGTGCGTCGTCGACCTGGTCGTAGTGCCAGGTGGTGAGGTCCGTGCCGATCTTGGTCGCGAGTGTACAAAGTCTGCGGACGGCCTGTATCGCTTCGGGCGAGTCGATCGCGGGCCGACCGTCCCCATCGAACAGCCGTCCCCCGTACGCGGCCACGATCTCGAAGAAGGTTCCGAAGAGGCCCGACTCCCGGCCGGGAAACCCGAACGTCGCTTCGCCGGCTGCGAGCTCCTCCCAAGAGTCGGGTACATCGGATACGCGGTCGCGGCGCACCCAGAGCACACGGACGTCGAGGTTCCGCGGCACGCTCAGAAGAATGCCGTCGACTCGGCAGAGGTCCAGGGCGCGGGGGGCCAGCGCGCCGAGGAGGGCTGGGTCGGTATCTTCTTCGAGTGGAGTGAGCCAGGCCGCTTGGGAGGGCGCGTACTTGGCGTGTGTCGAGATGAGATCGAGCCGCTCGCCCGAAGCCAGTCGTCGCGCGACTTCTCGGTTTAACGTGGGGTGATCCGCGTGAACGACGATCTCGACGTCGTCGAGGAGCTGATAGAGCGGGTCGTACATGGGTCCGCCGACGAGGGCGACGCGAAGGCTCATGTGGTTCCTCCCGGAAGGGGGGCCCGCGCATCCAGGAGGCCGGCGGTACGAAGGGACTCCCAGGGCTCGGTTTCGCTGGCCCGATCGAACAGCGAGATGTTCTCACGAATCTCGGCCTCGGTTCGGGCGCCGGTGAGAACGCACGCGACTGCGGGGTGGGCCAGGGGGAACTGGAGCGCAGCCGACCGCAGCGAGCTACCCGCTCGTTCGCACGCGGTCGCGAGCCGGCGCGCGCGAGCGACAAGATCCGTCGATGCGGTCTCGTAGTCGTAGGTGGCGCCCGGGCGAGGGGCTGCGAGAAGACCGCTGTTGAAGATCCCTGCCGCGATCACGGAGACATTGCGCTCGGCACAGCGTGGCAGCAAATCGTCGAGAGCGGTCTGCTCCAGGAGCGTGTAGCGGCCGGCCAAGAGAACGCAGTCGACGTCGGACTCGCGCACGATGCGGTCGAGCGCGTGCGTCTGGTTCATGCCTGCGCCGATTGCACCGACGCGACCGTCGGCGCGCATGCGCTCGAGTCTTGGAAGAGCCTCGTCGAGCGCTTGGTCGAGGTGGTCGTCCGGGTCGTGCACGAGCAGGATGTCGACGTGATCCAGTCCGAGCCGGGTGAGGCTCTCCTCGAGGGAGCGTTCGACGCCGTCGCCGCTGAAGTCGAAGACCGGGTCGCACGGCGGCGTGTCTTGGAAGATCGTTGGTTCGCCGGCGCCCTCGCGGGGCAACAGCAGTCGGCCGACTTTCGTCGACACGACCAGTTCGTTTCTTGGGAGGCTCCGGAGCACCTCGCCGAGGCGGGCCTCGGCGAGGCCGTGTCCGTAGAGCGGGGCCGTGTCGAAGTAGCGGACGCCCAGCGCCCAGGCGGTCGAGATGGTGGCGGCCGCGTCGTCGTCGGCCACGGTGGTGAACATGTTTCCGATTGGCGCGGTGCCCAGGCCCAGAGGTGTGACCTCCACCCGGCTCGCGCCGAGGCGCCGCGCGCGATCCATTCAGCGGGCCTCGCCTGACCTTCGCGTCTTCTCGCCGCGGCCGTTCGTCGCCAGGAGCCACCCGATGTTCTCTACGTCGGGCAACGAGTCGAGGTAGGTGCGTAGGGTCTCGGCGCGCTTCATGGCAGCTCCCCTTCTATGCGATGAGGCGATAGGTTGTCGACGAGATACGGGCCGTACATCGGCGATGGAGATGTCTGCGTGGCCGCGCGGCACGCTCGGACGGGGGCCGGCGTCGCCGCGCCGCAGAGGTGTGCACGGCCGTGCCTCCTCGCCCACGTCAGGCCGTCGCGCCGACGGCTGCCTGGAAATAGCTCGGCCCCTTCGTGACGAGATACCAGCCGAAGAAGCCGCCCAAGAAGAGGGCGATCAGTGTCATTGCGATCAGCCACGCCCCGGCGCCGGCGCCGGTCGGTGTATCGTCGCCGAGGTAGGCGCGACTCGTCTGCAGCTTGATGAATCCCAGGTAGACAAGCGGCAAGAAGAGCCCGCACACGATGTTGGTAGGCACCGCGACCCACACCGCGATGTCGCTCCAGTACAGGCAGCCGAGGATACCGGGGGCAGGAATGAGCGTGGCGGCCTTGTACTTCGAGCCGCCGAACTCCCAACCGAACACTTCTGCGCACACGAAGCCCGAGACGAGCATGTGAAGGGTCATGCTGCTGAGCGCCATGCCGAGAATGCCGAGTCCGAACACGAGGCGCCCGATCTCGGGGCCGATCACCGAGCCCAAGGTTTGTGCGGCCTGTACCGGCGAGAGTCGGGTCCCGTCATACTCCGCGTCGAGCAGGATGGTGTTCGCGGCCGCGATCGTGATGAGACTTGCGGCGATGGTGTAGGGCACCAGCATGCCCGCAAAGAGGTCGAAGCGGGCAAGTTGGCGGTGCTCGCGGGACCACCCTCGCGCCAGAAGGCTGTAAGGGTACAGGAACAGCATATTGATGCCGACCGCCGCGGCGAACGTGCTCGCGACGAGCGTGGCAGCGGCGACGCCGTTGCGATCGGCCGGAAGCTCGAACGCCGTGAAGCCGCGCACGAGTGCGCCGACATCGGTGATGCCGGTCTTCGCGACGACGAGCGCGAACGAGAGGATCACGCCCCATACGACGTACTTGAGAATTCGCTCGTATACCCGCACCAGCCGATACGAGGTGCCGTAGAGAAGACTCAACCCGACAGCCCAAACGAGAATCAGCACGCCGGCAGAGAGCCGGGGGACACCGGCGACGCCAGCGACGTCGACCACGACGGCCGATGCGAGCGCGTAATGCGAGAAGTGCCAGATCACCGAGGAGAGGAGCGCGCCGATCGCCCACGCCGCTGCGAACGGTCTGCCTGCGTAGTGGCGCATCGCCTCGAGCGGGCGCATCCCGGTCGAGAGCGTCTGATGGGCGACGGCCGCCAGCATCACGACGCCGAGCAGCATCGCAATCGGTGCGACCCACAGAAGGGCGTAGCCGAAGAGGGCTCCGGAGAAGAGGGCCGCCGTCGCCGTGCCGCCGCCAAGCGTCATGGCACTCTGTAGGTATCCAGGGCCCAACATCGAGCCGTAGGTTCGTAGCCGCTGCCCGAGCGGCGCACCCTCGGCCGCGGCCAGCCGCGCGCGCTCTTCTTGGAGTCGCGCCGGATCCGGCGGATGGGCCAGTCGTAGCCCTGCCCGGACGGAGTCGAGATCGCCTCCCTCGAGTCTGCCCGGGCTGCTCAAGACCTCGCGGCTCTCCGCATGCAAGGGAGCCATGACCCGAAAGCAAATCGGAGGCAAACCCCTCTCCTGCTACAGAGGGGCGATGAAAAGCGTGTTCATCACGGGAGCCTCTTCGGGGATCGGTCGCGAAACGGCACTTCTTCTCGACCGCGATGGCCTTCGCGTTTTCGCCGGCGTTCGGAGCGACGAAGCCGCGGATGCCCTCGGTCGGGCGGCGGTCGGCCCATTGGAGGCCGTCCGGATCGACGTGACGCACGCAGACTCGATCAGTGCCGCGGTCGAGGCGGTGAGGGCCGGCCTCCATTCGGAGGCGCTCTCGGGCCTCGTCAACAACGCTGGGATGACCGTGACCGCGCCGCTCGAGTTCGTCGACATGGACGCGTTGCGCCGCCAGTTCGAGGTGAACGTCTTCGGCGTCGCGGCGGTGACGAAGGCGTTTCTTCCGCTCCTCGAGCGACCGGGCGGTCGCATCGTGAACGTGAGCTCAGGCGCGGGAAAGATCGTGTCGCCACTCATCGGGCCGTACTGCGCCTCGAAGTACGCGCTCGAAGCAATGTCGGATGCGTTGCGGGTGGAGGTGCGCGGCCAGGGACTGCACGTGTCGGTAGTCGAGCCCGGCGCGATCGACACTCCGATCCACGACAAGAACGAAACGAGCTTGCGGCAGATGGTCGAGGCGCTGCCCGACGAGGGACGAGCGCGGTACGGGGCGGCGCTCGAGAAGCTCAGTCGCACGAACGCGAGTATGGCGAAACAGGGGATTCCGGCTGCGCGCGTCGCGGCAACGATCGCCAAGGCGCTGCGCGTGCAACGGCCGAAGACGCGCTACCCGGTGGCGGCCGAGGCGCACCTGCTTGCGTGGATCGGTCCGTTCCTGGGCGACCGGGTACGCGACGCGATGTTCGGGCGGATGGTCGGGCTCTAGCGCACCGCCGTCGCCATCGCGTTGACGAGTTGACGTCGAGGGGCGGCAAGGCGTTCACGTTATGTCGACGGCGGCGCACTCGGCTGGTCTCGCGTATTCGAAACACGCGACGCGAGGCGCTCAATCCGGGGCTGCTGGGTCTCGCATTCGGCCGAGCAATAGCGTCACGGTTCGCCTGGCCGCGTGTCCCGACCGGCCTTCGTAGCGCACCAGGAGGTCGTCGGCTTGGTCACCGTTTAGTGTGGCGTGGCGCACGAGTTGGCCGTTGTCGGGCAGGGGCAGGGCGATCTTGCGTGGCTCGTCGTCGAAGAGCTCGGGGCTGCCATCGGCCGAATAGACCAGGAGCTCGTCGTGATCCTCACGCACGACGAGGTCGTGATCGCCGTCCCCGTCGACGTCGGCAAGCACGAACACGGGAATGCTCGCTTTGCCTTCCGAGAGGTCGAACTCGATACGGGCTTCGCGCGTGCTGTTCGGTTCCTTGGCGTAGCCCGACTCTGAGAGGCGGAAGAAGTGTACATCGAAGTCGACCGTACCAGTGAGTAGGGCCGACACGATGGTGCCGAGTCCGATGTCGATACTGCCTGCTGCCAGGTCGAGCCGGCCGTCGCCATCGATGTCGACGGAGCGTACCCCGCCGAGAGGAGCGTCGCCGCGGACCGTCGTGTCGGGCTCGGTGTCGTAGGCGACACCACTGGGGCCGCGCTGGCCCAGGTGGAGCTCGTGCGAGGTCTCCCGGTCGAGCACGCCGGCCCGGCGCGTGGATTCGATGAGAATGTCGACGAGCCCATCGCCGTCGAAGTCGTCCACCGCAACGACCCTTCGTGTCGTCACGTCGGACTGGTCGCGGTCGCCGAGCTCCTCGCCTCGGAGCCTCGCGTCGAGGCGGAGGCCGAGCTTCTGGACGACGGCTTCGCTGGCAAACCCGGACGCAGTGCCGTGAAACGTTTCGATGGAGTCGTCCGCAAGAATGAAGAGATCGTCGATGCCGTCGAGGTCGAGGTCTGAGAGGTGGATGCCCGTGGGGTGATACGACGCCCCCCCTTCGTCGTGGCGCGTTTCTGGTGCGATGGGCAAGACGCTCGAGCCGGCGCGAACTTCGTCGAAGTCGGGCACGATTGGGACCGGGGCGGTGCTGCCGCCTCGGTTGCGCATGAAGTCGATCTCGAGAAGGCGCCCCGCCGCGGGGCGCCGGTAGATCGACTCCAGCCGACGTTCTTCGCTGACGGCTCCCGTTTCGGGGTCCAAGCGTAGGATCGCCTTCGGGGTCAGGAAGTAGAGCGCCTGGCGGCCGCTGTCATCGATCTGCGCGACGTCGAGTGCGACGACGTCCGACGGAAGCGCGAGCCGGGTTGGCGTAGGCCCGGGCGCGCCGCTGGCGTCCGGCGCGAAGAGCTCGACGACGACGCGCCGCCGGTCGGGGCTCGTGACGACCACGAGGTGCCGGCCGCCGCTGGCGTCGAGTCGTACGGGAAGCGTTGCTTGGACGATCGGGTGCTCGGTTCGCAGGTCGCGGCGCTCGAATGGGGCCTCGGAGGCGCCGTTCGCGGGGGCGCCGGACGGCGCCAAGGCAAGCGTTACGACGAGCGAAAGACGGACACGGGCAAGCATCGTGGGTCAGAGGGTTGTATCGCGATCCCTTCCGGGCTGCGACCGGGGCCCTCAGGTGGTAGCCCGAGCGAGTGCGCGGTGCGGACGAGCAGGCAGCTGGGGCGTCCGGCACCATCGTGCATCGAGCGCAGGGGGCCTTTGGGGAGTTGGTCGTCATCGACGACGGTGGCCATCGTCATCTGCGCTTCGGTGGTCCCGGAGGTATCGACCAGACGGTGATCGATCGGCGCAGGCCCAGCGAACTCCCCACCGTCTACCTGCGCGTCGCGACCATCGGCGCGGCATTGGCCGAGCGCCTCGACCGAATCCTTCTCGTCGGTCTTGGTGGCGGTGCATACGCGCGATTTCTCAAGCTGAAGTTCCCCCGGGCATCCATCGACGTCGTCGAGATCGACCCGATCGTCCTACGGCTCGCGCGGGATTACTTCGGTTTTCGAGAGAAGAGTGGCCTACGCGTGTTCACCGAAGATGCGGCGGAGTTCGTGGCCGATGCGGCGCTCGATGACGCATGGCGGTACGACCTCGTGTTCCTGGATGCGTATCACGGCCAGAAGATCCCTGCGGCGCTCGCGCGCCAATCCTTCTTCCGCAACACGGCAGTGCTCCTCGGAAACGCCGGTGTCGTGGTGGCCAACATCGGGCTGCCGGAGCGGTGGGCGGAGGACCGGCTGCTGCGTCGGTTCGCCGGCGCGTTTCCGGGCGGCTGTTTCGAGTTCTCCGTACCGGACGAGGACAATCGGATTGCGATCGCGAGTGCCCCCGGCCTGCTGGGCTCCCGCCGGCTTCTGTCGAAGGCTCGCTCGTTCGATGAGCAGGCGCTGTTGCCGTTCGAGATCCTGCCGTTCGTGGGGGAGCGCCGGGTCTGGACGTGATGCCGCGCCACGAGGCGCGTGGTCGTGGTGGGTTTGGGGTCGCAAAGCAGCACGCGACGGGATCGAGGTCAGGGAAGCACGGAACCGGCGTCCATCTCCGTGGCGGAGTCGAAGAGTCGACGGATCATCGTCTCGACGACGGCCATCGCGCGGCCGGTGGCGTCGAGCAGCCCGTCGTGGAAGTGGATGGGATAACAGAGCACCGAGAGCGCTCCGAGGCGCAGGTCGCGACACGCGTCGTCCCAGGAGTAGTCGGTCACCCCCTGCTCGAGGATGGCGTCGTGCCAGGAGCGCAGTACGTCGAGTTGGTGGCCGCGTCGCTCGTCGGGCAACTCGCTGCCACCCATCAGGCGCGCCACGTCGAATGCGCCCATGCTGCGGATCGCGAGCTGCCAGTCGAGAATGAGGATCTCTTCGGGGGTGCCTTCTTCTCCCAGCATGAGGTTGTCGGCACGGAGGTCGGTGTGGACGATCGTTCGTGGCCGGAGCGCTATTTCTGCGTCGACCCAGCTCATCTTGCCTACGAGGCGATCGCCTAGCTCGAGCCCGGCGGGTTCGAGGCACCGGCCGAAGTGCCGAACGAACGACGGCCACTTCTGATCGAAGTCGATCCCGGTAGCGTTCGTTTCCGGCATCCACCCCTGTCCCGCCAGCGCCTCGTCGCCCCAATAGCGTCCCTGCAGCCGGCCCATGTTCGCGGCGGCCTTCTGGACCTGGCGGGCGTGAAGGCCTGCGACCTGGTCGCCGGGGCGAGCGAACGACAGGTCTTCCATCACGATAGCGAAGTCGGGCGGCTCGTTCGCTGCGAAGTAGAGCCGGGCGAGTCGGATTGGGGCGTGGGGCGCGACCTCGCGGTAGAATCGAATCTCGCGTTCGAACGCGTGCAGCTCATCGCCGAAATCGCGCAGCGCTCCGGCGTCGGGCTCGAGCTTCACGACCACCGTCGCGGGCGCGGTTGCCGCGGGGCGATCGTACGTGAGAGCCACACGCCCGACCGTCGAAAGGAAGCCGAATTGGACTCCGATCGGGCTCACGTCGATCCCCGTGACGACGGCTCCGCCGAGGCAGCCGCTGTCGTCGAGCCCCGTCGTGAACCACTCTGCGGTCAAGTGCTCGAGCTGCGTCGGAATCTTCATGGGTTCGGATTCTGTCAGACCGTCGGAGCTGGTTCGAGAGGTACGGCTTGAGGCGGCGGGCGCTCCCGCCTATCGTCGGGGCATGCCTCGCAAAGTAGTCGTCTGGGGAACGGGGAACGTCGGGGTGCCGGCGTTGCGCACCGTGGTGTCCAATCCGGAGCTCGAGCTCGTCGCCGTCATCGTTTCGAACCCGCAGAAGGTCGGGCGCGACGCGGGCGAGCTCGCGGGTCTGCCTCCGACCGGAATTCTGGCCACGGACGATGCCGGTGCCGTCCTGGCGGGCGATGCCGACGCCGTAGCGTACTGCGCTTCGGGCGATTTCCGACCCGACGATGCGCTCGCCGACATGGAGCGTTGTCTTCGGGCCGGCAAGAACGTCGTCTCCACCTCGGTGTATCCATTGTACGATCCGACGTCTGCTCCGCCGGCGATCCGCGACAGGATGGGCGGCGCGTGTCGCGAGGGCAGCGCCTCGTGTTTCGTCTCGGGAATCGATCCGGGCTTCATCAACGACGTGCTTCCATTGGCGTTGTCCGGGCTCTGCGAGGAGATCCATGAGGTTCGCGCCTACGAGATCTTCAACTACGCGTTCTACGACCAGGCTGAGGCGGTACGGACCCTAGTTGGGTTCGGAATGCCGATGGATCAGACCCCGCCGATGATCCTTCCCGGCGTCCCCACGATGGTATGGGGCGGCGTGATTCGTCTCGCTGCGCGCGGGCTCGGAATCGAGCTCGACGACATCCACGAGGAGGTCGAACGACGTCCGCTCGATCATACAGTGGAAAATCGGCTGGGTGTCTTCGACAAGGGGACTCAGGGGGCGTTTCGATTCGAGGTTCGAGGACTGGTCCGGGGCGTGCCCAAGATCGTCGTCGACCATACGACGCGGATCGACGACGCGATGGCGCCGGACTGGCCGCAGCCGCACGCAGGCTCGGGGGCACACGGGATCAAGATTACCGGTCGCCCGAACATCCATCTCGAGATCGAGTCGGAAGACGAGAACCACGATCGAGCCGCCGGCGGGAACACGACCGCCGCGGCGCGCGTCGTAAATGCGATCCCTTTCGTGTGCGAGGCAGATCCCGGTCTGCTCGACGCGCTCTCTGTCCCGCTCCAAGTGGGTCGTGGATTGCTGCGCTAATGAGGAGGAACGGAACGTGAAGCTCAACGGCATTGCTCACATCCAGCTCACCGTGTCCGACATGGAGCGTTCGAAGCAGTTCTACAAGCCCCTGCTCGCGCTCTTCGAGATGATGGCTCTGATCGATAGTGACGACTTCTACTATTGCATCGGTAGCCGCACCGGGCTGGCGATCACCCCGACAGATGCGGCCCATGCCTCCGAGGAGTTTCATCAGCGCCGGGTCGGCCTGCACCACATCTGCTTTCGCGCCCGTGCGCGCGAAGACGTGGACGAGGTGCACCAATTCGTCGTCGGTCTTGGTGCCAAAGTGGTGCATCCGCCGCAGGAGGACGGGTTCGCGCCTGGCTATTACTCCGTGTTGTTCGAAGACCCCGACGGCATTCGCCTCGAGGTGAACTTCGTTCCCGGCAAGGGGCACTTGAAGGAGGGCTGAGCCCCTTCATCCGGTGGTGCCCGGTGGGCCTATTGGGTCGCTTTCAGTGCGGCGATGCGCTCGTCGAGCGGGGGATGGCTCATGAACATCGCGCCCCACTTGGAGCGTCCGCCGGACACGCCGAAGGCCGCCATCTGCTCGGGCAAGCCCTGTGGTTCGGTTGGGCGCTTCAGCGCCTCGAGGGCGTTGATCATGTTGTCGCGGCCCGCGAGCTCGGCGCCTCCCGCGTCGGCGCGGAACTCGCGCTTGCGCGAGAACCACATGACGATGATGCTCGCCAGGACGCCGAAGACGATCTGGGCGACGATCACGGTGACGAAGTAGCCGATGCCGACGCCGTCGCGCTCGTTTCGGAAGACTGCCTTGTCGATGGCGTAGCCGACCACGCGAGCGAGGAACATCACGAAGGTGTTCAAGACGCCCTGGATCAGGGTGAGTGTCACCATGTCGCCGTTCGAGACGTGGCTGATCTCGTGACCGATGACGGCCTCGACCTCCTGCTTGTTCATGTTGCGCAGCAAGCCCGTGCTGACGGCGACGAGCGCGTTGTTCTTGCTCGCGCCGGTGGCGAACGCGTTTGGTTCGGGCGAATCGAAGATCGCGACCTCCGGCATCCCGATGCCGCGCTGGCGGGCGAGGTTTTGGACCGTGTTGAGGAGCCACTGCGAGGTCGGATCCTTCGGGTCGGTGATGACCTGAGCCCCCATGGCACGCTTGGCCATCCACTTGGACAGGAGCAGGGAGATGAAGGAGCCGCCCATGCCGAAGACGGCGCAGAAGACCAGGAGTTGGCCCATGTCGAGGCCGTTTTGGGTGAGGTAGCCGTCGAACCCGAACAGGCTCAGGACGACGCTCAGGACCAATACAATCGCAATGTTCGTTGCGAGGAAGAGGAAGATTCGCTTCATGGCATCAAATTTACCTGGTTCCGGGAATTCGTGCGAGCCGGTCCCGGGCGCGGCTCGCATGGGTGACTCGCCGGTCGTGGAAACGCCCTGAACGCGGACGCGGCTGGGCTGGCTTGAGGCCTGGCGCAGATTCGGGGATGAATCACCGGATGGTGCGCATCCTCGGTCTAGTGGTTCTTGGCGTGCTCCTTCTGCTTGGCTTCGGGTTGTTCTGGACCGGTGGGGAGTACCCAGACGAGGAGCCATGGCCGCCGCGGGGGGCGCCCCCCGCGGACTTCGTGACCGATGCGGTCGGCTCGAATGCCGAGCGCACGGTGGTCGTTCTGATCTTCGATGGTCTCGCGCCGGCCATGGTCCGCGCCGCCAGTACTCCCGTCCTCGACCGCCTCGCGCAGGGGGGCGCTTGGACGCATTCGATGATCCCGCCGTTCCCGAGCATTTCGCTCATCGGTGGCTTCACGATCAGCACCGGGTGTTGGCCCGAGCGGCACGGAATCGTGACGAACCGCTTCTTCGATCCCGAGCTGGGGTTCTACGACCACTCGAGGGACGCGGATTGGGTGCTTGGATGCGAGCAGATGCACGAGGCCGCCGAGCGCCAAGGAGTCCGAACGGCAACCCTGGCCTGGTACGGCGAGGTCTCCGCCGCTCGCGGCAAGCGCGCACGGATCGTCCAGTGGGCTTCGAGCTGGGAGGACTATCCCGACGACGTGGGTCGTGCGCACCAAGTGGCGGAATTATTGCGCTTGCCCCCGGAGGAGCGGCCGCAGCTGATCCTTGCGTACTTCAAAGGCCCGGACGGGAGTGCGCACTTTCGTGGCATGGATGCGCCCGAGACGCTCGAGATGGTGACGGCGGCCGACGACGCGGTCGGCATCGTGGTCGAGGCGATCGAGACGTCCGGCCAGGCGGACGAAACGGCCCTGATCGTGACCACTGATCACGGCATGATGCCCGTCAGTCACGTTTTGAATCCCAGCTTCATTCTGCGCGAAGCCGGGGTAGAGGCCCGGATGTTGGCGACGGGCTCGACGGCGTTCGTGTATCTCGACGACCCCGGTCAGATCGACGAGGCGACTCGCAGACTGTCGGGCAGGGATGAGTTCGACGTCATCCGCCGCGATCAGCAGCCCTCGTGGTCTCACCTCGGACAGGGGCCGCGCGTCGGTGACCTGATCCTGTCGGCCAAGCCGGGCTTTGCCATGGAAGATCACGGCCAGTTCCCGTGGTGGCTCCGCTGGTTGGCCTGGACCGGGCCGGCCTCGGTCGAGGGAAGTGTGCTGGTCGCGACGCACGGGCATCCGCCGAGCAACCCCGAGGTCCATGGGGTCTTCTACGCGTGGGGGGACGGGGTCGGTCGCGGGCAGTTCGATCACATCGACGCAATCGACATCCACCCGACGGTCACGCACTTGCTTGGAATCGAGCCAGGGCGGCCGGTCGACGGCTCCGTGGCGACCGCTGCTGTGAGTGACTGACCGACGTCGCGCGCGGCGGCGTCTTCTGCGATGATTCGAGGCGCAATGAGTGCGTCCCGACGCCCTGACTTCGCGACCTTTGTCCGGGTGGCCCAGCTGCTTAGCTCGTCGCTCGACCTCGATGTCGTTCTGCGTGAGCTGCTGTCGGGCCTGGATCGCCTCCTTCAGCCGGCCAACTGGTCTCTTCTCCTGCGCGAGGACGGTAGCGACGCTCTCGTCTTCCGGCTGGTGAGCGCGGCGGGCGACGAGGGCCTTCTCGGCCGGCGTCTCGAGGCGGGGGAGGGTATCGCTGGCTGGGTTCTGGAGCACGACCAGAGGGTTCTGGTCCGCGACCCGGCCTCGGACGCGAGATTTTCGGGGAGGGTCGACCAGTTGACCGGCTTCGACACGCGTTCGATCGTGGCGGTTCCGCTTCGTGCGGAGGGGGATGTTCTAGGCGTCATCGAGTTGGTGAACGAGCTCGAGGCGCGGGACTTCGCGAGTGAGGATTTCCAGATCCTCGAAGCCTACGCGGACTTTGCCGCGATCGCCATTGGGAACGCGAGAGTCCACGGGGACCTCCTCGAGGCGAGTCGCAATGATCCGCTGTCGGGACTCCGGAACTCGCGCTATTTCTTGTGGTGCGTAGAGCGCGCGGTGCGTGCCGGCGAGCGCTTCGCTCTGGTGTTCTTCGACATGGACCGATTCAAGAGCTTGGTCGACGAGCACGGCCACATGAGTGGCAGTGAGGCGCTGGCCGAGGTTGGTGAAGTGCTTCGGGCGAGTCTCGTCGACGGGGAGATCGGCTGCCGCTTCGGCGGCGACGAGTTCGCTTTTCTTCTGCCAGAGGCGGACGGCGAACGGGCCGCGGCCCGGAGCGCGACGTTCGCGGCCACCATTCGCGAGCGAGTCTTCCTCGAGGGGCGCGGGATCTCCGCGCGACTCGACGCTTCCTTCGGATGGGCCTCGCATCCCGAGGATGCACGGGAGGCCGATGCGCTTCTTCGCTTGGCGGACGCGCGGATGTACGAGGCCAAGCGGGCGTCGCGATGGGCCAGGGGTAGATCGTCGTGACGCGATTCGTGGTCGTGTTTTGCGCGTTGATCGCGACGGAGAGTCTGGGATTCGCGGCTCCGCCCGTATCCGAGCCGGCGCCCCGAGTCGCGGTGCGCGGCGGCCTCGGAAACGTCCGGGCGAAGCTCGAGGCGGGTGAGCCGGTGACCATCGCGTTCCTCGGCGGATCCATCACGGCTCTGCCGGGCTGGCGCGACGGTCTGACGAGGCGTTGGCGGGCGCGATACGGCAAGGATGCCGTCATGGCGGTGAACGCGGGGTTGTCGGCGACCGGAAGCGACGTCGCGGTGTTCCGTTTGGACGACGAGGTACTGGCCCATCGTCCTGATTTGGTGATCGTCGAATTCGCAGTGAACGACGCTGAGGCCGCGCCGAACTCGATCGCCAGCGCGGTTGAGGGCATCATCCGGAAGATCTGGACGGCGAACCCACGGACCGACATCGTGTTCGTCTACTTCTTCGAGCCGAAGTTCGAGGAGCTGCTGCGCGACGGGCGATGGCCCCGATCCATGGCCGCGCACGAGCGGTTGGCGGCTCACCACGGAATCCCCTCGATCGACGCGGCGTCGGTCGTCGCGGAGCTGGTCGGCGATGGAGATCTACGGCTGAGGGGGGCGCGACGGGCGGCGGCCGGGACGCCTCCCGCGTTCTCGCGCGATGGGGTGCATCCGCATCCGAACGGCCATCGAATCTACGAGCGCGCCGTTGCAGCGGGCCTGGAAGAGATCCTCACAGACTCGACCCCGCGCGACCATAGCCCGCAGCTCGAGCGGCCCCTCGTCCTGGATCATTGGGAGGCCGCGAAGCGGGTTCCTCTGGCGACGTGGATGCTCGACGAGCATTGGCGGCGCCTTCCGAGCGATGCGACGCCCGGCACCGCCAAGCGGAAGATCGACATCTGGGAGTCCACCGCGGCCGGCGCCACGCTGGAACTGGGCTTTACGGGCAGGTTGCTGAAGTTCTACGAGCACCGCCCGAGTGAGACGGGGGCGGTCGAGCTTCGCATCGACGGTGAGCTGATCGCCGAGGAGAGCTACCGGAGGCTCAATGCCGGGCCCGCATTGCGCGTGTTGCACGTCCGACATCGGTTCGGCGAGGACCTCGTTCACCGGGTCTCGCTTCGCGTCGTCGCACCGAAAGGCGGCGCATTCCGACCGGTTCGACTCGGCGATTTGTTGGTCCTCGGAGAGGTCGTTCCATGAGGATGTGGTGTTTGGCGGCGGCGTTGGCGGCCGCGCTGGCAGTGGGCTGCGAACGAACGACTGAGGTGGCGGTGCCCAAGGCGACGGAAGTGGTCGACGCCGGAGGTACACCTCTCAATCTGGTTCTCGTAAGCTTCGATACGACCCGGCCCGATGCGCTCGGCGCGTACGGGAACGAGGAAGGCCACACGCCCACGATCGACGCGCTCGCCGTGGAGGGCACCGTGTTCGACAATGCGGTCGCACCGATGGGCGCGACGTTTCCCTCGCACGCCTCGATGCTCACGGGGCTCTACCCCCGCCAGCACGGCGTTCGCGCGAATCACGACCGGCTCGACAGCGGCTTCGACACGCTCGCGGAAACACTGCGGGCGGCGGGGTACGACACGGCGGCGTTTGTGAGCTTTGGATCGATGCTCAGCCGAGGCGGGTTGGACCAGGGCTTCGAGCGTCTCAGTGATGCTGCGAATGGGCGATCTACGGGCCGAATCCGCGACGGCGAGGAGATCACGCGGCTCGCCGTGAGTTGGTTGGCCGAGCCCCGCGAGCGGCCCTTCCTCGTTTGGTTGCACTACTTCGAGGCGCACGCTCCCTATCGAGTGACGCCGTACGCGGCAGGGCAGCTCGAGGGCTACGCTGGGCCGCTCGTCGACGGCGCCGACGTCAAGCTGTTCTACTCGCTCGGCAAGAAGACGCCGTGGACGCCGCAGGAGCGTCGGGCGATTCGGGTGCTGTACGACGGGGAGGTTCGTGAACTCGATCGTCTCATCGCCCCGGTGCTCGCAAAGCTCGACGAGCAGGGCCTATCGGAGAACACCGTCGTCGTGCTCACGGCCGACCACGGCCAGGCACTTGGCGAGAACGACGTCATCGGACACGGGCTATCCCTCGACGAGACCGTGCTGCGTGTCCCTCTGATCATCCGCCATCCCCGCGCCGACGGCGCGCCGTCGCGCGTGGCGGGTCGGGTTGGTCTCGTCGACCTCTTTCCGACGATTCTGGAACTTCTCGGCCAGGAGGCGACCGAAGATCTCGATGGGCGTTCTCTGGCCGGGGTGCTTCGGGGCGATGGCCTGGAAGACCGACTCTACTTCGCCGAGATGAACGAGCCGCTGTGGGACAAGGACCCCTCGGAGATCCGTCGGCGAGACGTGGCCGTGTATGAGGGCGATCTCAAGGCGGTCTCCGACCGGAAGGGATCGCGCGCGTTCGATCTTGCGAGCGACCCCATGGCGCGATCGCCGCTCGAGAGCGAGATGCAGCCGCAGCGCATCGTGGAACTCGAAGCCCTGGCGCAACAGTATCACTCGACGCGGCGTACTCACGATGGACAGGTGAGGGACCCGGCCGTCGCAGAGGAGCTCCGCGCTCTCGGCTACCTCGAGTGACGCCGCGGGCCGCGGGCTCGAGACGCGAACGGCGGCGCCCCAGGGGAAGGGCACCGCCGCTGCTGAGGATGAGATTGCCGGCGGACGTGAGGGTGGAACGTCGCCGGCGTGAGGAGTCGCTTCCGAGGTGGGCCACGGGGAGCGCGGGTGGGAGGTCGATCCCTACAGGGGAGGCGGAGTCTGGGGAGAGGGGGACGTGCGTGTGGGGCTGCTGCGCGAGGTGCGTTGGGTCCGGCGGGGCGCTGCGGGGCGGTGTACTGTTTTTGCGTCTGCTTTGGGGTGTCGCGTGGGGGCGAGGCGGGGGGGTCGTGGAGCGCGTCGTACTCGGTGGGGATGTTCGTGTCGTTTGGAGTGGAACGTCGTGACGTAGCCCCATACTCCACGAACCATGCCACGGCGGGGGCCGCCCGCTCGCCCCGAGAACACGGGTGAATTGCCGCGCGGTCGTTCCCACGCCTGTGCCGAAACGGGACGGGGGGAACAGAATCGAGATCCCGTTTCGGGACCGGACTCGGGTCTGCGCCTACAGACTACGCGGGGGCGGGGACGGCCATGCCGCGCTGGACGGCCTCGCGCGCACCAAGTCGACTCAGCCACGCGTCCACGTTCGTCAGGGCCGAGGTCTTCTCGGGCATCATCGCGCTGAACGGGCCCCACGCAGCCGACATCCAGGGGTACGTGGCGATGTCCGCGATCGAGTATTGGCCGGCGAGGTACTCCCGCCCCTCGAGGCCGGTGTTCAGGACGCCTGCGATCCGCATCGCCTCACCGACGAATCTCTCGATCGCGTAGGGAACTGGTTCGGAGTGCGTCGCGAAGTGGTTCGCTTGGCCGAGGATCGGGCCCACGTGGCTCATCTGATACATCAGCCACTGCAGCACGGCGGCGCGCTCGCGACCTTCGGCGGGCAGGAAGGTTCCCGTCTTCTCGGCGAGGTAGATCAGAATCGCGCCGGACTCGAAAATCCCGATCGGGTCGCCCTTCACACCGTGATCCACGATCGCGGGGATCTTCTGGTTGGGATTGAGCGCCGAGAACTCGGTTCCCTGCTGGTCGCCGTTCTCGAGGTCGATGGGCACGACCTTGTACTCGAGCCCGGTCTCCTCGAGGAAGATCGAGACTTTCCGGCCGTTGGGCGTCGTCCACGTGTAGAGATCGATCATCGCAGTTCTCCTTGGATGCTCGTGTCTTGGGTCGAGTCACTCTCCCAACGATAGGCCCGAACGCCTACTTCGCTCTTGCTCACTCTTGTAGCAGGGTCCGCGCGACGACGAGGTCGAGCGTTCCCAGGCCCTCATCGTACTGCTCATAGACGTTGCGGAGCCCGCGCGCGGCGGCGCGGCTGACGCCGAGTCGGTTTCCGTGGACCACCAAGGAGGCCGTCGCCTTGAGTTCGAGATGGCGTGTGCCTTGGGCGCGGGCGGTCTCGAGCGATCGTTCCAGCCACGCGAGGGCCTGTTGGTCGTCGCCACCATCCGCGGGGGCGAGTCGGAGCAATAGTTCGCCTCGTTGCCGTTCGAGCTCGGCGCGGTGGATGTGCTCGCCGCGCTCGTCGATAATCCGCATCGTCTCCTCGATCGCCTCGAGGTCCTTTGGCCCGGGGGATGCGGCGCTGGTGAGTCCGCCTCGGATGACGCGATACTCCGGCTCGCATGCCCGCGGTCCCATGAGTTGCGCGATCTCCCACCCCTCGTCCGCGCGTGCGCAGCCCGCTTCGATCTCGCCCTGCTGCCCGAGCGCCCATGCGTCGAGCAGGATCGAGACGGCACGCCAGTAGAGCATGTCGTACTCGTCGCAGAGGTGGAGCGCTCGTTCCAACGACGCGCGCGCGTCCTGCGGTTCGAATCGCAGTAGGTGGACCCAGGCAAGGGTGATGTGCGCCTGCCCAAGGCTGAAGGGGAGACGGATCTCCTCGGCCCACGCGAGTGCGTCACGCGCGATTCGCAGGGCCTCGTCCGGGCGGCCGAGGTAGTGGGTGGCGACTGCGAGGTTGGCCATGCAGCACGTCTTCGGGTCGTGTCCCGTGAGTCGGTAGGCGTCTGCCGCCTCGCTCGGATCGACGAGATCGATCGCCGTTTGCAGGCACGCGCGCGAGTCCTCGAGCTGGGCCATCCGAAGGAGATCGCATCCGAGCGCGTGGTTGGCCTCGAGCTTCATCACGCGGTCGTTCACCCGTTCGCTGAGGTTCAGTACTTGTTGAGACAGCGCGTGGGCGCGTGGCAACTCGCCCGCCGACGCGTAGTAGGCTTGCAGGCCCATGAGGACGGGGAAGAGCTGCGGGGTCTCTCCGGCCTGGCCGCAAAGCTCGAGTGCGCGCGCGTATGTCTCCTGGACTTCGGGAGCGCCGAAGCCTCGCGACGTCAGCAACGGCGCTCCGAGCGAAACGCGCAGCACGAGCTCGGTTTCGGCACGTTCGGGGCCGTCGTCGACGGCGGCGAGGAGCTCGAGCGCGTGGTTCAGATGCTGGATCGCAGCGACGTACGAGTGGCGGGAGGTCGCACGGTCTCCGGCCATGTGGAGATAGCGGATGGCTCGCACCACGTCGCCGCCCCGTTGGAAGTGTACCGCGAGCTGGGTTGCGATGTCGGCCTCGTGGCCGTGGAAACCGGCTTCGAGCCGGTCGCCGATTCGTAGGTGAATGTGCTTGCGTTCGGTAGGCGTGAGTTCGGTCGAGAGCGTCTCACGGTACAGTGCGTGTCCGAACGAGTAGCGCGCGGCGATCGTGCCGTCGGGCCACTCTCGTTCTGCGAGCCGACGGAGAAACTCACCGCGCCGGGCGAGCGCGGCGCAGCGTGTCTCGACATCCTCGGGGTCTTCTTGGAGGGCGGCGGTGAGTGCCGGGGTCGCGAATTCCTGGCCTACGAGGCTCGCGAGCGCGAGCGTGCGGCGTTCGCCCGGGGCGAGCCGGTCGAGTTGGGAGGTGAGCACGTCGGTAAGGCTCGCCGGGGTCTCGTGCTCCAGATTCTCCGCATCGCGACGTAGTTGCCAGCTGCCATCGGCCTGAGCGACGGCTCCGTCGCGCACGAGGTGGTCCGCCACGTTGACGAGGAAGAGCGGGTGGCCTTCGGTGCGCCGGTACAAAGGACTTCGAAGTCGTTCGACCACAACGCCGTCGGCAAAGCGCATCTGGAGGTACTGTGCGACGGCGTTTTCGTCGAGCGGGCCCAGCGCCGTCTCCACCGCGAGCTGGCGGGTGCGAAGCTCGCGGATGAGGGGCGGCAGCGGATGACCGGCCGCCATCGCGTCGGCTGTTCGCAGTGTGCCGATCAGAAGAAACCGGGCACTCGCGCGTCCACGAGCGAACGCGGAGAGAAGGTCGATGGTGCTGGGGTCGCACCAGTGAAGGTCCTCCAAGACGAGAACGAGAGGTTGCACCGCACAGATCGCTTCGAGGCCGATGACGAGCTCCCGCAACATTCGTTCGGGCCCACTTCCGGCGTACTCGCGCCGGAGGGTGTCGCGATCGCCCGGGCCGATGAGGCTCGGCAGTTGAAGGAGCCACGATGGTGCATGGTCCCGCAGCAGGCCGATCACGTGGGCTCCGGCGGCGCCCCGACCGAGGCGGGCGAGGGCTTCGAGCACCGGCAAGAAGGCCTCGCCCGCGCCGTACTGCTCGACGCACTGCCCGCGTGCGATCCATGGGGGCCTGCTGCGCCTGACGATCTTGGCCAGCACGGCGTCGACAAGCGAGGTCTTGCCGATCCCGGGAATTCCGCTCACGAACACGATCTGGCGCGATCCCCCGACGGCTCGCTCGAAGCGGTCGAGCAGCGCGGCGGTCTCCTGGTCTCTTCCGACCATAGGAGCGGCCTGCTGCGGGCCCGTCACGTCGGCGGTCGTGGTCTCCTGCTCGAGCTTCCCGACGAAGCGGTAGCCCCGGCGGTGAAGGGTCTCGATGAACTCGGGGGTCTTTGCTGTATCTCCGAGCGCCTGGCGAAGCTCGCGGATGCAGACCTTCAGTACCCCATCGGTGACGTGGGTGCCGGGCCACACGGCATCCAGCAGCTCATCCTTGGTGACGAGCCGTCCGGGCCGCTCGGCGAGGTGGCGGAGTACGCCGAAGGTCTTCGGACGCAGGGCGATGGGGCGGTCGTCGCGGCAGAGCTGGCCCGCCTCGGGGTCGAGGTGGAACGGCGGAAAGCGGATTCGAAGCGGCATGGGACTCAGGAATTGAACCACATTTGAACCACTTCGAGTACATTCCTCGCCACAATGGGACCAATTGGACGCACACGGATGTGTTACCTGGCCCTGATCGCTCATGCTCCATTGCCGCCGCTGCCGGCCCAATCGGCCCCGGAGGCCCCGGACTTCCCATCCCACCCTCCCTGCGGTAATGAGGGCGACGACGCGCCGAGGGCCAACAAGCGGGGCGCAGGGGGATGCGGGTGATGCGAGTGAGGGGAAGATCGATCGGAGTGGGCCTGGCGGTACT
>JAJCZO010000143.1 GCA_029262355.1 Deltaproteobacteria bacterium
GTTGCGGGGTTGCCCACCGCGAGCCACAGCGGCGGGTGACTCGGCCCATACGGCTTTGGCAGGACGTTGTGCGGCTTGTCGAGCGAGAAGTGCTCGCCGGCGAACGTGTAGTCGTTCTCGCGCCACATCCGCAAGATCTCAGGCGCGACTTCGTCCCACTCGACCTTGGTCGACGATGGATCATGGATGTTGAAGGTCCCGACCTCGTGCGAGCCGGCACCGCGGCCGGTTCCGAACTCGAAGCGACCACGTGTGAGGTGGTCGAGCATGGCTGCGCGCTCCGCGTTGCGGACGGGGTGGTTGGCGCGGGGACTCAAGTTGAAGATGCCGGAGCCGAGATGAATCCGCTCTGTCGCGTGCGCCAGGTAGCCCAGAAAGACCTCGCTCGACGACAGGTGACTGTACTCGGTGAGCGCGTGATGCTCCGTCGCCCAGGCGTACTTCCAATTCGTACGGTCGGCGAGCACGCACATCTCGAGCTCCGCGAAGAACGCAGCGTTCTC
This sequence comes from Deltaproteobacteria bacterium, assembly GCA_029262355.1. Taxonomy (GTDB): domain Bacteria; phylum Desulfobacterota; class Binatia; order UBA12015; family UBA12015; genus VGTG01. Next base: position 504 of record JAJCZO010000143.1, read on the forward strand.
GGCGCCCGGGTCATGGGCGCGAACGCCCGGACAGTACCCCTGAAGAAAAAGGCCAAACTCCATGTGAATCCTCCCTTGGTGAGCCAGATGACGAACCCTGGGGAAGCAATTCCGAATCCATATTCGGAAAACAGATTTCGGGCTCGTTTCTCGTCGGCCACGGCATAAACCTTCTCAGGTGTGCGAATTCGGGCTCGCCCGGAGTCTCGGGCTCAGGAATGATGCCTGTGCAGATGCCAGGCAACGCCGCCGCCCCCGTGGCACGGGGTCTGCTGACTCTTCCATCACGAGATGTCTCTCGCGCTCCACCCCAGCGGGCGATCGCCCCCTTCCGACCAGCCCGACAGCCGAATCGCGAGGACCTGCCTCGCCGTATTCACGATCGTATGGGCGGCACTCGCCATCGCGCCGGAATACCCCGACGCATGGCTGCTCGAGAACCTCCTGATCTTCGCGGCTGTTCCCACACTGGTCGTGACGCGAACGCATTTCCGATTCAGCGATCGAGCCTACGTGCAGATGACCATCTTCCTACTGCTTCACGCGGTCGGGAGTCACTACACGTACTCCGAGGTTCCGATCGGCATGTGGGCGCGGGACTCACTCGACCTCTCGCGCAACCACTACGACCGGCTCGTCCACTTCTCGTTCGGGCTCCTCTTCATGCGCCCGCTGCTCGAGCTCAGCGTCGGCTCCGCCCGAGGCCTGGGACGGGTCGCCATCGCGTGGATCGGCGTGGCAGGGATCGCGGCGCTGAGCACGGGATACGAGCTCCTCGAGTGGGTCACGGCCATCGTCGTCGACCCTGGCGCCGGCACGGCTTTCCTCGGCACGCAGGGGGACGTCTGGGACGCGCAGAAGGACACGGCCTTGGCGTGCGCTGGCGCCTTCGTTGCTCTCTTTCTCGAACCCGGCCTCCTCCTTCCCTCAGCCCGGGGGCGGGTCGCGAGCCGTTCCCAGCCTCGGTAACGCGGCCCCGAATCTGGCACCTTCTTCTTGGCGTCCCGATTGCAGTTCTGATGAAGTCGGGAGGGAAGGTCGATGACCACGCACTCGAGAATCGAAACCGTGTTCGCCGCTACGGACTTCTCGGCAACGTCGGAGAGGGTCGTGAGCTGGGCCGCCGAGCTCGCGCGCTCGAACGAGGCGCGCCTCGTGCTCTACCATGGGATCGCAGCGCCCATGCCCCCCCTGATCTCCCCGTCTCCAACGCTACCAACGGAGAACGCGCACGAGCTCGAACGACGCAGCGCAATCGAACGCCTCGAGGAGACGGCGCGAGCTCTTCGCCCAACGAACGTCTCGGTAGAGGTCGACGTGCAGATCGACCTCGGTGCGTCGACAATCCTGCAACGCGCACACGCCTTCGAAGCAGACCTCGTCGTGGCCGGCACGCGGGGGCGGACGCGCTTGGCCAAAGCATTGCTCGGCAGCATCGCGACACGGCTGATTCGCGATGCCAAAGTACCCGTGCTCATCGTGCCGCCCTGCGCGGACGCCGGTCATGAGATTTCTCGCGTATTGATCCCCACCGACCTCGCCGGCGACGTGCCAGGCACCATCGCAGTGATCGAGCCGATGTTGGGCGGGGGCATGCAGCAGATCGACGTCACGCTACTCCACGTTCACGAAGCGTCGTACGAACCGTCCTCCCCATGGTCGGCACCGTTGGTGCTCGGGCCGCGTAGCCCCGCCGCGAAGCAAGCGACGGTGCGCCTCGGAGAGATTGCGAATCGGCTCGGCGACCGGGTGCGGACGCTCCACACCGTGTCGTGCGGCGGCGATCCCGCGCGTGCGATCGATCGCGAGGCGCAACACATCGGGGCCGACCTCATCGTCATGGCGCACGGACACTCCAGGCTACCCATTGTTCTGAGGGCCAGTACGGTGGAACGCGTGCTCGCCGGAGCACCGTGCCCCGTCCTCGCGGTCCGAAAGCCGCGTCAGGTCCCCGCCCGCGTCGGCCCCCTGACTGCCCGTGGCGAAGCCGCTCGACCGATGGCCCACGCGGAGAGCTCCGCGTGACCTCGACATCCGCGGCGTCGACTCGACTACTCCTCCTGTAAAGACTCCACGTAGTAGGTGATCAGCAGCAGCTTTCCGGCCCCCTGGAGCTGCTCTCCCTCGGGGGCGTCCTTTCGAGGAGCGAACACCTCTCCCCACACCGGCATGCCTGTGGGCCCGTGGCCTCGGACTCTCGCGCGTCCGTCGATACTCTGCAGAAGATCTAGGAACCCGATCTCACCACCGTTCTTCTTCGCGAGCTGCGTCAGGTCGGCAGGCTTCAGTTGCATGACCCCAGCGAGGGACCCGTCGCCCTTCCCACTCTCCCCGTGACACGAGCTGCAGTAGTGCATGAAGAGAGTCTTCCCGGCCCCATCCCCGGCTGCGGCCGGTGTGAAGGCCGCAAGTACACAGACAAACGCCAATCCGACCGTTCGAAGCATCATCCTCGAGCCCTCCTTGGTTCGGCCGCGCGAAAGGAGCGGCCGGCGAAGTCAGTTGCACGAGCAGTGCCAAGCCGCTCGCACCAATGAGTCGCGCTCTCCGCCTCGATCGCCTCAGGGATTCCTACGAACGAGAATTCTGCGAGCTTCTCATGTCCTGACGAGCACCGCTAGCCGGGCACCAAACTTGCGGCATCACCGAACCGTGATGAAGCATCGGCTGCGGAGAAACGAGTGCATCGCCGCTCGCCACGACATCCCGACACAAGGCGATCTCTGTGCGCGCCAGCGGCAACGCTCATGAGAAGGATCGCCTGCGACGATTGTCCGGCCCGAGCCCAGGGGAACCTCTGCGACCTCCCCCTCGCCACGCTGAACGACATCCGAAAGGCTGGTATCACGACCGCCTACCGCCCGCGGCAGGTTCTGTTCGGTGAGGGCAACCCGGCCGATGGTCTGTACTTGATCTGCCAAGGCCGCGTGAAGCTCTATCAATCCGATCGCTTCGGTCGTGAGAGGGTTCTCGAGATCGCCGACCAGGGCGCCGTCGTCGGCGAGCTCGCACTCCAAGAAGACCGGACTCTCGCCACCTCGGCCGAAGCAACCGAAGACGCGCAGATCTGCTTCGTCTCACGAGAGCGGCTCATCCCTCTGATCCGTGAATATCCCGACCTCTCCGTGCGGCTCATCGAGGCACTCAGCCGGGGGCTCTCCGTCGCGAGAAGAAAGTTCCGTGATCTCGCGTTCAAAGATGCCGGCACGAGGCTTGCCCTGCTCCTGCTCGAGCTGGCCCAAGACAGCGACGCCGACCAGCGCGAAGTCGTCGTCCACGTGCCGTACACGCGCGCCCAGATGGCGCAGAGAGTCGGCGTATCGACCGAGACCGCGATCCGTCTTCTGCGGAAGCTCGCCGACCGGGGCCTCTTGGAGATCCATGGACGGGACGTGCGAATCACCAACATCGAACGCCTCGCCCGGGTCGCCCACTCCGACGAACTCGGGGACATGACCTGAAGGATGCCGACGCTGGCGCGCGTCGGGTCGAAGCTCCTCTCGCGAGACTTCGCAACGCGGGCATCGAACCGAAGGTCCGTGCCCCTCGATGAGAGGGGCTTGTCGACAGCCAGCGAGGTCAGTCGGGAGAATCCGGCGGCTGCTGGAGCGATTCCACGTAGAACGTGATCAAGAACATCTTGCCATAGGCCTCGAGTTGCTCGTGCATCGAGGCGTCCGCCGGCGGCGCGAACACCTGCCCCCAGACCGGCATCGCCGATTCTCCGTGCGCACGGACCGTGGTGCGACCATCCATGGCCCGCAGGAACGACCGGAAGGGGAACACGCCGCCGTTGGCGCTCGCGAACTGGGTCAGGTCTGCCGGCTCGATCTTCAAGAGCGCCGCCAGAGTCCCGTTGCCCTTCCCCTCGGGGCCGTGACAGGCCGAGCAGTAGCTGAGGTAGAGCCTCTCACTCGCGTCTTCACCTTCGATCTCGCTCGCCAGGCTCGGCGACGCTACGAGAAGCAGCACCGCGAGCGCACAGCCGAACCGACTCGCCCGCATCACATGTCCACACAGCCTACCCAGCACTTTTTCCTCCCCTTTCGTTCATTGCATCCCAACGATCCACAAAAGCAAAGGCGAGACCACTTGGACCGTCGCAATCCCGCCCGTGTCTCGTCGATGGTTCCCAAAACCAAGAGCAGGAGTAGCTCCTCTCGCGTGGTCGAACTAGACTTGGCCCCCCACTTGCCTGTGGAAGCACCATGGCCCGCACCGATGCCTCTCGGAAGTCACCGCGAACGCTTCCTCCCAAAGAAGCGGCAGCCTTGCTGCGGGCGCGCGACACACTCGCGGTCCCCCTCGGTCCGGGCCAACCGTCTGCCTTGCTACACGCCCTCGGCGAAGAAGGCCGATTCGAAGAACTGATCGTTTCCACCGCACTCCTGACCGACTTCTTCGCCCTCTTCACGCTGCCCGGAGTGACCCTGATGACGGGCTTCTACGGCCCCGTCGAACGATTCCTGCGCGCGAGCGGGCACGATGTGCGGTTCGTCCCTGGAGACTTCCGCCGGTTCGGGGGTATCCTCGAGCGGCAGCCGCCGCGGGTGATGGCAACCGCAGCGGCAATGCCCGACGCCGATGGTCGCCTCAGTTTGTCCCTCCACGCCGGCGCGACGGTGGACGGACTCGAGCGGTGCGGCCGTGACCCCGACCGGCTCCTCATCGTCGAAGTGAGCCCACGGTTTCCGCGCACGATGGGCCTCGGCCCCGACGTGCCGCACTCCCTGCGCATGGAAGATGTCGACGTCCTGATCGAGGTCGATCGCGAGCCATTCACGATCGCTGATCCCGCCCCCAGCGAAACCGACGTGGCGATTGCAGGACACGTGGAGCGATTCGTTTCCGATGGCTGCACCCTCCAGACCGGGATCGGCGGCGTTCCGAGTCTCGTGGTCGGACGACTCGCCGACGGTGACGGCGGCGACTACGGCATCCACTCCGAAATGTTCACCACGGGTCTCATGAAGCTGCACCAGGCCGGAAAGGTCACCAACCGCAAGGGGCTGTACGACGGGGTTTCGGTATGCACTTTCGCAGCGGGGACACGCGAGCTCTACGATTGGCTCGACGGACAGCACGACGTGCGCTTCCTGCCCGTCGAACGCGTGAATGATCCCGGCCTCATCGGCCGCAATCGAAAGATGATCTCGATCAACGGTGCGCTCGCCGTCGACCTCGCCGGGCAAGTCGCGGCCGATACACTCGGCGGCGGCCAGTTCTCAGGGATCGGCGGGCACGAGGACTTCGTCGAGGGGACCGGCCAGTCCCTCCAGAACCGGTCGCTGGTCTGTTTGCCGTCGACTTCGACGCGCGAGGGGCAGCGCGTTTCGCGCATCCGCGCAGCGCTGGGTCCCGACATGCTCGTGACCACGCCCCGCCATCAGGTCGACGTCATCATCACGGAGTTCGGAGCAGCGGAACTCTTCGGAAGAACGGTCGACGAGCGTGCGGAAGCCCTAGCCTCGATCGCCCACCCCGAGTTCCGCGACGAGCTTCGGAACGCTTCGCGCTTCTACTGAGAGGCGGCGGGAGCGGGAAGGGCTCGCGACGCGTTCGCCTCGGTCGCGACGATCTTCCGCTCGAAGGCCGCCTCGAACGACTCGAGGGTTTCGGCGGTCGAGAAACGCACGGTGAACACACCACCTTCCATCGCGCGTTCCACCTTGAAGCCGCTATGCTGAAACATCTCGAGCATTCGCCGGTTCTGCCCCAGAACGGTCGCCTGGAACTCCGTGATCCCGTGGCGTCGAGCGATGAGCGCCAGGTGCTCCAGGAGAACCGTCCCGATCCCGCGGCCGTGATGCGCGTCGAGCACGGAGAACGCGACTTCCGCCCGCCACGGGAGTCCCTTCAACTGCTCGTACACTCCAATCCCGATGAGGTCTTCACGCCCATCGCGCACCACCACCGCGAGAAGAGCAACGCGGCCCGCGTAATCCACGTGCGTCATACGCTCGACCTCCGCTGCCGGAAGCTCGCGGCGAGAGTTGAAGTACCGGAAGTAAACGGACCGTTTGCTGAGCCGCTGGAAGTGGTCCTGAATCAGGCCTTCGTCGGCTGGGCGCACCACGCGCAGATGCACGGACGCCCCATCGCGTAGAATCTCGTCGCCCACATACCCACGCGCCGAGACGGTCGGCTGCCCGTTCACGTTGGCCATCAGCCGCTCCCGGCCGCCTGCGCAACGAAGTCGCCTTCGGTGAGAATCCCGACGAGCTTGCCCTTCTCGACGACCGGAAGACAGCCGATCTTCTGGTCGAGCATCGTCTGTGCCGCCGCTGCGAGCGATGTAGCAGGCTCGATCGTGAGAACTTCGGTCTGCATGACTTCCTTGACCAGCAGCATGTCGAGCATCTTCTCCTGCTGCGACACCCCGTAGCCCAGTGCCTTCGCGAGCGCCCCCCGGAACAAGTCTCGTTGGCTCACGATACCGGCCAGATCGCCGTCTTCGTCGAGGACCGGAAGATGGCGGATGCGCTTCTGTGTCATGACGTCATCCGCAAGTGAAAGATGATCGTTCCGCCCCAGGGTCTCCACATCGGGTGACATCACGTCGCGGACGGTTTTCGCTTGGTCATCGTGTTTGCGTACCACAGGGTCTTCCTCGTCGGCTAAAGGGTTCTCTGGGATCTCCAAGCACACCTCGGGCCATCCGATGCGTGACCTCGATTGGCACTCCTCTTGCGAAAATCCGGTCCACGATGGCCGTCCTTCCTCACCTGAAGCACATGCCCAGCGTTCGGCTCGCGATGACACCGTTTCCCCATTCCGTCGACATCGACGCCCCAGCCGAGGAGGCCTGGGCAACGATGCTGCGAGACGAGATCCGTCACCTACCGGTGACGACGTCCGGCCAGATCACCAACCTGATCTCAGAGCGAGACCTTCGCCTCGTACTGCGGCCCGGAGTCGCCAGGGGCGACGTGAAGGTCCGAGATGCGTGCCACGGCGATCTCTACCTCGTCGGCGACGACACCCCGCTCGACCAGGTCTTGGTCGTCATGGCGGAGCGCCACCTCGGGTCGTGCGTGATCGAGCGCGATGGACACCTCGCCGGAATCCTGACGGTCACCGACGTCTGCCGCCATCTCGCGAGCCTCCTGCGAGACCGCTTCGGCAGCAGCACGCCCGAGCCTCCGACGGCCGCCGCCTGAACGTCGCCCGAGAATGTCCGGCTACTGAGAAATGCGATTCAGAGCATTCCCGAGAGTAGGAATCCGGAGTGCACTCCCCGGTTTGATACCCCGTGTGGCTGGAACGTTTGCCGCAGCCGTGTAGTGTCCTCACCATGCCCTCACGGCGCTCGATCATCGGCTGGCTTCCCCGCGTCGGCATGGCCGCGGGGCTCCTCACCGCCTACGGCACCCTCGCCGCGTTCATGGCGCGGTTTCTCTACCCAGCGCGCCCCCAGCCGCGGGGATGGATGTTCGTCACCGAGATCGACCGTCTCGGACCGGGCGAGTCGATGGCCTACCGAACGCCGTCGGGGGCCAAAGTCAACGTCGCGCGACTACGCGACGGAACGGATTCTTCGGATTTCATCGCCCTGTCGAGCGTGTGCCCCCATCTCGGTTGCCAGGTTCATTGGGAGGGGTTCCGTGACCGGTTCTTCTGCCCCTGCCACAACGGCGTGTTCGACGCGCAGGGCGTGGCCGTTTCCGGGCCGCCCGCCGAAGCCGACCAATCCCTTCCCCGCTACCCACTCCGCATTGAACGAAATCTGCTCTTCGTGCAGGTGCCCGTGGAAGCGACGTTCGCGAGCGTTCGCGGAGGGCGCCGGTCCGGACCAGATCCCCGCGCTGAGACGAGCAAGCGGAGCCGCGTCGCATGAGCGCCGTGCTCGCCTGGCTCCAAGAGCGCCTTCCCATCTCAGGCGAAGATCTGCGCGCGCTCACGAACGAGCCCGTCCCGAACCACTTGAAACATTGGTGGTTCGCGATCGGCGGAACACCAGCCTACCTCTTCGTCGTTCAGATCGTGACGGGGATCCTGCTCGCATTCTACTACCAACCCTCCCCTGCGACGGCATACGAATCTGTTCGCTACATCACCGACGACGCCGCGTTCGGCTGGTACATCCGCGGACTCCACCGCTGGGGCGCGACGCTCATGATCGCGGCGGTCATCCTCCACCAAATGCGGGTCTATTTCACCGGCGCGTACCGCAAGCCCCGCGAGATCAACTGGATGGTCGGCATGTGCCTGCTGATCTGCTCGTTGATGCTGGGATTCACCGGATACAGCCTGGTGTACGAGCAACTGAGCTATTGGGGCGCCACGGTCGGTGCGAACATCGCCGCCGGCGTCCCGTTCATCGGTTCGTTCGTGAAGGAGATGTTGCTCGGTGGCGAGACGTACAACGCCTTCACTCTGCCGCGCTTCTTCATTCTCCACGCCGCGGTCCTGCCCACCCTGCTGACGATCCTCATCGTCATCCACATCATGATCGTACGCCTCCAGGGGGTCACCGAGTTCGAGTTCGAGGGTGACCCCAAACAAGGGGACGGTCACTTCCGGTTCTTTCCCGACCACCTGTACACCGAGCTCATCATCGGGCTGGTCCTGATGGTCGTTCTGAGTGCTCTCGCCACGATCTTCCCGGCCACCATGGGTCCCAAGGCCGACCCGCTCACCACGCCGGAAGTCATCAAGCCAGAGTGGTTCTTCTACGTTGCGTTCCGCTGGCTGAAGTTGTTCTCCGGCACGTTCGCCATCCTATCGACCGGCTTCGTCGTCTTCGTGATGTTTGCCTGGCCGTTCATCGATGACCTGATTCGGCGCAAGACCCGCTTCACGGAAGCGAGCGTCTGGATCGGCATCGTCGGTGCACTGGCCATCATCGCGCTGACGATCTGGGAAGGAGTTGTGGAGCACTGATGACGCTGAATCAGAAGCGAATCGTGATCGGGATTCTCGGGTTTCTGTTCTTGGGCTCGTTGGTCCTCGTGCAAGCACTCGAGGTGTCGCGCCGAAAAGCCGAGATGGGACTCACCGCCCCGCACATCGCCGTCCCGGCGAGTTCGCAAGACTGTGTAGACTGCCACGGAGAAACAAATCCCGGCATCAAGGCGCACTGGGAAGGCAGCAAGCACGCTCGCGTCGGCGTCGGCTGCGTCGATTGCCACCAGGCCGACAAGAAAGACGTCGACAGCTTCGACCACTACGGGGCGACCATCGCGACCATCGCAACCCCACGTGACTGCGCGAGGTGTCACAACCAGATCGCTGAGGAGTTCGAGCGCAGCCACCACTCGGCCGCGGGCAACATTCTCCACTCGCTCGACAATTTCCTCGCCGAGACCGTCGAGGGGGCTCGAGTGCCATTTCGGCCCCACTCACCAACTCCCGGCATGGTCGTAGAAGAGGTCAACGGGCTGGCCAGCGCCTTCTCGGGCTGCCAGCAGTGCCATGGCAGCATGGTCGCCCTACGGTCGACGGACGGTGGCACGATTACCGTCACCGACCTGCAGCCCGATGCCCAGGGCCTGCCAACGAACCTCGACGTCGTGGCGAAGGTTCTGCGCGACGACGACGGGCGCCCGCTGTTCGATCCGGAGACCTGGCCCAACACCGGCATCGGGCGACTGAACCTCGATGGATCACGCGGCTCCTGCTCGGCGTGCCACAGCCGACACGACTTCTCGCCACGTCGCGCGCGACAGCCCGAGAATTGCGGCAAGTGTCACCTCGGCCCCGACCATCCTCAGAAGGAGATCTACGAGGAGTCGAAGCACGGCGTCGCCTACCGCGATCTGCGCGACACCATGAACCTCGACGCCGATAAGTGGGTCCTCGGCGTCGACTATTCGGCCGCCCCGACGTGCGCGACTTGTCACATGTCGGCCAACAAGCGCAACGGCGGACGAATCACCCATGATCCCGCCGAGCGGATCTCCTGGAACAACCGCCCCCCCGTGAGCCTCGTGATGGACACCGACGCGGATGGCAAGATCGTGACTGCCACCGACCCGGCGGAACGCCGCAAGCTGATCACCGACACGGCGCAGGCCAAGCGGTCCCGCATGAAGGAAGTGTGCTCACATTGCCACACCCCCGATTACGTGAACGCCTTTTACCATCAGTACGACAATCTCGTCATTCTCTACAACGAGAAGTTCGCCAAGCCGGGACGACAGATCATGGCCGTCCTCGCCTCCCAGGGCTTGCTCACGAAGACTCAGTTCGACGACGAGATCGAGTGGACCTGGTTCTACCTCTGGCATCACGAGGGGCGGCGCGCGCGACACGGTGCCTCGATGATGGCGCCAGACTACACCCACTGGCACGGAATGTTCGAAGTGGCGGAGCGGTTCTACGTAGAGCTCGTCCCGCAGGCAATCGAACTGGCGGCCGAGGCGCGAGAGCACGGCCACGAGGAGGCGGCGATAGCCGTGAACGCGACGCTCGACGAGATTCTGGCACGTCCCGAGCACGCCTGGTTCCGCCAGGGTGCTACGGACCAGATCGAAGCCATCCGTGCAGCGATGGAAGAACGCTACGGCCAAGGAGGAGCGCCCGAAGAAGACGGCGACTAAGCCGGGGGCCGCAGCGGAACAGCGCTCGCGCCGCGCCGATCATGCCATGACGTTACCGGCGCCACCCCATCCGCAGGCGGCTCAGGGTTTCGATTCGAGGTGCACCGTAAGGACCGGACACGGTGCGCCGGGCAACACCCGTTCCGCGACGCTGCCCAGCACGAGGCGCGGCAGAAGGGATCGGCCGTGCGTCCCCATGGCGATCAGGTCGGCGCCGGTCTTCGCGGCCGTGTCGTCGATCACATCCGGGGGGTACCCCTCGTACACCAGCAGCTCCACATCGAACCCCTGTCGGCGCAGCGGTTGCGCAACTTCCTCGAGTCGCTCCGTCGCTTCGGCCACGATCTCGGCCGCACGCGAAGCGATGTGCGGCGGCGTCCAGGGGTACACGACCTCGGGCTGCAGCCGGTAGACGTGAAGGAGCTTCACCCGCGCGCTTGCGCAGACGGGACCCAGGAGACGAATGGTCTCGCGCACCGCGAGATCGGCATGGTCAGAGTAATCGGTCGGAACGAGGATCGTGCGAACGGGGCGATGCCCGCTGACCTGGTCGGGATGCACTGTGAGCACCGGACACGGAGCACGCCGCACGACCTTGGCAGCGGTGCTGCCGAGGAAGATGCGTTTCGCGCCAGTGATGCCTCGTGTTCCGACTACGATCAGATCCGCGGCTTCGGTTTCCGCCATGTCGAGGATCACTTCGACAGCCAACCCAGAGCGCGCCGCGCCTTCGACCAAGACCCCTTTCTCACGCAATGCCTCCACCCGTGCGGTCAACTCGACCTGGACCCGCGCGCGGTCGGCTTCGTACGCGGCCGGCGGCAACGGAACGAACTCGGGCGCCGCAACCGCCGGCATGGGCGGCATCGAGGCATGTACGAGAACCAACCTCGCGCCATGCGGGCGGGCGAGCTCAGCTGCCCAGTCTACCGCGCCGTCCGCACTCTCCGAGAAGTCTGTCGCGACCAGAACCGTCTTGAGTTTTTCGAACTGCTCCATGGGTGATTCTCCTCACAGGAACTCATGCACGCTTTGGGCCAGGCGAACCGCAGCCTCGTGGGGCCACGTCGCGCCCCGAGGCCCCCAGCCTCAGGAATCCTTCAAGTCGAGCTCGTCGATCTTCCGGTACAGCGACGAGAGTGAAAGACCGAGCGCTTCGGCCGCCGTACGCTTGTCGTCATCGTGACGCCGCAGAACAGATCGAATGTGGATTCGTTCGTACGAGCGCAGTGCCTCGCGCAAGTCGTCCCCGACGACCGGCAAGTCATCGTCGCGCGCTCGCAAGGGATCTGGGAGATCTTCGATGGTGATCCACTCGCCTTCGGCGAGAATCATCGCGTGCTCGATCACGTTGTCGAGTTCCCGCACATTTCCCTTCCAGGGTTGGGCCATCATCAACTTGAGCGCCCTGTTGTCCACGCCGCGAAACGATCGCTTCAAGTCGCGGGAGTGGCGCCGGATGAGAAACTCGACGAGCTCGGGGATGTCTTCGCGTCGGTCTCGCAAGGGCGGGAGGTGCACGTTGACGACATTCAAGCGGTAGTACAGGTCCTCGCGGAACTCGCCGGCCTCGGCCATCGCAAGAAGGTCTCGATGGCTCGCCGCGATGATTCGCAGGTCCACCTTGATGGGCTGGGTGCTCCCGACGGGAAGGATCTCCTTCGATTCGATCGCCCGTAGTAGTTTCGATTGGAGAGGCAGCGGCGTATCGCCGATCTCATCCAGAAACACCGTGCCGCCACGTGCCCGAGCGAACAGACCCTCCTGGGCACTCACCGCGCCGGTGAAGGCACCCCGGGTGTGCCCGAAAAGCTGACTTTCGAGCAGGCTCTCCGGAATCGCAGCGCAGTTGATCGGAAGAAAGATGCGGTCGCGCACCTCGCTGTGGTGGTGAATCGCACGAGCCACGACTTCTTTACCGGTACCGCTCTCGCCGCTGATCAACACCGTACTGTTCGTGGGCGCGACCTTGCGAATGAGCCGCTCGACGTTGCGCATGCCGGCGCTCTTCCCGATCAGCTTGTCGAAGTCGAAGTGGCGCTCGACTTCTCGTCGCAGGATCTGTGTTTCCCAGACCAGCTGCCGGTACTCGAGCAAGCGACTCACCTTCGCCAGCAGCTCGTCGAACACGATCGGCTTCAAAATGTAGTCGGCAGCCCCCTCGCGCAGAGCGGAAACGGCGGTGTCGATCGTCGCGTGTGCCGTCATGACCAACACGATCGTCTGGGGCGCCGTTTCCCGGACTTTCCGCAAGACCTCGAGTCCGTCCGCGCCGGGCATTCGGAGATCCGTCACCACGACCGCAAAGTCACGCTCGTCGATCGCGGCGAGGGCTTCCGTACCGTCGGCTGCCGCACGCGCGTCGTAACCGGAGTCATGCAGGACGTCGACCAGGCTCTCACGGATCCCCGGTTCGTCGTCTGCGATCAAGATCGCTTCAGCCATGTGGTCGTCTCCTCGAACCAGTTCCGCCGCGTGCGCTCATTGGCGACGAGTGCGTTGCAACTCGCCGGCCAGCCAAGACGACCCGCCTTCGGATTCACTGAGACCTAACATTCCCAAAAATGAGAATCGATACCCTCCCACGTCCGAAAAGCCGGAAGAAATGGGGCCTTTTCTGGCACCGTCGAAGGCCTGGCCGCGTGGTACGGAGCTTGCGGATCTACCAGGCCATGGTCAACAACAGCGAAAAAGACGGCTGGGGAGACAAGCTTCGAGCAGCGGAGCGCGCGCGAGAGAATCAGTACTTCGCGAAGGTCGACGAGCAACTGATCGCAAAACTCCGGGTCGAGGAGGCAACGAAGCGCCAGCAGAAGGCCGACGAGTCGTCGGCGATGGGAAGTTGTCCACGGTGCAACGAATCCTTGCGGTTCGCCCTCTGGCGCGAGCTCCCCGTCGAGTTCTGCGAGGGCTGCGGCGGCCTCTGGCTCGACCAAGGCGACCTGTTGCAGCTGGCAGACCGACCCGACGTCGATCTCCACCTGAGTGAACCCTCCGGTAGCGGTACGACCTGAGCCCCAGATCGACACATGAGTTCCGCCGCCGCCGAGGCTGAACGGACCTCTCCGCAACCCTGGCATCGACTTGCCGCAGATGCGGTCGTGGAGTTGCTCGACTCCTCGGTCGGCGGTCTCTCCCACGACGAGGCGCGCGCGCGACTCGAACGATTCGGCCCGAACGTCGTCCAGCAGAAGCGACGCACCGCGATGGTTCGCGTCTTCCTGCGACAATTTGCCGACTTCATGATCGTCGTTCTGGTGATCGCCGCCATCGTGTCGGCGCTCCTCGGCGAAGCCGTCGACTCGATCGCGATCATCATCATCGTACTGATGAATGGGCTGCTCGGGTTCACGCAGGAGCTCCGTGCCGAACGCGCCCTCGAAGCGCTGGCCGAAATGGCGGCGCCTACCGCCGACGTCCGCCGTGAGGGCCAACGCGAGACGGTCGCCGCAACAGACATCGTGCCCGGCGACCTCGTCTTCCTCGAGGCGGGAACGATCGTCCCCGCCGATCTTCGGCTCATCGACAGCCACGGACTGCGAGCCGACGAGGCCGCACTCACTGGCGAGTCGGAGCCGGTCGACAAGCACGTGGAAGCGGTGCGCGGCGCGGCAACCGCGCTGGGAGATCGACGAAGCCTCGCGTACGCCGGCACGCTGATCACCTACGGCCGTGCGATCGGGGCGGTGGTCGCCACGGGGCGCTCGACCGAGTTCGGCCGAATCGCCGATCTGCTCGCGTCGACGATCGAAGCCGAGACCCCCCTGTCTCGCCGGCTTCGCCAGTTCGGCGTACGGCTCGCCACCGGCATCCTTCTCCTGTGCGGGGCGCTGTTCGGCCTCGGGCTTCTTCGCGGCGAGCCGGCACTGTTGATGTTCATGACAGCGGTCAGCCTCGCCGTCGCGGCGATCCCGGAGGCACTGCCCGCCGTCGTGACGATCAACCTCGCGCTGGGCGCGCGCAAGATGGCACAGCGCAAAGCGGTGATTCGACGGCTCTCGGCTGTCGAGGCCCTAGGCTCCGTAACCTACATCTGTAGCGACAAGACCGGCACCCTCACCCGCAACCGTATGCGGGCCGAGAAATTCTGGATCGACGGAGTCACGGCGAACGAACCTCCCAGTGGCTCCGCGGCGGAAGCACTGCTGCGCGGGCTCGTTCTCTGCAACGATGCAAGAGCGGGCGCGGACGGGCACCTCGTTGGTGATCCAACCGAGGCGGCCCTCGTCGAAGCCGCGGAAGCCCGCGGGCTGCAGCCGGAAACACTCGACCAGGCGTTCCCGCGAGTCGCCGAGGCCCCGTTCGACTCGTCTCGAATGCGCATGAGCACCCTCCATCCAGGGCCCGGCCCAGGCTTCCTTCTCGTAGCCAAGGGCGCCGTGGAAGCGATAGCGAGCCGAGCGACGAGCATCCGCACCCCCGACGGCGACATCCCGCTCGACTCCGCCCCCGTGATGGCGGCCGCGGAAGCGATGGCGAGCGAGGGGCTGAGGGTTCTGGCCCTCGCCGAACGAGCTGTCGCCTTCGCGCCGAGCGACGAAATCGAAGCGCTCGAGGAGGACCTCGTGCTTCTCGGGCTGGTGGGACTCCTCGACCCGCCGCGCACCGAAGCCCGGGCCGCCGTTCGCGAGTGCCGAGAGGCCGGGATCACTCCGGTCATGATCACCGGCGACCACCCGGCAACGGCAACGACCATCGCGCGGCGGCTCGGAATCCTCCCGGAGGACGCCGTCGCCGTCACCGGCCACGACGCCAACACGCGCGCCCGCGCCTACGCGCGCGTCGCACCCGAGCAGAAGCTCGCCATCATCCGGGCCCTCCAGGACGACGGCGAGATCGTCGCGATGACGGGCGACGGGGTCAACGACGCGCCTGCGCTTCGCCAGGCTGACGTGGGCGTGGCGATGGGAATCACGGGCACCGACGTCGCGAAGCAGGCGAGCTCGATCGTGGTGCTCGACGACAACTTCGCAACGATCGTCGCCGCGGTGAGAGAAGGACGGCGGATCTACGACAACATCCGCCGCTTCATCCGCTACGCACTCACCACGAACGCTGGTGAGGTCCTCACCGTCGCCGTCGCTCCGGCTCTCGGGCTTCCGATCCCGCTTCTCCCCGCGCAGATCCTGTTCATCAACCTGCTGACGGACGGCCTTCCCGGCATCGCACTCGCCGCCGAACCGGCCGAGCGCAACGTGATGAAGAGACCGCCGTACCCTCCCGGCGAGGGCCTCCTGGCACGCGGACTCGGCGCCAGCATCCTGGGGGTCGGCACACTGATTGCGGTGATCGCACTCGCGATCCAGGCCTGGGCGATCGACCAGGGTCTCGAGCGATGGCAGACGATGGTGTTCGTCGCCCTCGCCTCCGCCCAACTGTGGCAAGTCATGGCCATCCGGTCGGAAACGGACTCCCTCTTCCGCCTCGGACTGCGATCGAACCTCCCCCTGCTCGGCGCAGTCCTTCTCACATTCGCAGCACTCCTGGCGACCGTCTACGTGCCCACACTGAGCCGGCTCCTCCACACGTCAGCACTCCTGCCCTCAGAACTCGCCATCGCGACACTGACTCCCGGTCTCGTGTTCGTCGCTGTCGAACTGGAGAAGTGGGTTCGCGCCTCGATTCCCAGACCTGAGAATGAGGCGGCGTAAGCCCCAGAAAAACAGCCGGTTTTCTGGCACGCGACCTGCTCCTGGTCTGGTCCTAATGGCCGACGTCTGCGCATCCGTCCCCGACCGAGAATACTGGAAGAGCCAGATCAAGTGTCAGGCAGCGTGCCCGGTCCACACCGATGCGCGTGGCTACGTTCGCGCGATCGCCGAGGGGGACGACGAGCGAGCCTACCTGATCGCGAGGGGCCCCAACCCGCTCGCCTCGATCTGCGGTCGCGTATGCGCCGCTCCGTGCGAGAGCGCGTGCCGTCGCGGCGACCTAGACCGCCCCGTGTCCATCCGCGCGCTGAAGCGCTTCGTGTGCGAACGCTTCGGGCCCGAAGCGAGGCCCGACGGCGGTCGAGGTCTCATAGACTTCCTCAAAGAAGCTGCCTCCCGCCACGGCCACGCCGACGCTCAGGGCACCGAGGAGCTGCTTCCTCTGCTTCGGGCGACCATGCGAGGCGACATCCCGCTCGTCTCGAATCAGTCGGTCGGAATCATCGGCAGCGGACCGGCCGGGCTCGCGGCCGCCCATGACCTCGCCCTACTCGGGTTCTCGGTCACCATCTACGAGATGGAGCCGGTTCTCGCGGGCATGCTGGCGCTGGGGATCCCTCAGTACCGGCTACCGCGCGAGGTCATCCGAGCGGAAGTGGAGGTCATCGAGGCGCTCGGCGTCCGTGCCGTCACGAATTGCCAGGTTGGCCGCGACGTGAGTCTCGCAGAGCTCCGCGATCGCCACGATGCGGTCGTGATAGCGGTTGGAGCAAAGCGCTCCAGGAGCATCCCGATTCCCGGTGTCGATGCCGAGGGCGTACTGGGAGGAGTCGAATTCCTCCGAGACGTCTCTCTGGGCGAAGCGGACACACTCGGGGGAGAGATCGTCGTGATCGGTGGAGGCAACGTGGCCTTCGACGTCGGACGAAGCGTGCTGCGCCAGACATCGATCGATGCGGCGCGGACCGCCCTGCGCGAAAGGGTCGGAGCCTCCGTTCACCTCTGCTCGCTCGAGTCTCTCGACGACATGCCTGCCGACGACGTGGAGATCATCGAGGGCGACGAGGAGGGGATCCACCGTCACAACAGCCTCGGCCCGCTTGAGATCACCACCGATGAACAGGGGCGAGTCACCGGCGTCGTCTTCCGCGCGTGCCTCCGCGTCTTCGACGAGAACGGGCGCTTTGCCCCGGAGTACGACGACGACGCAAGAACCACGATCCCGTGCGACACGGTTCTACTCGCGATCGGCCAGGCGGCCGACATCTCCTTCATCGACGCCGAGCGCGACGGGCTCGAGATCGACGCACGGGGGCTTCTGGTCTGCGACCCAGAGACGGGACGAACCAGCGCCGCCGACGTGTTCGTCTCTGGAGACCTCGCCTATGGCCCAAAACTGCTGATTCACGCCGTTGCGTCGGGCAAACAGATCGCCCGCGAAATCTATGCGTCGGTCACCGGGCGACAGATTCGCTTCGAAGAGGTCGAGCTCCACCTCGCCCTCCCCGATTACCGGCGAGAACCCGGATACGAGCGTGTCGGGCGCATCCCGCTGCCCGTACTCGACGCGGCAGAGCGGGTTCGTTCCCACGACGCCCAGGTCGAAGGCGGATACAACGACCAAGAAGCCCGCCGAGAAGCCTCCCGGTGTCTCGACTGCGGCGTGAACACGATCTTCGACGGCAACCGCTGCATCCTGTGCGGCGGCTGCGTCGATGTGTGCCCGTCCGAGTGCCTGCGCATCGTCTCGACATCACGCCTCTCGTCTTCGAACGGCGTCGGCATGCTGCTCGACCGACTGCTCGGGCGACGACCGCACACAGAGAACTCGGCGATCGTGAAAGACGAGACGATCTGCATTCGGTGCGCGCTCTGCGCCGAGCGCTGCCCAACTGGCGCCATCACGATGGAGCGCTTCACGTTCGAGGAGATTCCCCAATGTCCGAACGCCTGAAACCCGAGCCGCTTCCACGCCGAGACTTCCTCGGCCTGGCCGGGCTGTGGAGCGCCGCCGTAGCGATTGGCGGATCCCTCATCGGCATGTCCCGGCTACCGAAGCCATCGGTACTGCCCGAAGCCGGTCGTCGCTTTCGGATTGGTCGACCGGAGGACTTCCCGGACGGAACCGAGGAAATTCTCACGGCCGAGAAGGTCCTGGTACGCTCGGGACCTCAGGGGATCGCGGCGATCTCGCTCGTGTGCACTCACCTCGGCTGCATCGTTTCTCGCGAGAGCGCCGGATTTGGGTGCCCCTGCCACGGGTCTGCCTTCGGACAGAACGGCGAGGTGGGCGGCGGGCCAGCCCCGCGGGGACTTCGCTGGCTCGAAGTGAGCCGCGGTGTCGATGGCCGACTCGTCGTCGACGCGGATCGCGAGGTCGCCCCCGGCACATGGTGCCAAGTCTAGGCGTATGGCGACCTCCGGCACACAAGGCCTGCGCGAGAACCTCCGCGATCTGCCCAGAAACTTCCGCGACTCGATGATCCGCCACGAGCCCCCGGTCAGCGACCGGAGCCGCTCGCAGGCGGTGTTCACGAACCTCTTCCTACACATCCACTCGACGCGCACGCACGTGCGCACGCTCTCGGCGTCGGCCACGTTCGGGCTTGGTGTCGCGGCACTCTCCTTCTTCGCCATCCTGACCGGTACCGGGATCGCGCTCATGGTCTACTATACGCCGTCGACCGACCTGGCCTACCAGAGCATCAAGGATCTGCACTACGTCGTCCCCACCGGGCGACTGATTCGAAACATCCACCGGTGGGGCGCTCACCTGATGGTGCTCGCCGTCATGCTCCACATGTGTCGAGTGTTCTACACCGCGAGCTACAAGGCACCTCGCGAGTTCAACTGGGTCGCGGGCATGGGGCTCTTCATCTTGACGCTCGCGCTCTCGTTCACCGGCTACCTCCTGCCGTGGGATCAGCTCGCGTACTGGGCTGTCACCATCGGCGCCAACATCGCAGCTTCGCCGCGAGAACTCACCGATGCTCTGGGCATCACAGAGGTCTTCGACCCGGGCGGATTCCAGAAAGAGCTCCTGCTCGGCGCCAGCGAGGTCGGCCAACAGGCGCTGACGCGCTTCTATCTGCTCCACGTGATCGTCCTTCCGCTCGCGCTCGCCGTCCTGCTCGGGGTGCACTTCTGGCGCATCCGAAAGGACGGGGGGCTGGGTCACCCCGGTCAGACGCACAACGCGGCCGGCAAAGGTGTCGAAGAGACTGAAGCCAAGAGACCCGACGCAGAGCCCCAGAAGAGCTACGGCCTCATGGCCATCGTCGGCGGCACGTCCTCCGCAACGGATGACGAGCCTGGAACGACGGTCCCGAGCTGGCCCTTCGCGCTGCGCGCGGAGCTGCTCGTGTTCATGGCCTGTACCCTCATCTGTGTCGCCCTCGGGATGGCGTTCGACGCCCCCTTGAAGGAGATCGCAAACCCGGGAGTACCGGAGAACCCGGCCAAGGCCCCGTGGTACTTCCTCGGGCTTCAAGAAATGGTCTCGTACTCCGCCTTCATGGGCGGCTTGGTGGTCCCGGCAGTGACGGTCCTCGGCCTCGCGCTGATCCCCTACCTGGACCGCGAGCCCGAAGAGGCCGGCGTGTACCTGGGCGGGGCGCGGAGCCCTCGCGTGGCGTGGCAGAGCGCACTCTTCGGGTTCGTTCTGTCGGTCGCGGCTGTCGCCGTTCCGGTCAACTTCGGATGGCTCCGAAGCTGGTTCCCCGACGTGTCCCAGCTCGTCGTGATCTTCGTAAACCCGGGCTCGCTGTTGATGGCGGCGTACGCCGCTTGGTCCCTCGGCGTGCTCGCCCGCACGGGCTCCACGCGAAAGAGCGCGATAGCACTCTTCACGTGCTTCGTCGTGGGCTTCCTCGTCCTCACAGTGGTCGCCACGTTCTTCCGCGGCCCAAACTGGGAGTTCCACTGGAGCCAGGCAACCTGGCCGGCGCACTGACATGAAGACTCATCGAGACATCGAGCGCTTCGACCACCGCGTGAAGCTCTGGCTACTCGCCGTGAGTCTCGTGACGATCGCCGTACTTGCCGCGGCCGCGTTGCAAGAGAACGTGTTCCAAGACTGGCGGCAGATCCGCGCCGAGTACCGCGACCGGCTCGAGGCAAAGGCAACCGACGACCTCGGCCGAACCGCGCTCGACCTGTTCGACGTACACATCGATCAGAGCTACCTGCCGGATCTCCACACGGTGGACCGCTGCGGGACGTGCCACGCGGGGATCGAAGACCCCCGAATGGTGGATGAGCCACAACCATTCACGACTCATCCCGGCCGTATGCTCGAGATCCACGATCCGGCCCGCTTCGGCTGTAGCACGTGTCACCAAGGCCAGGGTCGCGCGACCGAGACCGCGGACGCCCACGGCACGGTGGCGCATTGGGAGACGCCACTCCTGCCCACCCCGTTCCTTCGTTCGACGTGCACGCGCTGCCACTCCGAAGAGAGTCTCCACGGCCCGGATGGGCTCCTGGCCCTCGCCGACCACGGTGCCCCCGGCCCCGGCACGGCCCTCCTGGTTCGTGGTCGATCGCTGTGGACCGAGAAGGGATGCGCCGGGTGTCACGCCACAAACGGCAAAGGGGGGACGCTCGGACCGGAGCTCGTCGCCGTCGGCGACCGAGTGCCACACGACTTCGATTTCTCGCACTTGAGTCGCGACGTACCGCGGACGCCCGCGTACTGGCTCGAAGAGCACTTCGCCGACCCGCAGAGCGTCTCTCCGGGGTCACGCATGCCGGCAATCGAGCACCGCGCCGATGCGACCGCGCTGACCGCGTACATGCTGTCGCTTCGCCATCCGATCGCCGACATCCGTCCGTGGCGGCAGCGAGACGATGCCCTGCGCGATGACCGAGAACTCTACGTCCAGTACTGCTCGGCCTGCCATGGCGCAGACGGCCGCGGCGGCGACGTGCCCTCTCTTCACACGCCGATGCTGAACAACCTCGACACACTTGCGGTGGCGAGCGACGACTTCCTGCGCACCATCATCCAACGCGGACGAAGCGGCACCGACATGCCGGCCTGGGCCGAGGGCCACGGGAACCTGTCGACCGAAGAGATCGACGGGATCGTCGCACACATCCGAACCTGGGAGCCGAAGGGAGCAGAACCGGGCGACGCTAGCGCGAGGGCAGGCGACCCTGAGCGCGGAGCTTCGCTGTATCGCGGCCTCTGCGCAGGGTGCCATGGTCTCGCAGCCGAAGGGGGAATCGGAAACGGGCTCGTCTCGGCCACGTTCCTCGCGGTGGCCGACGATCGCTTCCTGGCCGACACGATCGTCAACGGTCGACCCGGAACGGCGATGCCCTCGTGGAAGCACTTGTCGACGGGCGAGGTCAGCGACCTCCTCGCGTGGATGCGAGCCCACGGGCCAGCTGCTCCGACACGCGAAGAGGTAGAGGCCGCAAGCGCCGCCGTGCCGGCGCAGGAAGCCGCCCATGTTGGCAAACGGCTCTACGCCCTTCGTTGCGCCTCCTGCCACGGCAAGGCGCTCGAGGGCGGCATCGGCCCCTCGCTCGTCAGCACCGATTTCCTGCGCGCGGTCGACGACGCCTACTTGTACCGCGCGATCGTGGAAGGGCGTCCCTCCACCGCGATGCCAGCCTGGAGTCACCTTCGCGCGGAGGACGTCGCGGCGCTCATCACCTACCTCCGCAGCCTCCAACGCGGCGAGCCGCTCGACCTCGACTTCGAAGTCGCGCGTGGCGACTACGTCGTCGGCGAAGTGCACTACCGAATCTCCTGCGCGAAGTGCCACGGCGAAGAGGGCGAAGGGGGCACCGGCCCTCAGCTGGCCAACCCGACCTTCCTCTCCTCGGCCTCCGACGCGCAGCTCTTCCATTGGATTGGACGCGGCCGTGCCGGCACGGCCATGCAGGGCTTTCTGCGCGAAGAACAGGGCCCGGTCGAGCTGCGTGTCGACCAGATCGCCGACGTCATCGCCTACCTGCGCCACATCGGTGCGCGCCGCGATCTGCCACTGCTGCGCACGTCTCCGGGAGACACGGCCATCGGCGCGCACATCTATGCCGGCCAATGCGCGGGCTGCCACGGCCCCGATGGCGAGGGAGCATCTGCACCGCAACTGAACAACCCGACGTTCCTTCGCACGGCGTCGGACGGGTATCTCGCGGCAACGATCGTTCTGGGGCGAACCCACACCGCAATGCAGCCCATGGTGCTCGGCGGCCAGGGGATCGGACAGATCCCACCCGAGAACGTACGAGACATCGTCGCCTTCCTTCGGAAATGGGAAACGACACCGGGTCGGCGCCGGCCGCGCCGAATCGCGGAAGTCACCCCTACCGCAATCGCGGCCGGCCGCGAGTCCTACGGACACTACTGCGCCTCGTGCCACGGCGCGGACGGCCGCGGCGGGTGGGACGAGCAGGAGCGCTTCGCGCCGGCGCTCAACAATCCAGAATTTCTCGACGCCGCGTCGGACGGCTTCCTTCTCGCAACCATCGCGCGCGGGCGGGAAGGCACGCCAATGCGGCCATTCGGAGAAGGCGCCGACGGCATCGTCGCGCTCTCCGGAAATCAGATCAGCAACATCGTCGCGTTCGTCCGGTCATGGCAACAGCCGACTGACGACAAAGGAGTAGAACCATGAAAAAGGGCCGACTTCCGTGCATCAACCGCCGAGACTTCCTCGCCATATCCGGCGGCATCGCGACCGCTGCCGCGAACTTCCCGCTCTTCCCCGGTGAGTTCGCTCACGCCGCCGATCTGGAGAAGACGATTCCAGACGCCGAAGGCCGTCGAACCCTGCTCGCGGCGTGCCCATACTGCGGGGTCGGCTGCGGGTGTCTCATCAACTGCGAGGGCGACCGCATCGTCGGCATCGTGCCCGACCGCCTGCACCCGACGAACAAGGGAGTCCAGTGCATCAAGGGACTCAACGCGCACGAGCCCATCTACCAAGATCGACTGACCCGCGTCCTCGTTCGCAAGGACATGACTGACCCGATCACCGGACACATATCGGCCACCAAGGGCCGATTCGACGACGACGTGTTCGACGCAATGCCGTACGACGAGGCGGAGGAGCTCGTCGCAGAGAAGATCGCGGCGGTCGCAAAGGAGTTCGGAGGCAACTCGGTCGGCCTCTCGGGATCCGGCCAGCTCACGATGGAGGCCCAGTGGATCGAGAACGTTCTTCTGAAGGGCGTGATCGGCTCGAACTCGATCGAGGCCAACGCACGAATGTGCATGACGTCCGCCGTGACGGGATACTTCGCCTCGTACGGCTCAGACGCACCGCCCACCTCGTACGAGGATCTCGAAGACGCCGACATGATCACCTTCTGGGGCCACAACGCCCGGGAAGCACACCCCGTCCTTTTTTGGCGCGTGGCCGACCACAAGAAAGAGGCTGACATCCCAACGCTCGTCTCGGATCCCCGCAAGACCGGGACGGTCATGGGCCTCGAGAGCGTGAACCCACGCAACTCGTACCACTTTCCGACGCTGAACGGCGACATCTCCTACCTCAACGCGATCGCATACGTGATCCTCACCAAGTACCCCGACGCCGTCATGCCCGAAGATTGGCTCGACGCGAATACCTCGGGCTGGCGCGAGTACGTAAAGGGAGTGAAGGAGCGCTATTCACCCAAGCAGGTCATCGAACGCAACGAGCTCCTCGACCGCGGCCGGATCACCGAGGAGATGATCGAAGTGGTCGCGAAGGACTGGGCCGAAGCGTCGATCAAGGGGCGCAAGAACGGCAAGGGCGGCGTCCTCACCTACTGGGGCATCGGCTTCAACCAAATGCTCCACGGCCAGCACAACACGATCTCCATCATCAACCTCCACCTGCTCACCGGGAACGTCGGCCGCCGCGGATGCGGCACGCACTCACAAACGGGCCAGCCCAATGCGATGAGCGAACGCCTGATGGGAGGTCTCACGAGCCGGCTCCCGTTCAACCAGCCGCTCAGCAACAAGGAATGGCGTGACTGGATCGCCGACCGGTGGGGTGTCCCCCGCGAGCGGCTCGAGCAGACCTCCCTGCTGAAGAACCCGATGGCAATCGGGATGATGGAGCGGGCCTGCGAGGGCGACCTGAAGGCGATGTTCTGGATGTACACGACGCACATCCATCTGCCGGACGTCGAAACGCTGGTGCGTCCCGCGCTGACGAAGATGTTCTGCGTGGTGCAAGAGATCTACCGACACGCGCCCAACCTCCTGTACGGCGACGTCATCTTTCCTGCCATCACCTGGGGTGAATGGACCGGCGGAACGTACATCCAATCCGAGCGACGCGTCTACGTATGCGACGGAGTCTCCGTGGGTCGCGACGAGCGGGGCGAAGTCATCACCGAGGCGAAGCCCGATCTCGATCTGGCCATCGACAAGACGAAATCGATCGCCAAGAAGCTCGGCCTCGACGCCGACAAGGTCATTCCGTTCAAGAAGACGATCAAGAACGAGTACGGCCAAGAGTTCTACGACCCCGAAGACGTCTTCACCGCGATCATCGAGTCGTCGAAGGGCTCAGACGCAGACCTGACCGGCATGCTCGAAGTCAAGGAACGCGACGGCACCGGACTGTATGAGC
Source organism: Deltaproteobacteria bacterium (assembly GCA_029262355.1). Taxonomy (GTDB): domain Bacteria; phylum Desulfobacterota; class Binatia; order UBA12015; family UBA12015; genus VGTG01. Next base: position 25,278 of record JAJCZO010000143.1, read on the forward strand.
AGCTCCGGCGTCTACGCGGCATTCAGTGGCCGGCGGCAGACTACGATTCCGCCAAGAAGGGCGGCACCCCGCGGCGCTACATGCACCAGGAGGGCTGGAAGAACCCGCCGTACCAGAACTTTCGTCATGCCGACGGCAAAGCGCACTTCAAGCTTTGCGAGCAAGACTACGGAACCGACGGGAAGAACCTGAAGGAGGTCGCAAAGGAATTCCGGCAGTACGGTGCCAAGAAGGGCGAGGGGCCCTGGCTCTACAAGAATCAGGACCTCCTGGTGCGCGCGAGAGACCAAGGCCTGGTGCCCGAGCTCCCAGATCTCGAGTTCTACGGCGACGACGCGAAGTCTCTCGCCGACGCCATCACGGAGGACAAATACCCCTTCTGGCTCGGACTCGGGATCGTCTACGAGCACTTCCACAGCGCAAAGACGATCCGCGGAGCCACCACGATGAACCTGGTCCCGGAGCAGTACGTCGAGGTGAGCGAAGCAGACGCCAAACGCTTCGACCTCGAGGACGGCGAACGTGTGCGCGTCGTCACGCGACGCTCGCACTACGAGGCACGCGTCTCCATCGGAACCACGTCGATTGTGCGCCCGGCACGAAGCGAAGTGCCCGATGGTTATCTCTTCAGCCCCTGGAACCTATCGGTCGCGGATAGCGCCGATCCGAAGAAGAACCGGTGGCTCGTGAACGCCGTGAGTCACCGCGCGTGGGATCCCGTGTCGGGGCAGGCGGACTACAAGAAGCTAGCGGCGCGGATCGAGAGAGTCTGAGGCCGACCCGTGTCCGAACTCACCCGCAGACAGGTTCTGGGCCAGATCGCGACGGGCACCGCCGCCGTGATCGGGCTCGGGACTGGCGGCTGGCTCGCCGCGGGCGTGGGCCCAGCGGTCGCCTGCGTCCGACCACCTGGGGCGCTCGACGAGGACGACTTCCTCGCAACCTGCATCCGGTGCGGTCGGTGCGCAGACGCGTGTCCGAACCGCTGCATCGTCGGCTTCACCGAGGAGACGGGACGCGAGGTCTCCATGCGCCCCGGAGCCGGCCAGCGCGGGACACCCGTCATCTTCCCGCGCCGCCAGGCCTGCATGTTGTGCAACGGGGTCCCCGGCGACACGCTACGCTGTACCGCGGCGTGCCCCACCGGGGCTCTTTCTCCTGTCGAGAAGACCGAGGAAGCCTTGGGCAACGTGGACATGGGCCTCGCCGAAGTGGATCAGCACCTCTGCTACTCGTTCAACGGAGCGTCGTGCGGCGTTTGCGTGCGGTCGTGCCCACTCGAAGGCACCGCGCTTCGCGCGGGGTTGTGGGAACGACCCGAGGTCGATCCCGATGCCTGCATTGGGTGCGGGCTGTGTGAGCGCAGCTGCGTGCACTACCCACAGGCGATCCGCGTACGACCGCGGGGAGACATCGTATGAGCGTACCGGGCCTCGACCGCCGAGAGTTCTTCCGAGTGCTCGCGCTTCGCTCCGGCAAGATCGGCGCCGGCGGTGGTCTGCTCTACGGGCTTCTCGGGCTGCGACCGGGAAGCGCGCTGCCCGCTGGCGTGCGGGGCGATCTCGGAATCGTGCGCCCACCGGGCGCGCTCGAAGAGCCCGACTTCCTCGCGCGGTGCATTCGATGCACCGAATGTGCAGACGCCTGCGAGGCGCAATGCATCCGTCTGTTCGGTCCCGAGGCGGGCGATCTGCAGGGAACGCCGTACATCCTTCCCGCCGACAAGGCGTGTACGATCTGCCTCGCATGCGGCCCCGCGTGCCCTAGCGGCGCCCTCACGCCCCAGACCAAACGAGAAGAGCCCCGCATGGGAGTCGCCGTCGTCGACGAGCGGCTTTGCGTGTCGCACAACGGGACAGGCGTCTGCGGTGCCTGTCACACCGTGTGCCCCCTTCGGAATCGGGCCATTACCCAGGACTACCGGAATGCTCCGGTCGTGCATGAAGAAGCATGCATCGGCTGCGGACTCTGCGAAGAATTCTGCATCGTGCGCGACCGACGCGCGATCCGGGTCGAGACGCGCCGCCGCCCGCGTGGAGAAGACGGGGCGCCCGCATGAGCAAGCTTCACGTCACGCGACGCACCGTCCAGGTGCTCGTCGTCGTCTTCATGCTTCTCATCCCTGTTCTAGCTCGCTACCAGAACTACGTCGCGGCGAGAGAGATCGACCGAGTCCTCGAACGCTGGTCCGGCACCGCAGCCGGCGGCGTCCTGCAGGCCGTCGACACCACCATGCGGGCCCTACCCGGTGCAGAGAAGGAACGCGCTGGGCGCGTCCAGCGCGACCGCGCCCAGGTTCTCGAGTACGCACAGCTCGCTCGAGGCGGCCCATGGTCGGCCACCGTCGGCCCGGTCTCGATGACCGACCCGCTCGGCGCGGTGGAAAGCATGGTCGCAAGCCGAGCTCTACCCTGGGTTCTGCTCGCAAGCCTGCTCGTACCGCTCGCGGCGACGCTCCTGCTCGGTCGCATCTTCTGCTCGTGGATCTGCCCGGTGGGCTTCCTGCTCGAGCTGACCGACAAAATGCGCGGAGCGATGCGTTTCCTCGAGATCCGACCGCGCGACCTCAAGCCTTCGCGTACCACCAAGTACGGCGTGCTCGCCGCGGGGCTCGTGCTCACTGCCGTTCTCGCGATACCGGTCCTCGGCTACGTGTACCCACCGGCCATCGTCGGCCGGGAGGCGCACGACGTCGTCTTCGCCTTCTTCGATCGCGCCGAGATGGGGCGCTTCGGGCCGTGGGCGGGCGGACTCAGCTGGATGGCCTTGCTCCTCGTCGCAATCATCAGCTTCGAGGTGCTGGTGTCGCGCCGCTGGTGGTGCCGATACGTCTGCCCCGGCGGAGCCCTCTACAGCCTGATCGGGTGGGCCCGCCCGGTGCGCGTGAAGTTGCAGAGCGATCGCTGCACGCAGTGCGCCCTGTGCGTCGCCGCCTGCCCCGAGGGGCTGAACCCGATGAAGAACCAGATGGGAATGGAATGCGACAACTGCGGTGAGTGCGTCGCGTCGTGCGGCGACGACGCACTCGCATTTGGATTCGATGGCCCCTTGATCGACGTTCTTCGTCCCTCGGAGCGTGAGGTACACGCGGAGTCGAAGCAGTGATCTCCGGCGCAATCCGGCTCCTCCTGTTGGCGCTTCTCCTGGCACCCAGCACCGGATGGACGCACCACATCCTCGGTGTCCCGCACTACGCCTACGACGAGGACTACCCCCAGACGCCGGTACTCACGTATCGCGTCGAGGCCGGACGGTTCGAGCTCCGCATGACCGGATACCCAGGCGTGATCGAGCCGGGCGACCGAGCCACCTTCCACGTCTACGTGACTCGTCTCGACGGCGGTGCGCCGTTCGACGGCATCGTCACCATGACGGTGTTCGAGGATCAGCTCCTCGGATCCGATCCAATCATCTACGGCCCGATGGAAGCAGAGTTGGATGAGCGCGTTTTCAAGTTCCATCCCCGGTTCGAGACCGAGGCGACCTACCTCCTTCGGGTGGCATTCGAAGACGAGGGCGATCCGTGGACGATCGACCTTCCGATGGCGGTTGGCGAACCTGGCTCGCCTTGGGCGGTCATCGGCGGGATCGCTCTCGCGGTCTTACTGTTCCTGATCGTGATCCGCGCTGCGCGCATCAAGCGACGCCGTGCCACGACGAGCGGAAGGACCGCGGCCGTATGAAACACGCGCAGCGCGCCCTCAGCCTCGGCTTTCCGTGGATCGTCGCGACGATCGTCGCGGCGGCGATCGGTCTCGACTTGCTCCTCGGAGCCGCGCCCGCGGCAGGGCCCCACGCCGCGCACGGGGGGCACGCGGGCCACGGCGGCCTGACCGGACTTCCCGCGCCCCTGTACTACGGAAGCGTCGCAGCGATCTTGCTCCTCTCCTTCGGCCTCCTCGAATGGCGCTCGGCCCGGGCCTCGCCCGCCCACCCTGCGCCCCGAGTCGATCTGCTCACCTTCGCGCCCCTACGTCGGCTCGTCGCCCATCCACTCACCCGCACGGTCGGCCAGGC